>VGHA01000021.1 GCA_016868375.1 Betaproteobacteria bacterium | reverse complement strand
GATCCCGATGCGCTGATTGCTGCGGTGGCGCAGGCGCTGAAGCAGCTGTCGGCTGGGCGCGTCAACCAGCCGCTGCGGGCTGTGATGCCGTTTGGGCCGTCGCCCGACATCGATCCGTCGCAGCCGCCGGGTCTGTTGTTTCTGAAGCCCGCGCAGATCGGCGATGCGCTTGCCACCAAGCTGATCACGCTGGTGCCTGACAACGCCGCGCGCGGCCAGCCCACGCTGATGGCCACCGTGCTGCTGATGGCGCCCGATAGCGGGGCCGTGCTTGCGGTCATCGAGGCCTCTGCACTGACCGCGCTGCGAACCGCCGCAGCCACTGCGGTTGCGGTGGATGCGCTCGCAAGGCCCGATGCGTCGGTGGTGGCTTTTCTCGGTAGCGGTGTGCTGGCGCGCAGCCACGCCCGCCTGCTCAAGCGTGTGCGACCCATTCGCGAGATCCGGGTCTGGAGTCGCGACCCGGGCAATGTGCAGCGCTGTGCAAGCGATATTGGCGGCATACCCTGCCAAAGCGCTGAGCAGGCGGTTCGCGGCGCGCACATTGTCTGCACGCTCAGCAACGCCGTCGAGCCGATTCTTGCGGGTCGCTGGCTTTTACCCGATGCGATGGTTGCGGCGGTGGGCGCACCCCGATCGAGCTGGCGCGAGCTCGATGATGAGGCGATGCGCCATCCCGTGATTGCGGACCAGCGCGAGGCCGCGCTCAAAGAGTCGGGCGATGTCATTATGTCCGGCGCAAGCGTCTACGCCGAACTGGGAGAAATCCTGCTCAACCGCGTGCCGCGTCCGGCTGCCGGTCAGCCCGTCATCTTCAAGTCGCTGGGGCTCGCAATCGAGGATGCCGTTGCCGCCCAGCTTGTCTATCAGGCGGCGCTTCGCGAGCCTGGTTCAGGAGGTTCAACACCATGATTGATATCGCAGGCCGGACCGCAGCATTGCTGAGCGAGCTGAACGTGGCGCAGCAGGCGCCGTCGGCCAATTCCGAGCGCCTCACGGTGCGGTCTCCGGTTGATGGCGCGGTCATCGCCCAACTTGCGATGCATGAAGACCACTGGGTTGATGAAGCGGCCGCGCGTGCCCGCCAGGCGTTTGCGCGTTGGGCGACGGTTCCTGCGCCGCAGCGCGGCGAGCTGGTTCGCATCCTGGGCGAGGTGCTGCGCATCCGCAAGGCGGCGCTCGCTGAGCTGGTCTGCATCGAAGCAGGCAAGATCCCCAGCGAGGCTGCTGGCGAAGTTCAGGAAATGATCGACATCTGTGACTTCGCGGTCGGCCTGTCGCGGCAGTTGCATGGGCTCACGATTGCCTCCGAGCGTCCCGATCATCGGATGATGGAGCAGTGGCTGCCACTTGGGCCGGTAGCCGTGATCACGGCCTTCAATTTTCCGGTGGCGGTCTGGTCCTGGAACGCCGCACTGGCGCTGGTTTGCGGCAATCCGGTGTTGTGGAAACCGTCTGAAAAGACACCACTCACCGCACTGGCGGTCCATGCATTGTTTGCTCAGGCCTGTGATCGCTTCGCGCTCGCACGCGCGTCGGGCGAGGCAGAGCGCCAGATGCTGCGCGATCTGGTGCAGGTCGGGCTGGGCCGCGCGTCGCTGGGTCGTGCGATGGCCGAGCACCGCGGTATTGCGCTGGTCTCTGCCACCGGCAGCACGCGGATGGGCCGGGATGTCGCGCCGCGCGTGGCTGCACGGCTTGGCCGATCGCTGCTCGAGCTGGGTGGAAACAACGCGGTCATTGTGGCGCCATCAGCCGACCTTGATCTGGCGCTTCGGGGACTGGCCTTCGGTGCCTGGGGCACTGCTGGTCAGCGCTGCACCACCACCCGACGCCTGATCGTCCATCACTCGGTTCGTGATCGCCTGCTTGACGGGCTCGAGCGCGCGCGCCGCAGTCTGCTGGTAGGAAACCCCTTTGATCCCGGTACCCTGGTCGGACCGCTGGTCGATCAGCCCGCCTTTGAGTCGATGCGGCGCGCGCTTGCGCAGGCGCGTGCGGATGGCGGGGTGGTGTCGGGCGGCGAGCGCCGGCTAGCCGAGCGATTTCCGAATGCCTGGTACGCCGAGCCTGCGTTGGTGCGCATGCCTGCCCAGACCGAACTAGTTCGGGAAGAAACCTTTGCGCCAATTCTTTATGCGATGGGCTATGACTCGCTTGATAAGGCGATTTCGCTCAACAACGATGTGCCGCAGGGGTTGTCATCGGCGATTTTTACGCGCGATCTGCAGGAGGCCGAGCGCTTTCTGAGCGCTACCGGGTCCGACTGCGGCATTGCCAATGTCAATCTGGGCACGTCGGGTGCCGAGATTGGCGGCGCGTTTGGCGGCGACAAGCAGACGGGTGGCGGTCGCGAGTCGGGCTCGGATGCATGGAAGGCCTACATGCGGCGTACCACCAACACCATCAATTTCGGCACCAGTCTGCCGCTTGCGCAGGGCGTTGTGTTCGACATCGGAGCGGGCTGAACGCAGCGTTCTTCAGCCGATCACGTTAAGCTCGGGAAGTCGCTCGCCACGCTCGAGTCGTGTATACCCGAGCGCGCGCACATCAATCGTGCGTGGCGCGCCCTCAAGCATCCACTCCGACAGCGCGAGGCCTGCGCCCGGGGCGTGCTGCATGCCGTGCCCTGAAAAGCCGCAGATCATCCAGAAGTTGCTGATCGCGGGGTGGGGCCCGATGATGGCGTTGTGGTCGAATCGATTCATCTCGTAATACCCCGCCCACGCGCGTTCGACTCGCATTGCTTCGAGTGAGGGAATGCGGCGCGCAAGCCGCTCCCAGGCCGCATGGTCGAGCTCTCGCCAGTCCGGATCGAGCGGCAGGTTGTCGGACACGTCGAGCGGCGGACAGCCCGTGATCAGATACCGACCTTCGGGGCGGAGCCAGAAGCCCGAGGGATCGATCAGCAGCGGGCACCCAGCAAGTGGTGAGGGACATGACAACACAAACACCGTCCGGCGGCTTGCAACCACCGGCAGATCAATGCCGGCCATTGCAGCGATGGCGCCTGACCAGGGGCCTGCGGCGTTGACGAACTGGCCGCACTGCACATGCTCACCGTTGGACAGCCGTACCGTGGCTACCCGGGCTGAGTCGGCGCCTGGGCGTTGATCCAACTCGATGCCCGTTACCTCGGCCGCCGCGAGTGTTGTGCCTTCCGCGCGCGCGCGGCCAAGAAGCGCCCGGTGCAGCGCGGGCCCGTCGAACCAGCCCTCGCCTGAGAGGCCCAGCGAGCCCAGCGCAAGGCCATCGGTTGATAGCCAGGGGAAGCGCTCGTTCAAGGCCGCCCGCGACAGCAAGGCCACCGCGGCGTTGTTCGCGCGCTGGATCTCATGCGCGGCTCGTAAGCCCGCTTCCTGCTCGGGCGTTGCGAGGTACAGGTAACCGGGTTCAGTGAGCCCCAATTCGATCGCGGGGCCCGACCAGTTCGAATGCCCCGACCCCGAGGATGCCTCGCGTAAAAATGCGATGCCAAACGCTGACAGCGCGATGTTGACCGGTGTGGTGAACTGCTGGCGAATTGAACTGGCCGACAGGCTGGATGAAGCGTGTGTAAAGGCGGGGTCGCGCTCAACCAGCAGGATTGAAAGCGCGGGGTCGTGTCGGGATAGCCAGTACGCGGTGGCGGCGCCCATCACGCCGGCGCCTGCGATCAGGATATCGACGCTGCGGGGCGCTGCGCGATCAGAGGGGCTTGCGGATCGCATGGGCGATCTCGCCGATGATGCCACGCCGGAAAGCGAGCACGCAGATGACGAAGATCACGCCCTGAATCACGGTGACCCATGCGCCGAACTGCGCCAGGTAGTTTTGCATGGAGATGATGACAGCAGCACCCACGACCGGGCCGAACAGCGTGCCCAGTCCGCCCACCAGTGTCATCAGTACAACCTCGCCGGACATCGTCCAGTGCACGTCGGTGAGCGACGCCAGCTGAAACACCAGCGCCTTGGTGGCGCCAGCAAGTCCTGAGAGGGTGCCCGACAAAATGAAGGCGAAGAGCTTGTAGCGGTCGGTGTCATAGCCGAGCGAAATCGCACGCGCTTCGTTTTCGCGAACAGCCTTGAGCACCTGCCCGAAGGGCGAGTGCACGATTCGCCAGATCAGCAGGAATGCGCCCAGAAAAATCACCAGCACCAGGCCGTACATTGCAGTGTTGCTGGTGAGATCAATGAGACCGAAGAGCTTGCCACGCGGCACCGCCTGAATGCCGTCTTCGCCGCCGGTGAAGGGCGCCTGCAGGCAGAAGAAGAAGATCATCTGCGCGAGTGCCAGCGTGATCATGGCGAAATAAATGCCCTGGCGCCGAATGGCGAGCAGGCCCGACACGATTGCCACCAGGGTGGCCGCAAGCGTGCCCGCAAGAATCGAGAGTTCAGGTGTCAGGCCCAGCGATTTCGCGCACCAGGCCGACACGTAGCCCGCCGAGCCCAGGAACATGGCATGACCGAAAGACAGCAAGCCGCCAAAGCCGATCAGCAGGTTGAATGCGCAGGCGAACAACGCAAAGCACATCACCTTCATCATGAAGATCGGGTACACCCAGATCGGTGCAATCAGCAGCACCGCCACCATGACGGCGAACGCAATCAGCTGCGCGCGGCTGCCATCAGAGGCCGGGTTTGCGGAGAGGGGCGAAGTGCTCATCGGCGGTGCCCTGTTACTTCTGCGTGCCAAACAGACCAGCGGGCTTCACCAGCAGCACGATTGCCATGATGATGAAGATCACGGTGTTCGACGCTTCCGGATAAAACACCTTGGTCAGACCCTCGATGATGCCGAGGCCGAAGCCGGTAACGATGGCTCCCATGATGGAACCCATGCCGCCGATGACGACTACGGCGAACACCACGATGATCAGATCAGCGCCCATCAGGGGATTGACCTGGTAAATGGGCGCAGCCATCACGCCAGCGAAGGCGGCAAGCGCCACACCAAACCCATAGGTGAGCGTGATCATTCGGGGCACATTAATTCCGAAGGCCTGCACCAGCTGCGGGTTTTCAGTGGCGGCCCGCAGATAGGCACCCAGTTTCGTGCGCTCGATGACGTACCAGGTGACTAGGCACACGACCAGCGAGGTCACCACGACCCAGCCGCGATAGTTGGGCAGGAACATGAAGCCAAGATTCTGGCCGCCGGTGAGCTCGGCGGGTACCCGATACGGCAGGCCTGACGAGCCAAATTCATTGCGAAAGAGACCCTGAATGATCAGGGCGAGGCCAAAGGTCAGCAGCAGCCCATACAGATGGTCAAGCTTGTAAAGCCGTGCCAGCATCAGCCGCTCGATGAGCATGCCGCTGGCACCCACGATGATCGGTGCGATCAGCAGCGACCACCAGTAGCCGACACCGAGCTTGTTCAGCAGCAGATACGAGCAGAACGCGCCCAGCATGTACTGGGCGCCATGGGTGAAATTGATGATGTTCAGTAGCCCAAAGATCACCGCGAGGCCCAGCGACAGCAGCGCATAGAACGAGCCGTTGATCAGTCCGATCAACAACTGTCCGAACAGAGCCTGAATCGGAATTCCGAAGATTTCCATCGTGCGTGGGGCGGGGCTACGGTGATCTGTGAGGCGTGATGAACGGGGTTACTTGACCATCGGACAGCCGCCCTGATCCATCGGCCGGAAGGCTTCTTCAGCCGGAATCGTGGCGCGGATCTTGTGGTAATCCCACGGGCCTTTGGACTCAGCGGGCTTCTTCACTTCGACCAGATACGCAGGGTGGATCTTGCGGCCATCAGCGCGAATTGAGCCTTTGCCAAACAGCGGATCGTCGGTGGGCAGGCGCTTCATTTCGGCGATGACTTTGCTACCGTCGTCGGTTTTGCTTGACTCAATTGCTTTCAAGTAATGGAGTACGGCAGAGTAAACGCCCGCATGCACCATGGTCGGCTGAATGCCGCGGTTGGCTGGTGCGAAGCGCTTGGCGAACGCACGGGTCTGGTCGTTCATATCCCAGTAAAACGTCTCGGTGAAGATAAGCCCCTGGGCGGTTTGAAGGCCAAGCGAATGAACATCGGAGATGAACACCAGCAGTCCAGCCAGGTTCTGGCCGCGCCGCACGATGCCGAATTCGGCCGCCTGCTTGATGGCGTTGGTGGTGTCGCCGCCCGCATTGGCAAGGCCCACTATTTTTGCCTTCGATGCCTGCGCCTGCAGCAGGAATGATGAGAAGTCCTGGGTGTTGAGCGGGTGCCGGACTTTACCCAACACCTTGCCGCCGTTTTTCTGCACGACCGCTTCGGTATCGCGCTCGAGCGCATGTCCGAAGGCGTAGTCAGCAGTAAGGAAGAACCAGCTGTCGCCGCCGGTTTTCACGATCGCGTTGCCGGTGCCGTTGGCGAGCATCCAGGTGTCGTAAGTCCAGTGAATCGTGTTAGGCGAACAGGCCTTACCGGTGAGATCCGAGGTCGCCGCGCCGGATACCAGGAGGGCTTTCCCTTTCTTGCGCGTGATCTCATTGACCGCCAGCGCCACCGACGAGGTGGGCAGGTCAACGATCGCATCGACCTTGTCGACGTCGTACCACTGGTTGGCAATCTGCGAGCCGACATCGGGCTTGTTCTGGTGGTCGGCTGAAACGATTTCGACCTTCATGCCTTTACGAGCGGCGCCAAAGTCTTCAACTGCCATCCGCGCGGCGAGTTCCGAGCCGCGACCTGAGATGTCTGTGTAGAGGCTGGACATGTCGGACAGCACGCCGATTTTGATCACGCCATCGGAAATTTGCGCCTGTGCGGCGGGCCAGGCGAGCGCGACCGCGGCGGCGGCGATCGAACTGCGCAGAACCTGTCGAATTTTCATGGGTTGTCTCCTTGGAATAAGTCAGTGAACGAATCGATTTCAAACACCCAGGTAGGTCTTCAGCGTATCGGCCTTTGCCTCGAGTTCATGCGCGGCGAAGGTTTCAACGACCTGGCCGTGCTCAATAATGTAGAAGCGGTCAGCGAGCGGTGCAGCAAACCGAAAGTTCTGCTCAACCATCACCGTGGTGAAGCCTTTTTCCCGCAGCATTCGAATTGCGCGGCCGAGCGCCTGAACGATGACCGGGGCAAGGCCTTCAGAAATTTCATCCAGCAGCAGCAGATTGGCACCAGTGCGAAGAATTCGCGCGACCGACAGCATCTGCTGCTCGCCGCCTGACAACCGGGTGCCTGGACTTGCGCGGCGCTCGCGCAGGTTCGGAAACAGCGTGTAGATCTCTTCAACCGACATGCCGCCTTGCGCAACCACCGGCGGCAACAGCAGGTTTTCTTCGCAGGACAGGCTGGCAAAAATGCCGCGTTCTTCCGGGCAGTAACCAATGCCCAACCGGGCGATTGGATGCGGCGGCATCGTTACGGTTTCGACGCCGTTCACCATGACGGAACCGCTTCGACGGCCGACGAGCCCCAGGATTGATTTGAGTGTGGTGGTGCGGCCGGCGCCATTGCGGCCGAGCAGCGTGACCACCTCGCCCTGATTCACGTGGAGATTGATTCCGTGCAGGATGTGCGATTCGCCGTACCAAGCGTGCACATCAGACAGCCGCAACAGCTCACGTCCGGTATCAGCCATGGGCGCCCTTCAGTTCGGTGTCGGCACTGCCCATGTAGGCTTCAAGCACCTGCGGGTTCTGCGAGACCACCTCATACGGCCCCTCGGCGATGACCTGGCCGCGCTGTAGCACGGTGATGGTGTTCGCGATGCGGGCCACCACGCCCATGTTGTGCTCGACCATCAGGATGGTGCGATTGGCGCTGACCTTTTTAATCAGTTCGGTGACCCGGTCGACGTCCTCATGGCCCATGCCCTGCGTGGGTTCATCGAGCAGCATGAGCTCAGGCGCCATCGCAAGTGTTGTGGCGATTTCAAGCGCGCGCTTGCGCCCGTAGGACAGCTCAACCGTGATCGTGTCGGCGAGCTCGGTCAGGCCCACGGTATCGAGCAGTTCCATGGCCCGTCCGTTCAAAGAATCGAGCACGCGCTCGGAGCGCCAGAAGTGGTAAGAGTTACCCAGCTGTCGCTGCAGCCCGATGCGTACGTTTTCAAGAACCGTCAGATGCGGAAACGTAGCAGAGATCTGAAACGACCGGATGATGCCGCGGCGCGCAATTTGCGCAGGCTTCTCCCGAGTGATGTCGTGGCCATTGAAAACGATGGCGCCCCGAGTGGGTGGCAGGAATTTGGTCAGCAGGTTGAAGACGGTGGTTTTGCCCGCCCCGTTCGGACCGATCAAGGCATGGATCTGACCGCGGCGCACGCTGAGGTTGACGTCGGATACCGCCACGAAACCCTTGAATTCCTTCACCAGGCCAGTCGTTTGCAGAATCGTGTCGGAGACTTTTCCGGAGTCAGTCATTGAGGCGGCGTGATCAAGCAGCGTGTCTTAGACCCTGGAACCCTACACGAAAAGCCCCTGCTGTCGGAAGCCCCAGGGCTTTTCCGCGGAGTCAGCTGGGGTATCCCCGATGGGCCCTCAGCGGTCGTTCAGTCGGCCTTGATACCGATTTCGCGCACCAGCTTGGTCCAGCGTTCAACATCGCGCCGAACCAGCGCGCGCTCTGCGCTGGCATCAAGTGACAGCGGCTTTCCGCCAGCCTTGGTGAAGGCCTCGCGAAGATCACTGTCAGCGATGACGGCAGCGAGTTCCCGGCGCAGCTTGTCCTGGGTCTCGGCAGGGGTTTTGGCTGGCGCGAAATACCCGAACCATGATTCAAGGTCGAGTGCGACGCCGCTTTCGATGAAGGTTGGAATGTCGGGATGGAGCGGACTGCGCTCGGCGCCCGAGGTGGCAAGCGGCTTGACCGCGCCTGCTGCGATCTGCGCGCGTGAGGTGGACGACAGATCGACGAAAACATCGACCCTGCCGCCGATCAGATCGGGATACACCGCCTGTGCGCCCTTGTAAGGAACATGCACCACGTCGACACCGGCCAGGTGCCAGAGCGCTGCGGCCAGCACATGCTGCCCGGAGCCGTTACCGGCTGAGGCGTACGTGAGCTTGCCCGGATTGGCGCGGGCAAAGGCGATCAATTCGCGCAGCGACCCGAACGGCAGATCGCGCCGGGCCACCAGGGTGTAGCCGTAGCTGACTGCGAGGCCCACCGGCTCAAAGTCGCGAAGACTGTCGTATGACAGCTTCTGATACAACCCCATGTTCAGCGCGATGTTCGACACCGAGCCCATGAGCAGCGTGTAGCCATCGGGCGTTGCGCGGGCCGCGGCATCGGTGCCCACCAGCGTTCCCGACCCGGGTCGGTTCTCCACCACAACACTTTGGCCCAGTCGGCGTGACAGGCGCTCGCCCAGCTGCCGCGCGACAAAGTCAAAGCCGCCGCCCGGGGGCTGCGGAACAATGACGCGCACTGCGCGATTGGGAAAATCCGCCTGTGACAGTGCGGTAAGCGGCATGCCCAACGCGGTGGCACTGGCCAGCGCGGCAAGCTGCAAAAACGCCTGGCGGCGAGAGTCGAAGTGGGAATTCATCGGCTTCATGATCCTTGGTGCGAGTCAGTGTGTTGCCAGCGTTGCGAGATTGGGTGACGCAAGCCTCAGCGCTCAAGCGGTCCGCCGGCCAGCCAGCGGGCGGCGCGCGCATAAAGCGCCCGAACAGCCTCGCCCTTCAGCATCGGCATGTCCATCTTGACCTTATAGCCAATCCGGGTCTGGATATAGGCAAGGTGACGATAGCCTTCGGGGAAGGTGGCAAGCAGCGGCTGATCCAGCTGCAGCACCGCGGTGGGATCGAGCGGATCGATCCGGTCCTTTTCATAAATCGGCTGACGATGCAGCAGCTTCCACTCGCCATCGTACTTGGCGACAAAGTCATGAAATCGGCCGGTGCACACCACGTCGCAGAGCACCGGGCCGCCGGTGCCTTCGACCATGCCGCGCTGCGAAATCGTCATCTTGGTCTGTGCGATCGCGCGGTCGCCCGCCACCTGAATGGCGGATCCGCCTAGAAAATGCAGAATGCTGACGCCCTTGGCCCAGCCTTCCTGCGTGACGCGGATGAATTCTTTGTAGGGGCCCTGAAACCAGGTGGCCATCATCACGCCATCCGGGTGCCAGACGGTGGCGAAACGGTCCCAGTCGCCGGCGTCGCGCCAGACTGCCCAGCGTTCAACCATCCGCCGAATCAGCAGCTCGTCATGCACGGTGTCGGGGGTCATCAGAGGCTCCGGCTCATTGGGCTTTGAGGTTGGCGGCCTTCGCGATCTGCGCGGCCGATTCCATCTCCGCGCGAATGAAGGCATTGAATTCAGTGATCGACATTGGCAGCGCGTCGGCACCGGCCCGAGCCATACGCTCGCGTACCTCGGGGCTGGCCAGCGCCTTGCGAGCCTCGTCATTGAGTCGCTGCTGAATGGCGGCGGGCACGCCCGAAGGCGCGATCATGCCGACCCAGAACACGTACGATGAATCTGCGAGGCCCGCCTCAACCGTGGTGGGGATATCGGGCAAGGCGGGGGTGCGCGTGGGTGTGCTGACCGCAAGCGCCTGGAGCTTGCCTTCGCGGATCAGCGGCAGCGTGGATGCCAGCGGCGCGAAGAACCAATCAATGCGTCCGCCGATGATTTCGGTTACCGCTTCCGGGGTGCCCTTGAACGGGATATGCACCGCATCGATGCCGGCGCGCAGCTTGAATTTCTCGGCGTTCAGATGCGTGGCGCTGCCGGTGCCGGCCGAGGCGTAGTTGAGCGCGCCGGGCTTGGCCTTGGCGGCCGCAATCGCGTCGTTGACGCTTTTCCATCCGCGCGCGGGCGACACCACCATGACATTGGGTAGCGAGGCCAGCGCGGTGATGCCGGTCAAGTCCTTGAGCGTGTCGTAAGAAAGGTTGGGATAGATGGCCGGATTGAGCGCGTGCCCCGACGAATGAATGAGCACCAGATGGCCGTCAGCTTCGCCTTTGGCCACCTGTGCGGCGGCGATCGTGCCACCCGCACCCGGGCGATTTTCAACCACCACTGGCTGGCCAAGGCTTTTGCTCATGGCTTCGCCCACCGTGCGCGCGATGATGTCGGTACCGCTGCCTGCGGTAAACGGCACCATGAAACGGATGGGTTTTGAGGGAAAGGATGCGGTCTGCGCGGAGGCGCTGGTGAGCGCAACGGTGCTGGCAAGTGCCGCGATCAAAACCGGGACATTGAATCGCATGGAAGGTCTCCTGGTGTTTATTTTTGCAGTCCGTCGCTCACATCGGCGTCTTCCGGGCGCAGCTCAAGCCCGGCATCCGCAGCAATTTCTTTGAGCAGAATCGCGAAATCCACATCATCATGCCCCCGCCCAACCAGACGCGCGATGGATTCACGGGTGGCTGCCGCGGCAGGCATCGGCACGCCATTGGCTTTGGCGGCCCCCATGCCCAGATCCATATCCTTTAGCAGCAGCTTGGGCGTGAAGGTTACCTGCTCAAAGCTGAGGTGGGTGAGCACGGGCGATTTATAGCGGGTGTACATCGAACCGAGCACCGAATCATTGATGCTTTCCAGGAACACGTGTCGCGCAATGCCGGCCTTCTCCGCCAGCACGGTGATTTCGCACAGGCTTTGAATGACGACGCCAAACATGGTGTTGTGGGCAATTTTCCAGACCCGGGCAAGTTCGCCCTCGCCAACCCACATCAGCTTGCGACCCATGGCTGACAGCCAGGGCGCGGCTTCGTCGTAGAGCGCTCTCGGCCCCGAGGCCACAATCAGAAGCTTGCCTGCCTTGGCAACTTTCGCATTGCCCGACACCGGGGCACTCAGATAGGCGACACCCAGCGCCTCCAGTCGCGCGCGAATCTGGGCCGAGCCCTCCTGAGAAATGGAAGAGCTGTCGATGACCACGCGCGGCTTGCGTGCGCCAGTGACCAATCCGCCTTGCCCGAACAGGACTTCGATCAGGTCATCGGTGGTGGAGACCATGGTGAACACTGCGTCGCAGTCGACCAGATCGAGTTTCGATTCGACGATGGTGGCGCCATAGTCAGCCAGATGCTGCGCCTTCGCAGCCGTGCGGTTCCAGACGCTGACACGGTGGCCCGCCTTCAGCAGCAGCGCGACCATCGCCTCGCCCATTCGGCCCAGGCCGATCCAGCCAATCGAATTGCTCACCAGAATCCCCGAACGAGAAAAACCGCGAGTGTGCTTGAGCGCGCCCGCAGACTCAAGGCCAGGGGTTCAGTGGGGGGGCTTGGCCATGCGCTCGGCAAACTGCAGATACCAGTCGAGACAGTCCGGATTGGCGATCGCATCGCGGTTGAACACCCGCTCGGGTGGCTCGCCCAGAAGCAGGCGCTTGACTGGTACTTCCAACTTCTTACCCGTGAGCGTGCGCGGAACCGCTGCAACCTGAATGATGTCGTTGGGCACATGACGCGGCGTGAGCGCCTGGCGGATTGCATCTGCGATGCGCTCGCGCAGGGTGGAATCGAGCGTGAACGAGTCGCGCAGCACTACGAACAGCGGCATGTAGGAGGCGCGCCCCAGATATTCGAGATCCACCACCAGGCTGTCGAGCACCTCGGGTAGCCCCTCAACGGCTGCATAGAGCTCGCTGGTGCCCATCCTCACACCATGTCGATTGATGGTTGCATCGGAGCGCCCGTACACGATTGCCCCGCCGCGCGGCGTGATCTCGATCCAGTCGCCATGGCGCCAGACGCCCGGAAACATGTCGAAGTAGCTGTCACGGTAGCGGGTCTGGTGCGCATCGTCGCCCCAGAAGAAAAGCGGCATCGACGGCATCGGTGTGGTGCACACCAGCTCGCCGACTTCGCCGATCACCGATTCGCCGCGTTCGTTCCAGGCGGCAACCGCAGCGCCCAGGCAACGCGTCTGCATTTCGCCTGCGATGACTGGCTGCGTACAGTCGCCTGCGATGAATGCGCTTGAGAGATCAGTGCCGCCCGAGATCGGTGCGATCCAGACCCCCTGGCCCAGCTCGCGCTGCAACCAGCGATAGGCATCGCGCGATAGCGGTGAGCCAGTCGAGCCGACCGTGCGCAGCGTGGTTCGTAAGGTCTTGCCTCCCGGTGAGATGCCCGCCTTCATGCAGCCCGTATGAAATGCCGCGCCCGCGCCTAAAAAATTCAGTCCGATCCGGTCGGCGAAGCGCCACAGCGCGCCCGCATCGGGCCAACCAGGACTACCGTCATAGAGCCCGATGGTGCTGCCCAACAGCAGCGCGCTGACCTGGCAGTTCCACATGATCCAGCCCGTAGTGGTGAACCAGTGAAAGCGATCGCCTGCATGCAGGTCGTTGTGAAGCGCCATGACTTTGAGCATCTCGAGCGTGACGCCGCCATGACCGTTGACGATCGGCTTGGGTAGCCCGGTGGTACCCGACGAATAGACAATCCAGAGCGGATGCTCAAACGGCACAGGGTCGATTTGCAGCGTCGCGTTGCCGTCGATGGCCTCGGCCCAGCCGAGCGTGTCGAGCGCGGTTGGAACAGTGTGGCGGGGTTCGTGACTGGCTTCGGCACAGGGGCTGGGCACGGGAATGTAGAGCGCGAGCGAATGGAGCGAGCCAAGCAGCTGCGTCACCACGGCGCTGCGATCGTGTACACGCCCGCCGTACGTATAGCGGGCGACCGCAATCAGGACCTTGGGCGTGATCTGCCGGAAGCGGTCCAACACGCTCGGCGCGCCCATATCGGGCGAACACTGCGACCAGATTGCACCCACTGAGGCGCACGCAAGAAACGCCACCACCGAATCGGCGGTGTTCGGCAGCAGTGCAGCAACCCGGTCCCCGCGCACGACGCCGCGCGCGCGCAGCGCGGCCGCCAGACACGCTACTCGGCGCGCAAGCTCCGTCCACGACAGCGTGATCAGATCACCGCTCTCATTACCGGCAATGATTGCTGCGGACTGGGATGGCGCATGACGCAGGGCCTGCGACGCGAAGTTAAGCGTTGCGCCAGGGAACCAGGCAGCGCCTGGCATCTCGGCTTTCGCGAGAGCCGGGCCGTTGCCACGTACACCTGCCACATCGAAATATCGCCAGATCGAATCCCAGAATGCGTCGAGGTTTGAAACGGACCACCGCCAGAGGGCGGTGGTATCGGGCAGTCTGAGGCCGAATGATCGGGCGATGGTCTCGCGGTAGTCGTTGATGCGCGCTTGGGCAATGCGCTCTGAATCGGGAGACCAGATTGGTTTTGGCGTGGCGGTGATCACGCTATCGTCCATGGGCGAACAGTCTGTCGTAAAGCCGAGCGCGTGATCGCACTTTACTTGCGAGCGCTGCTGCGGCAAGTTGCAGTTTGAGCTCGATTTCCATTGTGGTGAAAGTTACTTGCCAGGCTTCGCCGCCAGCTCCTTCTCCCGCTTCACAATTTCCGCCCGAATCGCCGCAAACCCCTTGGCATCCGGCTGGCTCCATTTGCCGCCCGAGGCGTTCAGCATATGAACCACCGCGGCCGCGAAATCTTCAATAGACAGATCGGGCTTGCCGCCCTTGGCAGGCGTGCCGCGCACGCCCACATAGCCATGCGCGGTGAGGATTGCCTGGCCCTCCTCGATCAGCGGTGCCCAGATCTTTCGATCGCCGAGTTTGGGCGCGCCCGCCACGCCGCTGCTATGGCAGACCGCGCAGGTGCTCTGGTAGGTGCGTGCGCCATCGGCCCAGGCGGGTAAGGCCGACAGCGCGAGCAGGGCGGCGGTGATCAGGGTGCGGCTGCGGATCATGGGCGGTCTCTGAAATGGCTGCAAAAGACAAACCCCATTATCGCCCCAGCAGCACATGCGTTCGGGGCATCGGATCAAGCCCGCGCGAACCGGGACCGGCCCCCACGTGTCCGCAAACCCCTTCCCGGTGAAACGTCTTGTCACCGAATCGCTTGCGCCCAGCGGATCGCTCTGTCACATTGCGGCGCCATGCAACCCTCCCAATCTCCACAGACGCTCTTCGAGCGCATCTGGGCCCGCCACGCGGTGGTGGAACGCGACGACGGTCAGACGCTCCTCTACATCGACCGTCATCTGGTGCAGGACGCCTCGGCGCCAGCGTTTGAGATGCTGCGGCAAAGCGGTCGTGCGCCGCGCGTGCCCGAGCGTGCGTTCGCAAGCCCCGACCACTATGTGCCCACGGCCAATCGTGATCTGTCGACGATGCAGGATCCCGAGAAGCGGGCGATGGCGCATGCGCTTCACGACGATGCAAAGGCCGCTGGCATCCGCTTTTTTGGAATCGATGATCCCAGGCAGGGCATCGTTCATGTGATCGGGCCCGAACAGGGCATCACCCAGCCCGGCATGCTGCTGGTGTGCGGCGACAGTCACACGTCCACGCATGGCGCCCTCGGTGCGCTCGCTTTTGGCATCGGTGCCAGCGAAGTAGCCCACGTGCTTGCCACCCAGGCGCTCTGGCAGCGAAAGCCCCGCACGCTTCGAATCCGGGTCGAAGGCACGCTCAATCGCTGGGTAAGCGCCAAAGACGTGATTCTCGCGATCATCGCCCGCATTGGCGCGGCAGGTGCGGTGGGGCATGTCATCGAATATGCGGGCTCGGCGATTCGCGCACTGTCGATCGAAGGCCGCCTCACGCTGTGCAACATGTCGATTGAAGCGGGTGGACGTGCGGGGATGGTGTCGCCCGACGACGCCACGTTTGAGTACCTTGCGGGCCGACCGTCCGCGCCAACCGGTGCGAACTGGGATGCGGCGCTCGCCCGTTGGCGCGCGCTGGCAACCCATCCCGATGCGCAGTTCGACCGCGATGTTGAACTGGATGCTGCAGCGATCGAGCCGATGGTCACCTGGGGGAACAGCCCCGAGCAGGCGCTGTCGGTAGGCGGCCGTGTGCCCGACCCCGCGTCCGTGTCGGACCAGGCCAGGCGCGATGCCCTCACCCGGACGCTCGATTACATGGGCCTCACACCGGGCCAGCCCATTGCGGGTCTGCCGGTTCAGCGGGTATTCATCGGATCGTGCACGAACGGTCGCATCGAAGATTTTCGCGCGGCTGCGGCAGTGGTGCGCGGCCGGCGGGTTGCCGCGGGCGTTGAGGCCTGGGCGGTGCCGGGGTCGGGCCTGGTCAAGGCGCAGGCCGAAGCGGAGGGGCTCGATCGCGTTTTCGAGGAGGCGGGTATTCAGTGGCGCCACGCCGGCTGTTCAATGTGTGTGGGCATGAACGGCGACCTGGTGGCGCCGGGCGATCGTTGCGCATCCACCTCGAATCGCAATTTCGTGGGTCGCCAGGGACCGGGTTCGCGAACTCACCTGATGAGCCCCGCGATGGCCGCTGCTGCGGCTGTCACCGGCGCCATCACCGACGTGCGTCAACTGGTTGCAGGACACTGACGATGGAAGCCTTCAAGCAACTGGATGCGGTGGCGATGCCCTTGCCGCAGATCAACGTCGACACCGATCAGGTGGTGCCTGCGCGCTATCTGCAGAAGCCGCGATCGGATAATTTTGGCAACTACCTGTTTCGCGATCTGCGCTGGCGCGCCGATGGCAGTGAAAACAGCGAGTTCCCATTGAACCGGGCCGAATGGCGACACTCAAAAATCATTGTCGCCGCTCGAAATTTTGGCTGCGGGTCCTCGCGCGAGCATGCGGTCTGGGCGCTGTTTGACTACGGGTTTCGAGTGGCGATTGCACCGAGTTATGGCGACATCTTTGCCAGCAACACTTTGAAAAACGGTTTTCTGCCGGTCACGCTTGCCGAGCCCGTGGTGAACGCAACGCTTGCCTATCTTCAGGCGCATCCCGGTGCCCGAATCCAGGTCGATCTCGAAGCCCAGCAGGTGGTGCTGCCTGACTCGGGACCGCATCGCTTCGACATTGCCGCCTTCGCGCGTCAGTGCCTGCTTGAAGGCCTCGATGAAATTGACTACACGCTCACGCATCTCGCGCAATTGCAGGCGTTTGAACGCCGCCACGCAGCCGACGGCTACTGAATCGCGACGACGCGCTGAACCTTAGGAGAACTGCAGTGGCTGACGCCCTTCGCGCGCTACGTAACCAGATTGCTGTGGTGGGTGTGGGGAACACCCAGTACGGCAGCTTCCCCGACATCAGCGATTACGGCCTGGGCGCCCAGGCGTTTCGCGCTGCAATCGACGATGGTGGCCTCGATAAAAATCAGATTGACGGGCTCGTCTGCTGTCGCATTCCGTATTACGGCAGGATGGGCGAAATTCTTGGCCTCGATCCGCGCTGGACCCTGCAGATGCCGCCGCACGGCCGGATGTCGGGCATCTCCATCGTCGAGGCGGCGCTTGCGCTGCAGACGGGCGCTGCCAATTACGTTGCACTGATCTACGCCAACATCGGCCGGTCGCGACGGGTGAACTATGGCGGCGAGGATAGCGCCGCGTTTTGGGACCCCTGGGGCTTTACCTCGCCCGGTGCGGCGCATGCGCTCATGTTCCGCATGCACATGGAGCGCTATGGCACCACCACCCGACAGCTCGCCGAGGTGTCGGTGGCGTTTCGCAAGCACGCCATGCTGCAGCCCGATGCGGTCATGAAATCGCCCATGACGATCGACGACCATGAGGCCTCCAGGCCGATCGTTGAGCCCCTACGGCTGTTTGATTACTGCCTGATCAACGACGGTGCGGTCTGCCTCATTCTGACGACAGCCGATCGTGCGCGCGATCTTAAAAAGCCGCCGGTTCTTATCTCGGGCTTTGGCGGACGCGACGCCTTCAAGCGCGGTTCGATTCCAAACTTCGATCCCGACTTCTGGTACGCAGAAACGCGTGACGCGGGCGAGCAGGCCTATTCAATGGCCGGTGTCGGACCCTCGGATATCGATGCGCTGATGTGCTATGACAACTTCAGTCCCACGGTGCTCTTTAGCCTTGAGGGGCTGGGCTTTTGCAAGCGCGGTGAATCGGGCGCATATGTGGAGGGCGGCACGCTGCAATTGGGCGGAAAGCTGCCCACCAACACCGACGGCGGTCATCTCTCGAATTCGTACATGCAGGGTTGGGCCTTGAATGTCGAGGCGGTTCGGCAGTTGCGAGGCGAGTGTGGCGAGCGGCAGGTGCCCGATTGCGAAATCGTGCAGTACGTGGCCACTGCGCCCTGCACGCGTTCGATCATCTACACCCGCGGTTAAGGAGACCCAACATGCTGGGACACTACGACAAACCGCTGCCCGCCGACGATATTGAGGCGCGTCCGTTCTGGGAGCGGGCCCGCGAACACCGACTGGCGGTGCAACGCTGTGACAGTTGCGGCCATCGTCACTTTCCGCCGGGCCCTGTGTGCCCCGCCTGTCTGTCGGATAAGCAATCCTGGGAAGACGTGAGCGGCCGCGCCACCCTGCTGTCATGGGTGGTGTTTCATCGCGCCTACTGGGTCAGCTTCCGCGATGACGTTCCGTACGATGCCTGCCTGGTTCAGCTCGAAGAAGGCCCGATCATGGTCAGCAACTTCGCCGACGGTATCCCGTCGGGCGTGCGGGCGGGCATGGCCATGCGCGTGGTGTTCGACGATGTGTCGCCGCAGCTCACGCTGCCCCGGTTTGTGCCGGCCTGACAATCACGGGGCCGCGGCGGCGCTACTTGGACAGCGACGGCACCCAGGTGGCAAGCGGCGGAAACATGATGATGAGCGCGATCAGCAGCAGCACGCACGCAATGAAAGGCGCGGCTGAAAGATAAATATCGCGCATGGTGGTGCCGGGCGGCGATACGCCCTTCATCACGAAAAGCAGCAGCCCGAACGGCGGCGTGGTGTAGCCGATCTCGAGTGCGAGCAGCATGATCAGCCCGAACCAGGTCAGGTCAAAGCCGATTGTTTTAGCGAGCGGGAAAAAGATCGGTGCGGTCAGCAGCATCATCGACAGCTGGTCCATGAAGCAGCCGAGGAACAGCAGAATGCCGATCATCGCGAGCAACATTGCGAGTGGTGCTAGATCGAAGGACAAGGCCCAGTTCATCAGCCCGCTCGAGGCGCCGGTGAAGGCAAGCGCCTGGGCGAAGGTGGCAGATCCGAAGATGATCAGAAACGACATCACGGTAACCCGCAGCGCGCCTTCCACCGACCGCTTGATGGCCTGCCAGGTTAGCGCCCCATAGCACGCGGCAAGCACGGCCACCGATAATGCGCCGAGCGCGGCAGCCTCGGTGGGCGTGGCCCAGCCCACCAGCATCAGCACCACCGACAGCGCGATCAGGCCCACCATCGGCAGCACGTCAAAGACGATCAGCTTGAGTTTCTCGGCGAACGGAACCGGCTTCACCTCATAGTAGGGCGCTGCGCTGGGGTCAATCACGGTCCAGCCCCAGATCAATACGCCATACATCAGCGCAAGCACCAGACCGGGAACGATGCCGGCAAGCAGCAGGTCGGTGACATCGGTCTGGCCGAGCGTGGCAAGCAGAACCGTCAGCGCGGAGGGCGGAATGATGACCGCCAGTCCGCCGACCCCCATGATGGGCCCGATGGACAGGTACTTGTTGTAGCCCCGCTTTATCATGTCGGGGACCATGAGCGAACCGAGCAGCGCACACGCGCCCATCGATGAACCCGCCGGCCCTGCAAACGCGGTCCCGCCGATCAGCGTGACATAGGACAGCCGACCGCGCACGTTGCCCAGCAGCTTATCCGCGGCATTGAAGCAACGGGTGGCGAGCCCCGTGTGATAGAACAGCTCGCCCATCAGCAGGAACATCGGAATCGGCACCAGTGCGAAGGTTGTTATCGCACCAAAGCCGTTGTTGACCACCTGTCCGATGGCGGCCGAGCCGCCCATGTAGAACACCGCGGCCATGATGTTGGTGGCAAAAAACGCAATTGCCACTGGAATACCCATGAACATCAGCGCGACCGACGCGCCAAACAGAATAAAGGCCGGCCAGATCCAGTCCATCAGCTGGATGCCCCGCTGCTCTCGCTTGCCAGCGCCGCAAGCGGCGACTCATCGCGCCACAGGTATCGTACGAACTCGAGTCCCATGAACAGGAATGACACCGGGATCCACATCACGATCGCCCAGCGCGGCGCGTCAAATGAGCGCACGTCCTTGTTGTTCTGCACCCAGTCGAGCATCGTCACTTCGAACCCATACCAGGCCATGGTGAAGCAGATGGCGATGCTGATCACGCCGATCAGTCGAATTGCCCACTTGCGCGCGGGCCGGCCCAGCGCCATCAGCAACAGTTCAACATAAACATGGCCCTTCTCGCGAACCAGCCAGGGTGCGCCCAGGCATGGGATGAGCAACAGCGCGTACTCGCTGAAGGTGAAGAAGTGCGCCGACGGTTGCCGGTCGAGATTACGGATCAGCACGTCCAGGCAAATGGTGATCATGACCGCGACCATCAACACGGCCGCCGCGGCAGCCATTGTGTTGATCAGCAGCGTGTGGAGTCGAGCGATCAGATTCAAGGCCGTGATTCTCTGGCGAGCCACCCGGCGGTTACGAGCAACCGATTAGAAGGGCTGTAGGGCCTGAGGCGCACGCTATTGACGCGCGCTTCAGGCACCGAGCCGCGAAGTACGAAGTTCAGGGCGTGAACAGCTTGACGACTTTATCGTAGTCGTTGGGTACACCGGCCTTGTCCATCCGCTCTTTCATGCGAGCGTGCGCGGCCGCGCTGGCACCGGCGATGAAACGCTTGCCGGCTTCTGCCCCAAGTGCGAAGGTTTTGATGCCGCGCTTTTCAAGTTCGGCGATTTCGCGGTCGCGGATTTCCCGCATTTCGGCAATGCTTGCCACCTCATGCTCGAGCGCCATCTTGGTCAGGAATTCGCGCGTTTTGGGCTGCAACGACGCCCACTTCTTCGCGTTGATGATCACGCCCAGGTCGGTGGAGAAAAACTTCGGATCAAGCCTGAACTTGAGGTGCTTGTCCCAGTTGGCATCCATGATGCCGATCTCGGTCCAGCCGGTGATCTCGATCGTGCCGCGCTCAAGCGCGGTGTAGATATCGGTGGAAGGCATGTTCAGCACCTGCGCACCGAGGAAGTTGGTAAGGAAGGCGTTGTAAATGGGATTGCCGCGGACCTTGAAGCCCTTCACGTCGAGGTTGCCCTGCGCGTCGGTCTTCATTTCCTTGGTTGACCACAGATGGAAGCGGATGCCGCTGTCAAACCAGCCCAGGTAGTGCACGCCCATCCGCTTCATGTGCGCGTCGTTGAGAGCGTCGTAAGCGCCGTTCTTGCGCGCGGTGGGGCCATCGATGGATGAGGCCGACACAGCATCACACTCAGGAACCGCTGCGGCATAAAAGGCGCAGGGCGTATACACCATGTCCACCACGCCGTTGCGAACCGCGTTGGGCTGCTCGAACATGCCCATGGCTTCCGGGCCGCCGCGAACCGTGATCTCGACGATTCCCTTGCCCTGCTCGTTTATTTTTTTCACGAAGTTCAAAAAGCTTCGCGAATAAACCCAGTTGGCCGGGAACGAGTGAAGCGCACTCAACCGATCCTGAGCGAATGAGACCGAAGCGGGCACTGCCAGTGCGATGGCCAGTGCGGCGCCGAGCAGACGACGGACCATGTGAAAACTCCTATTGGGGCGTGACGAAGCCGCGAAGTGTCGCATGTTCCGAAGCGGCTCGGGCAATACCCGGGTAAGCCCGAGGACTGCCTGAATCGGAGGGTCAGCTAGTGGCGTAACCGATCACGTGGCTCAGTGCCTGCGCAAAACCTGCGCCAGAGCGGCGATCGCAGACGTACGCCGGCATTGGATCGACCCTGCCGCCGTACTCCAGCACATTCGCCACCCCGACCGAGCGGTCAAAAAAACCGAACATCGGTGCGTCATTGGGCGAGTCGCCCAGGTAAAGATGGTTGCGGGACAGCGCATCAGCGTCCATGCCAAATTCTTCGGCGGCCATCTGAAGGGTGGTGCTGAGCTTGTCGTGATCACCAAACCAGGCATTGACGTGAATCGAACTGATCTTTACCCGCATGCCTGCGTTGCGCAGCAGTTGGGCTACCCGGTCTGCCGTGGGCAGACCATCGGTGCGGACGTCTTCGGCAAAGTCAATGGCCAGATCACAGGCGCGATACGGCTGGTCTGCGCTGATTGCCACGCCTGGCACCTGCTCAAGGACCTCTTCGCCGAGCGCTGCAAAGCGCGCGCGGTGGCCGGCAAGCGTCGCCTCGTCCTGCACGAAGCGTCGCCGCATGCGGTGTTGTTGCCGGTCATAGCGGAACCAGAACGCACCGTTTTCGCCCACCACTGCATCCACGGGCCACATCCTGGCGATATGGTCGCACCAGCCCGCGGGCCGGCCTGTGACCGCCACTGAAAGTCGGCCCGAGGCATGCCAGGCGGCGAGCGCTTCGAGCGCCTCGGGTAGCAGCAGTCCATCGGTGGTGAACGTGTCGTCAATATCGAAGAAGACGCCCTGAACCGGTGGATCGCAGGGCAGCTCGGCAAGCGGTCTGGGCACCGGTTCTTGAAGCGTGTTGGGCGATTGCATCCGCGCCTGCCTCGGCTTATTGGCGACCAGCCGGCATCAGAGGACCCGCTTACGAATCTGCGTGACGATGATTTCGGCTGCGATCACGATCACAAAGATCGACAGCAGAATGAGCGACACGCGGGTCCACTGAAACAGGTTGAGTGCGGTATCGAGCGCCATGCCGATGCCCCCTGCGCCAACCAGACCCAGCACCGAGGATTCCCGAATGTTGATATCCCAGCGCAGCAGCAGCACCGACCAGAAGGTGGGCGCAAGCTGTGGCCAGTAGCCGTGCAACAGTACCGATAACCAGGGCGCACCCGCCGCACGCAAGGCCTCGATCGGCCCCGGCTCGGCCTCTTCCAGTGCCTCGCCGATCAGCTTGCCGACAAAGCCGATGGAGCGGCAGGCGATTGCAAGCGTTCCGGCCAGCGCGCCAGGCCCGAAAATCGCCACGAACAGCAGTGCCCAGATCAGTGAATTGACCGAGCGCGTGGCAACCAGAATCAACCGGGCTGCTAGATTGATCAGCCGGCTTCGCACCAGAGTGCGCGCCGAGAGCACGCCGACCGGCAGTGCCAGCGCAATCGCGATCAGGGTGCCGAGCGTGGCGATATGGAGCGTGTCGACCAGCGCGTCGTGCACACCGTCCGGATAGAAACCGAAGTTGATCGGCCACATTCGCACCAGCAGATCTTGAACCTGCTCGGGTGCATCGAGCAGAAACTCCGGAATGACCTCAACGCTTCGGATCGACACCATGACCGCTGCGAGCACGGCAAGCGAAAGCGCAAACCGCGCCAGTCGCTCGCGGCTCGAATGCCTGTGCCAGAGGCGAGCGTCAGGCATCGCTGCGGCGGGCGTCAATGCCCAGGATTGAGCGCACGAGGCGGGCCAGCGTTTCACCCACCATGATCATGGCGATGATCGCGAGCAGGATCGCGCAGACGAAGCTGTAGTCAAAGCGCTGAAACGCGGCAAACAGGGTGCTGCCGATGCCGCCTGCGCCAACGATGCCAACCATGGTGGAATTTCGCAGATTGGAATCGACCTGGTAGGTGGCGAATCCAACAAACCGCGACATGACCTGGGGCAACACACCGTAGGCGAGCACGCTTGCAAATGGTGCGCCGGTTGCGCGTACCGCCTCGACCTGTTTCAAAGAAATCTCTTCGATGGCTTCGGCAAACAGTTTGCCGATAAACCCGACCGAGGCGACGGTGAGCGTGAGAATGCCTGCGAGTGCGCCGAAGCCCACCGCCTTCACAAACAGAATCGCAACGATGACCGGATGAAACGAACGGCATAGCGCGATCAGTGCACGCGCCGGCCAGCTGACCCAGGCTGGCATCAGATTGCGCGCGGCCAGCACGCCAAGTGGCAACGACAGCGCAATCCCCGCGCAGGAGGCCAGCACCGAAATCTCAAGGCTTTCGACCAGACCGCGCACCATGCTGTCGGCCTGTAGGATTTCCGGCGGAAACATCCGGTCGAGGAAACGCTGAGCGTTGTCGAGTCCGACCACGAAGCGTTCGATACTGAAATCGAGGCGGGCGCCCGCCATGACCACATAGGTCGCGAGCGCAATCCAGCCCACCAGCACCCACGGGCGGCGTTGAAACGCTAGCTTAGCCAACCTTCACCACCATAGACTGCCCGCAACTGTTCATCGCTGAGGTCGTTGGGACTGCCGTCGTACACGATCCCGCCGTCGGCCATGCCGATGATGCGGCTCGCAAAGCGCCGCGCCAGGTCGACATCGTGCATGTTGACGATGACTGGCACGCTCAGGCTTTGCCCAAGGTTCGCGAGCAACTGCATGATGTCGACCGAGGTGCGCGGATCGAGCGACGAGGTTGGCTCATCGGCCAGCAGCAGGCGCGGGTTCTGCATCACCGCCCGGGCAATGCCCACCCGCTGGCGCTGGCCGCCAGACAGGCCATCCGCGCGCCGGTGCTCAAAGCCCGACAATCCAACGATGTCGAGCAGTTCGAAGGCGCGGTCGATATCAGCCTGCGGATAGCGTCGCCACCACGCATTCCAGGCCGACACATAGCCCAGTCGACCGCACAGCAGGTTCTCCATCACCGACAGGCGCTCCACCAGGTTGTATTCCTGGAACACCATCCCGATGGTGCGGCGAGCCTCGCGCAACCGCCTGCGATCGAGCTGCACCAGGTCGCGGCCCTCGAACACGATGGATCCCGCGGTAGGCTCAACCAGACGGTTGATGCAGCGGATCAGGGTTGACTTGCCGGTGCCCGAGGCGCCGATGATCGCGGAAAGCCCGCCAGGACCGATGTCGAGATCGATCCCGCGAAGCACGGGCTTACCCGGCTGATACGCTTTGACGAGCCCGCGTATTGCGAGCGCTGAAGCGGTGCTCAAGACGATTACTTGCCCTGAGCCTTGGCTTTCGCCTCGGCGGCCTTGCGACGGGCTTCCTCTT
This sequence comes from Betaproteobacteria bacterium, assembly GCA_016868375.1. Classification (GTDB taxonomy): domain Bacteria; phylum Pseudomonadota; class Gammaproteobacteria; order Burkholderiales; family Burkholderiaceae_E; genus SYIM01. The sequence continues at coordinate 17,590 of VGHA01000021.1, read as the reverse complement.
CGCGCCTGGACTCTCGCTCATAGGCTGCGCCGTTGAACTTTTCGCCGCCGGCTTCGGCCACCTCACGCACGATGGCCCAGTCTTTCCGATAGCTCACGGGGAAGAAGCGGTCGGCACCGTCGAATGCCTTCTTCATGTCATCGGTGAATCGATAGTCGTAGAAACACTTGAGCATGCGCTCGCGCAGCGTGGGTTCCAGGTCGTGCGCATAGGCAAACGATGAAGTGGGAAACTTGGCGCTGCGGTAGATCACGCGGAAATCGTCTTCCTTGATCTGGCCGCGGTTCGCCATGCGGTGAAACACGTCGGAGGCGACGGCTGCGGCGTCGTAGTCGCCCGAGCGCACGCCCAGCACCGACTGGTCGTGTTTACCCGAAAACAGAATGTTGTAGTCCTTGCCCGGATTGAGTCCCTGGCCTGGGAACAGTGCCATCGGCGCCATGTGGCCCGAGTTGGATGACGGCGAGGTGTGGGCCAGCTTGCGACCTTTCAGATCGGCGAGTTTCTGAAACGGGGTGTCTTTTCGAACGATCACGATCAGGTTATAGCCCTGAAATTCTTTCTCATAGCCCTTGACCGCAAAGGGCACCGCACCCGCGATGTTGACCGCAAAGGCGGTGGGGCCGGTGGAAAAGCCGCCCACGTGGAGCCGACCCGAGCGCATCGCCTCAATTTCGGCGGCATTCGACTGCACCTGGAAAAAGACCACTTTCTTTGCAGTGCACTGCGCGAGATGATCGGTGAAGGGTTTGAAGATTTTTTCGTAGACGGCCGGGTCTTCAACCGGCGTGTAGGTAAACACCAGGGTGTTGGGATTTTTGTATCGCTTCGGATCTTTGGGCGGATCAGCAACCAGATCGCGATTTTCGTCGCAGTACTGCGGGTCGAGATCCCCCCGATGACTGCAGGTGTCCTGGGCGGAGGCGGTTGCGCAGGCCGCGAGAAGCGCAAACAGGGCGATGAGTCTTTTCATGAACAAGCTCCCACAGGCCGATTGGCCGGGTTGAGTAAGGGGGTGCACACCAGGCAGCGGTTGAAACCAATATCCAATCATAAGAGACTCGGCGTGAACCAGCATGAAACGCTGATCCCTGATGCCGGGCTTGACAGGCCGCCCGCGCCGCCGACAATCGGGGCCAGGCGACTTCAACACCCTGCTCGGGCCGCAGGGTTGCGCGCGAATCGGGTGGTTGGGCGCCTTTCCTCGATTGCCAAGCACAGGAATCAAACGATGCTGTCTGCAGAAGACAATGCCTTGCTGGTGGCAAGTGGCCCCGGCACGCTGATGGGTGAATACCTGCGGCGCTTCTGGCATCCGGTTGCGCTCTCTGAAGAGATCCCCGAGCCCGATTGCACACCGGTCCGCGTGCGGGTCATGGGTGAGGACTGGGTGCTGTTTCGTGATTCGTCGGGCCGTCCCGGCCTGCTTGACCCAGCCTGCGCGCACCGCGGCGCCAACCTGTTTTACGGCCGCAACGAGGAAGGGGGGCTGCGCTGCGTGTATCACGGCTGGAAGTTCAACACCGACGGCGCCTGTATCGAAATGCCCAATGTGCCCCCGGGCTCGGCACTGCACGGCAAGCTTCGGGTTCGAGCCTGCCCCACCGTTGAGTTTGCCGACATGGTCTGGGCGTATTTTGGCCCCGAGGCCGCCCGCCCTGCCTCCGTGCCGCAGCTCGAGGCCGGAACGGTGCCCGCTTCACATCGCTTCGTGACCAAACGCCTGGTGGAGTGCAACTGGACGCATTCGATGGAGGGGGCGCTCGACACCGCGCATTTTTCCTTTCTGCACATGCCTGCGCCCGCCCAGCTGCGGGACGACAACCCGGCTGTCGCCGCCGACGTTGCCCGACTGCGCTGGCTTCGCAACGACCCCATGCCGCGCTTCAAGCTGATCGACCATGAGGTTGGATTTCTGATCGGTGGCGCACGTCATGCGGATCCAGGCGACCACTACTGGCGGCTCACGCAATTCATGCTGCCCACGCACTCGATCACGCCGTCAGCCATGCCCGGCGAGACGCTCTATGGCTATACCTGGACGCCGATCGACGACAGCCGTTGCTGGATCTACACCTATGCGTGGCACCCCGATCGACCGATCGAGGCCGCCGAGCGCGAGCGCTACCGCAAAGGCGGCTACGGCCAGTTCGCCGAGCTGGGCGAGGGCTATGTGCCGCTTCGAAATCGCAGCAACGACTATCTGCTGTCGCGCGAGGAGCAGCGAACGGTGTCCTTTACCGGGGTTCGTGGAATTGCTGAGCAGGACCAGATGGCGCAGGAGAGCCAGGGCGTCATCGTTGATCGAACCCGCGAGCATCTCACCGCAACCGATATTGCGATCGTGCACTTTCGCCGACTGGTGCTGGGCCAGGCGCGGGCGCTGGCAGCCGGGCAGGCGCCGCTGGCGCCGCAGCGGGCACAGGCCTATCGGGTGCGTGGTGGTGGCGCGCACACGCCAGCCAGTCAGTCGCTCGAACAGGTGATGAGCGATCGCTTCGGATCCACCACCGGCCTGGTGGCCTGAACCAAGGGCGCCCTGGCGCCACGCTAGAACAACCAAGGAGACAGAAATGACCACAAGCCACACACGACGACTCCGAATGCCCCTGATCGCGCTCGGGCTCACGATGGTGCTGCCTCTGCTGGGCCAGGGTACGGCCCAGGCGCAGACCGCGCCGTCGTCTTCCAAGCCCATCAGCGTCATCGTGCCGTTCTCGGCCGGCAGCGCAAGCGATGTCATCGGCCGCCTGGTGCTCGACAAGGTCGCCGCAATCAGCGGCCGCAGCTTTGTATATCTCAATCGACCGGCGGCGGGCGGCAATGTGGGCACGCAATCCGTGGTGCGGGCCGAGCCAGACGGCCTCACGATCGGCTTCAGTACCTCGGGGCCGCTGGCGGTCAACAAGATTCTCAATGCGGATCTGGGATATGACCCCGAGAAGGACCTGCAGCTGATCGGGGTGGTGGCGTCGCTGCCCAATATCGTCGTGGTCAGCGCCGAACTGCCCATTGATTCGCTCGCCAAGCTGATCGACTATCTGAAAAAAACACCTGATGTGGGCTACGGGTCGGTTGGGCCGGGAAGCTCACAGCATCTTGCCGGCGCGTTCTTCGAACAGCTGATCGGTGCCCGCATGACGCATGTGCCTTACCGCGTCACCGGAAACCTGGTCACCGATCTGGTCTCAGGGCGTGTGCCGGTCAGTTTCCAGCTGTTGCCCAATGTGCTGGGCTCGATTCAGGGCGCCAAAGTGCGACCGCTTGCGGTGGCTGCGAAAAACCGCCTGCCTGCGCTTCCCAATGTGCCGACTGCCGCAGAAGCGGGCCTGCCCGCGTACGAGTCAGCCGCCTGGTTTGCACTGATTGCGCCGCGCGGCGTTTCGCGTGCGTTCGTCGACCGCCTGAACGCCGATGTCAACCAGGCGCTTCGCGATCCGGTGGTTCGCAGCCGATTCTCGGACCTGGGCGCTGAGCCGCGCGAATCGTCGCCTGAGGATATGGCGAAGGTGATGGCCACCGACATTGCGAAATGGGGCGAGATCATTCGAAAGGGTGGGATCACAAGTCAGTAAGGCAGGTCTGCTGTCAACGGACCGGGCGGCATGTTTGGCGCTAGCGCTGACGAGCCCGCCCGCGCCCCAGTCCCGCAATACCGCCTGGCATGGCCCAGAGCGCGATCAGCAGAAACAGGCCATAGATGGCCCACGCCGCCTCGCGCGAAACCTGCTCGGCGGTGTACGGAACGAACTGCACGAAAAGCGCCCCCAGCACGCTGCCGGGAATCGAGGCGAGTCCGCCGATGACGATGCCAACCAAAAGCGAGATCGATAGAAACACGTCGAAGCTGTCGGGCCCTACATAGCGGACCGTGGCTGCGCTCAGTCCACCTGCGACGCCGGCATACATGGCGCTGAGTCCGAACACCCGTGCCTTGAGTGCTGCGGCATCGATGCCCAGCGTTGATGCGGCAACCGCATGGTCGCGAAGCGCCCGCATCGCGCGCCCGGGCTGTCCCTTTACCAGCTGATGGGTGATCAGCATGGCAACGAGCAACGAGCCCAGCGACAGCGCATAGAGCCAGTGCTCCACCGAGAAGGGCCAGCCCGCAGGCGGCGTTGCGGCATCGAGCGCGATGCCCTGCGTGCCGCCCGTCAGCGGCGCAAGCAGCGGGTGCTTCAGCAACTGCGGCAACGCCACCGCCAATGCAAAACTGGCCAGGGCCAGATACAGGCCTTCCAGACGTGCCGCGGGCAATCCAAACAGCCACCCTGCCGCATAGGAAACGAGCGCGCAGGCAGGCAGGGTGAGCCAGTCGGGCACGCCCAGGTGATGCATCAGGAGTGCGCTGCAGTAGGCGCCCACCGCAAAAAATGCACCGTGTCCGAGCGATACCTGCCCGCACCAGCCGGTGAGCAGATTCAGGCCCAACATCGCGATCGCCAGAATCCAGACCTGGGTGAATTGAAACACGCGATAGTCGGAAATCAGCCAGGGAAGCAGGAGCGCTGCCAGCAGTGCTGCGCCGGCAGCCACGGGTTTCAGCAGATTGAGGGGTTTGCCAGTGCGCATCGATATCACTCAAACCCGGGTCTGAGTCGGCCGACTGAACAGCCCCGCGGGCCGCACCAGCAGCACGCCAACGATGAGCGCGAGCGCAAAGCTGAGCTTGAGCTCGGGCCCGATCAGCCATGCGCCCACCAGAGCGTCCAGCAGCCCCACGATGAGGCCGGCGGCGGCTGCACCCCAGGGGTTGTCAATGCCGCCCAATAAAGCTGCCGCAAATCCGTAGAGCAGTACGCCTGCCATCATATTGGGATCAAGGTAGATGATCGGCGCGATCATCATTCCGGCGACAGCGCCCAAAGCGGCAGCCAGGCCCCAGCCGAGTGCCAGCATCCGTCCCGCTGAAATACCGACCAGCCGGCTTGAGTCGGGATTTTGTGCCACAGCGCGCATCGCGAGCCCCAAACGGGTGCTCCGAAAGAAGAGCCATACCGCCATCAGCTCCAGCACGATCAGCGCGACAACGCCTGTTGCGTGCCAGCTGAGGTACGGAAACCCGTCGAGGCTGCCGTTTGGGAATGGGCTTGGAAACTCACGCAGCACGGGTGTGAAAAGCCAGGAGGCCAGGCTGTGAAAGATCGACAGCAACGCAACGAACACGATCACCGCAGCAAGGGGATGGGCCTTCGAAATCGGTGCCACGATCATTCGTTCAAGAACCATCGAGGCTACAAAAGAGAGCAGGATCGTGAGGCAGAAAGCGCTCCAGTAGCCCAGCCCCGCCTCGATCAGCGCAAGCGCCACATAGGTTGAAAACATCGCCATTTCGCCCTGCGCGAAGTTCAGGTGATGCGTGCTGCGCCAGACCATGACCAGCGCCACGGCAAAGCTTGCGTAGATGGCGCCGCTGGTCACCCCTGCAAACAACTGATGAAGGAAAATTTCCATGGTGGTTGAGTCACTCGCCCAGATAGGCGCGCTGGACGCGCTCATCGTTTCGCAAATCAGTGGCGGGCCCTGAAGCAATGATGCTGCCGTGCTCAAGCAGATAGGCGGTGTCGGCGAGGGACAATGCAGCGTGCGCATTTTGCTCGACCACCAGCATCGACACCTGTTCCTGCTGCCGGATCATGTGGAGCGCATCGAACAACTGGTCGACCAGGCGCGGCGCCAGGCCAAATGAGGGTTCGTCGAGCAGCAGGAGGCGGGGCTTTAGCATCAACGCCCGGGCGATCGCGAGCATTTGCTGCTCTCCCCCAGACAGCGTTCCTGCCTGTTGAGAAAGGCGTTCTTTCAGCCGCGGGAAGTGCCCGAACATGCGCTCGCGGTCTGCTTCAATGCCCGCGCGGTCGCGCCGCAGCCATGCGCCCAGGCGAAGATTCTCGTCGACAGTCAGATGCGAGAAAGTTCCGCGCCCCTCCGGAACATGGGCCACGCCCAGACCTGCGATTCGCTCGGGCGGCAGCCCGGCGATGTCGGCGCCCTGCAGCCGGATCCGGCCACTGACCTTGAGCATGCCGCTTAGGGCGCGAAGCGTGGTGGTTTTGCCGGCCCCGTTGGCACCCAGCAGCGCAATCACCTGACCCGAACCGATCGACAGATTGATGTTTTGAAGGATCGAAATATCGCCATAGCCAGCGCAGAGCTGCTCAACTTCCAGAAGCAGGGTCATGATCGGGCGCCCAACCATGCATCGACCACCTGGGGATGACGTCGAATCTCGGCGGGTGTTCCCTCGGCAATCTTGCAGCCGAAGTTCAGCACGACCACGTGATCGCATACCGCGCTCACCAGACGCATCCGGTGTTCGATCATGAGCACCGTGGTGGCATACCGCTCACGCAGCATCAGAATGGTTTGCGCGAGCGAATCGGCCTCGGAGGTGGTAAGCCCGCTTGCCGGTTCATCAAGCAGCAGCAGGCGTGGTGCTGCGCCCAGTGCGCGGCCAAGCTCGACCCTGCGACGCATACCAAGCGATAGTTCGCCCACCGTACGATGGGTAAACCCGTGCAGTCCCAGCGATTGCAGCAGCTGCTCGGCGCGGTCGTGTGCGGCCCGCTCGGCGCGCCTCACCCCGGGCAATGCGAGCGCGTGCGCAATCCACCCGGCACGGTGCCGCACATCGGTTCCTGCCAGAACATGGTCGTGAACCGACATCGAGTTGAATAGGGCGAGGTTTTGAAACGTGCGCGTGATGCCCAGTGCAGCCAAGGCATGCGGGGGCTTTGACAAAATCGACTGTCCGTCAAACAGAATCTCGCCCGACTGCGGCGTCTGAAGGCGACTGATGCAGTTGATCAGCGTGGTCTTGCCTGCGCCGTTTGGCCCGAGCAGGCCGCAGATCTGGCCTGAGGGAATGTCGAAGCTGACATCATCGAGCGCGACGACGCCGCCAAACCGCATTCGCAGGCGGTCAAGCTTCAGGAGCGATGACACTGAGAGCGGGCTTCGCGGGGCAGGGTCAGGCGGCTGAGGCGTCAGACGACATCACCGTGCAGGAAGGCCTATTGCGGCTTGATGCCGGCACTTCGAATCACTTTGCCCAGCGCATCGGCCTGCGAACGAACATAGGCCGCGAACGCTGAGGGCGAGTTGCCAACCGCTTCGAACCCAAGCTTTTCCAGGCGATCCAGCACGCCCGGATCTTGCAGCGACTTCACCGTGTCCGCATGCAGTCTGGCGATGATCTCAGGGGGGGTGCCAGCCGGCGCCACCAGCCCGAACCAGGCGACGATTTCGTAGCCCGGGAGGCCTGCTTCAGCGATGGTCGGCACATCGGGCAGCTGACGGTCGCGCTTGGGCGAGGTGACCGCGATGGCGCGGATTCGGCCCGACCGGATGTGGTTGATCGCTGCAGGGATGTTGTCGAAGGTCATGTCAATCTGGCCGGCAATCAGATCGTTCAGCGCCGGCGCAGCGCCCTTGTAGGGCACCTGCGAGAGCTTGGTTCCCGCCATCAGGTTGAACATCTCAGCGGCGAGATGGCCGGTTGCGCCAAATGCCGCAGTTCCGTAAAGGAGAGGTCTGGGGCTTGATTTCGCAAGCGCGATCAGTTCAGGCACCGTTTTCGCGGCCAGACTGGGGTTCACCACGATCACGTTGCCCGATACGGCCACCAGCGAAATCATGGCCAGGTCACGCTGCGGGTCGTAGGGCAGGTTGGCCCGCATGAAGGGCTGGGTCGCGAGCGTAATGCCTGACATCATCAGCGTGTAGCCGTCGGCGGGCTGGCGCACCACGTATTCCTCGGCGATGCTGGTGGTGGCACCGGCGCGGTTTTCGATGACGGTGGGCTGCCCCAGATGATCCGCCAGCTTGATCGCAACCGCGCGGGTAAGCAGGTCGACCGTTCCTCCGGCTGAAGCCGGCACCACGATCCGAACCGGACGCGACGGGTAACTCTGCGCGATTGCGCTGGACACGCAGAAGGCCGATAACAGAGCACCGAGCACGATTCGAAGCATCATGGATCTCCGGTTGGGTTGAGATGCGACTCTAGCTGAGGCGTGTTCGGCTGTTAAGCGTGTCATGCGTTCCGGATCCGGGCGGCGAGCGCCGTGGCGCTGTTACGCAGCAGATTCTGATCGGCCCCGACGGCCACAAACAGGCAACCCTGGTTGACATAGTGGCGGGCAAGCGCCTCATCGCCCGTGAGAATGCCCGCTGCTTTGCCGCAGGCCCGAATCCGCGCAATGGCGCGATCGATCGCGGCCAGCACCTCGGGGTGCTTTGGATTGGCCAGATGTCCCATCGCGGCCGACAGGTCGCCCGGCCCGATGAAGACGCCGTCTATGCCATCGACTCCGGCGATCGCCTCAAGATTCTCCAGGCCCTGGAGCGTTTCGACCTGTACCAGGACGCAGAGTTCATGGTGGTTGCGGTGCGCATAGCCCTGCACCCGGCCGTAGTGGCTTGCGCGCGGCGCGCCCGCATAGCCGCGCACGCCCAGCGGTGGATAGCGCGTGTAGGCCACGGCGTTACGCGCCTCCTCCTCGGTCTGTACATACGGCACCAGGAGGGTCTGTACGCCGATGTCGAGCAGCCGCTTGAAGGTGACCATGTCATTCCAGGGCGGGCGGACGATCGGTGCGGCGGTGCCGCCTGTCATCGCCTGCAACTGCGCGAGCACCTGCTGCAGATCGTTGGGCGAGTGCTCCATATCGATCAGCAGCCAATCGTAGCCACAGTGCGCGAGGATTTCGATGCTGATGGGGCTGCACAGGTGCGACCACAGACCGATCTGTGCTCGATGCGCGTTCAGTGCCTGCTTGAAATGATTGACGGGCAGATCCATCACAGCTCCCTGGTGGCGTTGAGGTCCGTGAGCTTAATGGATCGGGCCCACCGCTGCGACACCTCTGTTACCGTGACGATAACCCGGCGTCTTGAGGCTCGTTTGCAGGCTCGCGCCACCTTCATTCAGACAGGAGTCGTTCAATGATCGGACAGGACGCATCACCGAGCCTCAGTGCGCTTGATGGAATCTGGCGATTGGTCGAAGCGCTCGCGTGGGATGAGCATGGTGCGCCGCTCCCACCGCCCTATGGTGTACGAACGTTTGGCACGGTCCAGATTCAGAATGGCCGAATGCTCGCAGTGCTCTGTAATGGCGATGCGGATATTTCTAACGGACGCCCGCGCGAATATGTGTCGTACGGCGGGCCCTGCCAATTCTACGGTGAAGTGTTCGAGACGCAGGTGGAGCTCTCAGCGCGAGCCGACTGGCTGGGCGGCGTTCAGCGCCGCGAGGCAGCGCTTCAGGGAGATCGCCTGGTGCTCAGGCCGCCACTACGCGACTATGGCGGTATCGTGCAGCGGCGTGAGCTGATCTGGGAGCGGGTCTGGCGGCCCGCACACGTCTGAAGGTGACACGCCCGGTGGCGGCGCTGCCGGACCGCCAACGGCGATCAGAGATCGCGCAGGCCGCTTTGTCTGCGGGTTACGCGAGCAACTGCCGCTTCCATCAGACCCGACTCTTCGGACATCAGGGTGAAGGCCTGCCTGGCTCGGGTAATGCCGGTGTAGAGCAGCTCGCGCGTCAGCACCGGGCCGCCGCGTGCCCCAAGCGCCAGCGCGACATGCTCAAACTCTGATCCCTGGCTCTTGTGAACCGTGGTGGCAAATGCGGTCTCGACGTTGGCAAGCCGGCTGGGCGATATTGTCCGAATGCCGCCTGTGGCCGCGAACACGACGCGAAGCCGGTCCGGGGCGCCTGCGGCAGGCAGTACGATCCCGACGTCACCGTTGTAGATACCCAGAGACGGCTCGTTTCGCGTCACCATCACCGGTCGCCCGACGTACCACGTGGCCTGCGGCTGCAGCAGCCCGGCCCGCGCAAGGCCTTCTGCGATCGCCTGATTCAGGCCGCTTACACCCCATTGACCGTCGCGGATGGCACACAGGACGCGAAAGCGATCGAACGCGACAAGAACATCGAGCGCCCACTGCGTGTAGGGCCCGGTTTCAGCCGGCGCAGTCTGCGAAGCGAGCCGCTCGAGGTAGTCGCGGTAGCACGCACGTGCGCCGTCCCGGCCGCTGACAGCCAACGTCACGACAGCCTCAACCGGTACGCGCTCAGCGGCAAACAGGGCGCCGTGGGGATCTGCCGCGAGCAGCGCCGCAGCCTGCCTGGGGTCCGCCTCATCATTGACCGCGCGGGCCAGCGCGCCAATTGGACCGGTGAAGCGCCGACTGTGGCGCAGCATGACGATTTGCGACGCAAGCGGCGACGTTGCACCCGGCTCTGCCGGTATGCGCTCTCCGGTGGTTGCTTCGATGTAGCGTGCGGTCTCAGGCTCGGGGCCTGCGTGGTGCGCGGCGCTACACAGATCGCCCAGCACCGCACCGGCTTCAACCGATGCCAGCTGGTCCTTGTCGCCCAGCAGCACAAGTCGTGCGGAGTCGGGCAGTGCGTCAAGAAGCGCTGCCATCATTTCAAGATGCACCATGGAGGCTTCGTCCACGATCACCAGGTCGACAGCGAGCGGACTACCCGCATGATGGCGAAACTTTCTGCTGTCCTGAATTGCGCCAAGCAGCGCATGCAGGGTTCGAGCCGGACCAAGTTGCGCGCCAAGGTCCGCGAGATCAATCCGATCGGCCAAAGCGCCTGCCAGAGACTGCAATGACTGATCGATGGACTGGCGCAGGCGCGCGGCCGCCTTGCCGGTTGGTGCAGCCAGCGCGATGCGCAGTTGAGCGGGCTGCGGATTGACAGCGGCCAGAAGCGCGAGCAGACGCGCCGCGGTGGTGGTCTTTCCGGTACCAGGACCACCCGTGATGATGGTGATTCGGCCCCGGGCTGCGATCGCACAGGCGATTCGCTGCCAGTCGGGGACTGGCTGCTGAGGGACGCCGGGTTCACGCGGTTCCGAGCGTGCGATCGGCTCGAACAGGCGATCGATCCAGGTTCGCACAAGCGGCTCGTCGACCGCATCGCGGCAGGCACCACGGCGGCGGACCGCGGCGGCAACCGCCTGCTCGTCGGACCAGTAGCGACGCAGATACAGTCTTGGTGCATCGCCGGTTGGATCAAGCACCAGCGGCTCGCCGCCATCGGGCTTGAGTCCGATGGTCTGCACCACACAGCTGGCCCGGATCACATCAAGCCAGGTTGATGTCTCAGAGGGCAGTGCTGCCCAGAGCACTCGGGTCTGCTCGATGGCCTCGGGCGTCCAGCCAAAGATCTCGGCGTCGGGGCGACAGAGGGCGGCGAGCGGCAGACAGCTGTGGCCCATCGCTTCGACACGGCTCAGCATGGCCGCCGCCACGGCAAGCGCTGGCCCACGGTCGGGGTCGAAGCTGACGACAAAGCGAGCGAAAGCGTGATCAAGCTGTCGCAGGTGACCCGCACGGCTCAGGTCGGCGAGCAGGTGCATCACCATGGCTCGGCGGCGCTCTCAAACAGCGGATCGAGTTGGCCGATGAGTGTCAGCACCTGGGCGTTTGCGGGAATCGCATACTCGCCAGACACCGGACCATCAATCCCTCGGATGAACCAGAACAGCGCACCGCCCAGATGTTTCTCGGGCCGGTAGGTGCTGCCCATTCGTGTGCGCAAAAGCCGGTGCAGCGCGAGCAGATACAGCGCAGCCTGAACATCGTAGCGGTGCCTGGCCATTTCCGACTCGAGCGCGGTGCGGTCGTAAGCGTGTCCGTCTGGCCCAACGCGGTTGGTCTTGTAGTCAAGCACCCAGTAGCGGCCCTGATGTTCGAACACCAGATCGGCAAAGCCCATCAGCATGCCATTGAGTTGCCGCGGCGGCAGTTCCGGCCGTGCCAGGCCCCCGAGCAGCGCCCGCTGACAGAACGCATCGACCTCGGTGGCACGCAGGTGCGTGGCGGGCATCCAGAACTCCATCTCTGGCAGCCGTTGCCGGAGCTCTGGCAGCGCCGCGCCCAGGATGGGCAGCCGGGTCTGCAACAGTGCAAGTAACCAGCCTAGAACCCCCTCATGCCATTTGCCCCAGCCCGACCGCTCGCAGCGTGCCGCCAGCTGGCGTTGAGCGGTGGGGTTGTCGGCGAGCGAAAATCCCTCGCGGTCCAACCATTCAAGCAGGCCATGAATGAAGTCGCCTGCTCTGGCCCCGCCGGGCAGTCGATGCCAGGGGGCAAAGTCGGCAGGCATGCGCGGCGCGAAGGCAGGGTCGGGCAGTCCTGCTTCCTCGTCGGCGGCCCGGCTGCGATAGGCCGCTGGCGCAAATGCAGTGCTGTCCAGATCCCGTGCAAGCAGTGAATAGCTGCCCGGCGACCAGTGCCGTTCAAAGTTCGCCGCATAGGTCGCTTGTTCGCCCAAGGGGCGCAAGTCGCGGGGCGCAGCGAGCATGGCGCAGTCGCCGACCTCGGGCATGGCCTCCAGCGCAATCTGGCTGTTGAAGCGTTCGTGCGCGTCGTGAGCCAGCACCTGAAGCTGGGCCAGCCAGCCGGCCGGGTCGCGCGGCTCGGGTCCGCCCAGCAGCCGCCCCGCAGCGCTATGGTGCGTGATGCACTGCGCGCTGTTGCCGACTTTCAGCAGGCCAAACCCCATCCAGACAGCGTATCGCGCCCGGGTCACTGCAACATAAAACAGGCGGAGATCCTCGCGCAGCCGTTCAAGATCGGCCTGTGCGATATCGGCGTCGTCATAGTCAAGCTTCAGCTGTCGCTCGCCCACCTGGCCAGGCAGCACCACGAACCGCGTGTCCTTGCGACTCACCCGCTTGCCGCTGCAGGCAAACGGCAGACACACCAGCGGATATTCGAGCCCCTTGCTTTTGTGGATGGTGACCACGCGGATCAGATCGGCATCGCTCTCGAGCCGCAGCAGGTGCTCGTCGGCGGCGGTTGACCCGGTGTCGGCAATGCTGCTGCCAAGCCAGCGGATCAGCGCCTGCTCGCCTTCGAGCTCGGTGCTTGCCTGTTGCAGCAATTCAGCCAGATGCAGCACATTGGTGAGCCTGCGCTCCCAGTCGGCCAGCCGCCGCCACCGCTCGGGAAGACTGAAGTCATGCAGCATCTTTCTGAGCATTGCCAGGATGCCGCGCTCATTCCAGACCGCCCGCAGCCAACGCAGCTGCTCGCAGCGCAGATCGAATACCTCGTCGTCGTTCGAAAGTTGCTCGAGCTCGGAAAGCGATAGGCCAATGGTCGCCGTTGCCAGCGCGGACCGAACCAGCGACGCGTTGGACGGTGCGGCCACCGCGCGCAGCCAACGCAACAGATCGCTGGCCTCGCCGGTTGCGAACACCGAATCACGCTCAGACAGATACACCGACGCCACGCCGCGCCTGCGCAGTTCGCTGCGTACCGCATGGGCCTCAGTACCCGTGCGCACCAGCACCGCAATATCTTTCGGGCGCAGTCGAGTGAAGGCGCGCGCCGCATCCTGAAATCCAGCCCGGTCGTCGTTGAGCCAGCCCACGATGCGCTCAGCACAGCGGGCGGCAAGCCTCGCCCGGCTGGCCTCGTTGGATCGAACCGCCAGGTCGTGTTCAATGGTGATCGGCGCAAGCGCTCCAGCGGCGGTGACCAGTCGATCGGGGCGGCCTTTTGCGCGAACACGCTCGAATGGCATGGGGTTATGACTACCATCCGAGAACAGAAACGCTCCGCTCAGGCCTGGCGCTGCCGATGACAGGGCGGTTGGCCTCTCCGCGTTAAGCTCACGATTTTCGGCGCGGTCGAACCAGCTGTTCACCGCGTCCACCAGGTCCTGCGTGGAACGATGATTGGTATCCAGGGCGTAGTGACGACCATCGGTTGCTGTCCGTGCGCGCAGATAGCTGTAAATGTCGGCGCCTCGGAATCGATAGATCGACTGCTTCGGATCGCCAATCAGCAATAGCGCATGATCGGGGTCGTTGTCTGCGCAGCGGTAAAGGGCGTCAAAGAGTCGATACTGCTCTGGCGAGGTGTCCTGAAATTCGTCAATCAGCGCAACCGGGTAGCGGGCCAAAATGCTGTTCCGAAGCGACTCGCCCTGCGGACCGTTGAGTGCACGTGCCAGACGCTCGACAATGTCGGCGAAACCAAAACTGCGCGTCCGGGTCTTCAGCACCGACAGCCGCTCGCCAACCTGCGTCGTCAGAAACATCCGGATGGGTGTTTGCGGCGAGGGCAGTCGGGCCATCGCGCGCAGCAGTTCGGCAAACGTCGCAAAGCCTTCGTGAAGCTCGATGGGTGGTGCGCCGGGCTGACGAATGGCCAGCAGGCCCTCGGGGCTCAGTCGCTGCTGCGCCTCTTTGGTAAGTTCGAGCTTGCGGGTTTGGGGCGCCCGCGCCCACGCAACGATGGCATCGATCCAGCGCCGGTAGTTTGCCGGGCGAAGTCGCGGCAGATTCCAGTGGGCACCAAAATCGCTCGTCTGCCAGTCGAGCCAGGCTCGCAGCGCTTGCGCCCGCTCGACCCAACCCACGCTCAATGCCGCAAGCGCCTGCGAGTGGGCGTCGGCCGCACGGTCGATACAGTGCGCAAGGGATGGGTCAGCGGTGGTCCAGGAGGGACGCTCGGCAAGCAGCTTGGAGGCCTCGTTGACCAGGGCGTCGACATCCTGATAAACCGCGAGCAGTCGATCCAGCGCCTGCCCGGTCAGCGGGTAGCAGTGCTGCCGCCAGGTGTCATGCGCGGCTTCGCGCAGAAGCGTTCGCTGATCGGCAATCAGTGCCTCATCCAATGAGTTTCCGGTGTCAAACGCATGGTCACTCAGCATCCGCTGGCACCAGGCGTCGATCGTGAACACCGCGCACTCATCCATCGCTTCGGCAGCACGGGCAAGTTGCCAGGCCGTACGTTCACGCAGATCCGAATCGGCGTAGAAGGCCATGAGGCGCTGTAGAAACTGATCGTCTGCGGCGGGTTCCGAGTGGCCTCTGAAACACTGCTCCGCCTCGATCAGGCGCTTACGGATGCGGTCAGAAAGCTCGCGCGTCGCTGCACGCGTAAAGGTCATGACCAGGATCTCGGAAGGCATCAGCGCTTTCTGGAAACCCGTGCCGGGCTCGCCTGCTTCGCCGTGGCCCAGCACCAGGCGCAGGTAGAGCGATGCGATCGTCCAGGTTTTCCCGGTTCCCGCACTCGCCTCGATCAGGCGGCTGCCAGAGAGCGCTAGCCCGTAGGCATCGAGCACCTGTGACATCAGCGCGCTCCGCTCACGTGGGCGCTGCCGGAATCCGGCAGCGGATCATCCAGGGACGTAGCGGCCGCCGGATGTTGAGTAGCCGTGACATGCGTTGCGATCCACTCCGGAATCGCGGCGTACAGCGTCGAAGCATAGGTCTGGAAACGACCGTCGCTCGTAAGCGACGAAAAGTCAGGAAAGCATCGCGCGAGAAACGGGTCGTCAACTTCGCCGCGAGAAAACTCTCCCCCCTCATAGGCCGTTGCCGCTGCATCAAGCGGGTTCTTGAGCGCGGTGACATATTCGAGGGCGGTCCGCACAGCCACCGGAAGCGGTTCGGTGAGCGCCTGCGCGCGCAGTTCAAGAAGGGCGAGCAGCTGGCGCCTGGCGGACTCGGGATCGGTCGGACGAATGGACAACGTGGCATCCCGTGCGATGACCAGTGCATGTCCCTCAACCTGGGCCGCACTCGCAAGCAGCGATTGCACCCAGACCTCAATCAGCCGGTGCGGCAGCACCTGAGACTCTCCAGAGCGCTTCAGGACCTCGCCAGATGCGATACGAATCCACACCGAAGCGGGGTCGGCGCAATGGCCGGCATAGCGCTGATCGAGTGACGCTTCAATCACCGTGCCCCGATCATTGAATGAGGCTGTGACCGGATGCAGCACGTTGGGGTAACTGAGCCGCGCCGAGCGCCACGCGGCAATCATGGGCTCGACCAGCGCCTGAAGGTGATCGCTCTCCTGCTCACCCGGTCCCCCCAGAGGCAGTGCACCCGCGCGTTGAAGTCGATCGATCTGGCTGCGGATCGCGAGCGACAGATCAACCTGCTGCAAAGCGTCAGTCGACCATGCGCGCAGTGGCGTGAGGGTGTGCTCGATCACCTGGTCGATCAGCTGGTAAGTGTCGAGCGCGTTAAGGGTAAAGGGCTCCTCATCAGGCAGCGATTGCGCATTGGCATCAAAATAAATTCCAAGCTGCTGCTGAAAATAGGCGCGTGGTGGATTGGCGAGCAGCTTGGCAAGTTGCGTGGCCGATACCTTGGCGGCGGATGGGCGCTGGTCTTCAGGCGTGCGGGGCCGATGGGCTGATGTTTCAAGGCCGGTAGCCGGAATGTGCACGCGCCGCCACTCGCCTGCGTGTGTGACAAGCGGTGCGCCGGCTTCGAAATATCGCCTGCTGAACGCCTGCAGTGGATGCTCAATCGTGCGCGCCGCGACGGCATCGGGCGACCACCCGGCAGCCAGGTAGTGTCGCAGTTGGGAAACCAGGACCGACGGCGGCTGGTGTGTGTCATCGCGAACGCTGCGGCCGCTCCAGCTCACATAGAGCACGCGCCGAGCCGACAGAAGCGCCTCAAGCATCATCTGACGATCGTCATCGCGCCGGGCGCGGTCGCCCGGTCGACGCTGAGACGGCAGCGCGATCAGATCAAAATCAGGGCGATGCGAACGGCGCGGATAGTCGCCATCGTTCATGCCGAGCAGGCACACCACTTCAAACGGAATCGCCCGCATCGGAACCAGTGTGCAGAACGTGATGCCGCGACCACGAAAGCGGCGGGCAAGAAGCGGCGCATCGAGCCCGTCAAGCCAGGCGTCTGCCGCAACCGATAGCGGCACGTCGGTATCAAATGCCGCCGCAGCACAATCATCGGTCCACTGCGCAAGCGCGAACTCGAGCGCGTCAAGGCTTGCGCGATCGGCGTCTCCGGTGGGCTTGATCAGGTCGGCCAGCAGCGCGCGGAAACGTTCGGCCCAGCCCGCAGGGTGGGTGGGCGCGCAACCCCATTGAAGCCATCGCACAAGCGACTCCACCAGACTCGCCAACGCGCCCACCAGTTCCGCGTCAAGACCACCGATCTCGCCGTAGGGCTCGATGTCCCGGAAAACCTGACCGGCTCCAGCGCTTCGCATGCCCACCGCATAGCCCATCAGCATTCGATTGAGCCCAAAGAGCGCCGTATGCATGTCGCCCGCAGCATCCAATCCCAGGGCGGAGCGTTGCGCGCGGTTGAGCCCCCAGCGGATGCCTGCGCCCTGCATCCAGGTGGCGAGCCGCGGCACGTCCTGCGGGTCAACCTCAAAGCGCGCGGCAATGGCGGGCACTTCGAACAGTGCGCATAGCTCGGACAGGGTGCAGCGCGATTCATTGAGCCGGGTGACCCACTGAAGTGCCGCAAGCAGCGGGTTGCTGCCACGCGCGGACAGGTCGGTGATATCGAATGGGATGTGGCGAGGGTCGTGATCTGCGTATTGCCCGAACACGGCCCGAATTGCAGGCGCAAAGCGATTGATGTCCGGAACCATTACGACAACGTCGCGCGGCCGAAGCGGCCGGTCGGCGGTCGGGGTGGCGAGCAGATCGAGCAGCTGATCGTGCAGGACCTCGAGTTCCCGCACCGGGCTGTGCGCGATGTGGAACACGATGGATCGGTCATCGGCCAGTGGGGCCTGCTTTGGATGGCTGTCGACTGGCAGCAGCTCC
>VGHA01000020.1 GCA_016868375.1 Betaproteobacteria bacterium | reverse complement strand
CGTTCTCGGCCCAGGCCAGGCAGACAATCCCCTTGGCGGTACACTTGTCGAGCGTTGCCTGCCCGATAGGACCATCGAGGACAGAACGGGCATGCTGATAGTCCCGGAAGAGGAAGGGAATATCCGTTATCAGGGTCTCGGGAACAAAATTGCCCACCGGACCGGAAGAGGTCCAGACAATATCGATAGTGCCCAGTTGGACACCCTCGGTCATCTCGCGTTCACCGCCGAGCTGAAAGTCGGGGAAGACTTCGACCTTGTAGCGCCCACCCATACGCTCGGCAACGGCCTTGGCAATGTGGGCCGCGCCCACCCCGTAATGCGCTTCACGCTGCAAACCGTGTCCGAGCTTGAGAACCGTTTGCGCCTGGGCAACGCCCGCCAGCAGCGCGATGGCGGCTGCCGCGATCAGCGGCTTGATAAACCGGCTGCGAACTCCTGACATGAGGGTCTCCTTGGTCAAATCTGGGCATCATTCCAGAGGGTTTTCTGGCGTGACGCGGAATTTAGTCGCTACGGGGGCAAAGCACAAGCCCCCGGGTCACTCGAAAGGATCCCGAGGGCGGGGCCGAAGCTCGGGTTGGGGTCGGGAAAGTCGCACGCGGAGCGCAGAATCAGAAAGCGGGCAAGCGAGCCGTCGGCGACGTTGGTGGGTGTGTTCACGCCCACCGAAGCGTCAGTGACTGCTGTGTTTTATGCACTGATTGTCGGCATGTTCGTGTACCGAACCATTGGCTGGCACGATCTGGTGCGGGCGCTCAAAAAGACGGTAGTGTCCACCACCGTGATCATGCTCATTATCGCGACCGCAGGTCTGTTCGCGTTTCTGATCACCCGGGCAGGCGTGCCTGCGGCGGTGGGCAACTGGGTCGCCGCAAATTTCGATAGCGCTGTGGCTTACCTGATCGGCGTGAACCTGTTTCTGTTCGTGATTGATATGTTCATTGAAACTGGCGCGGCGATTGTGGTGCTGGCCCCCATCCTTGCGCCAGTTGCGATTCAGTTTGGAATCGACCCGGTGCACTTCGGCATCATCATGGTGGTGAATCTTGCGCTGGGCATGATCACGCCCCCGTTTGGTGTGAACCTGTTTGCGGCCTGTACGGTTGCCAAGATTTCTTAAGACGAGATTGTCGTACCAATCCTGCCGTATGTGGCGGTGGTGGTGGCGTGTCTGGCGGTGATCACCTTCGTGCCTGGGCTAAGCCTTTGGCTGAGGGATCTGGTGTATCGATAGGCGCACCTTCCGCCTCGTTACGCGGCATGGGGTGCTGTGCTGCCTGGTAGCGTTGCATTGCGTCCGAACAGCATCGCGTAAAGCACTGGCAGCACGATCAAGGTCAGCAGCGTCGCCGATGCCAGTCCACCGATGACAACGATCGCGAGCGGGCGCTGTGTTTCGGCGCCGATCGCTGTGCTCAGTGCCATCGGCAGCAGGCCCAGCGCCGCCAGCAGTGCGGTCATCAGAACGGTACGCAGTCGCTGGATTGCACCCTCTGTAATAGCCTCGATAAGCGTCATGCCACCGGTCTGCAGCTGTTGGAACACAGCGAGCATGACCACGCCGTTCAGTACTGCCTGGCCCGATAGGGCGATGAATCCAATTGCGGCCGACACCGATAAAGGAATATCCAACAGGTATAGCGCGACAAATCCACCAATCAGGGCAAGCGGCACATTCACCAGGATCAGCAGGGCGGCCTTCAGCGATTTGAAGGCATCAAATAGCAGAACGAAGATCAGGACAAGCGACAGCGGTACTACAAGGCTCAGCCGCTTCATTGCGCGTTCCTGGTTTTCAAACTTTCCCGACCAGTTCAACGCATAGCCGTGCGGAATCTGTACATTTTTACCGACCCTCTCTTTCATGTCGGCAACGACCGAGCCCATGTCGCGACCGCGGATGAAAATACCGATTGCCATGGTTCGCCGACCCGACTCGCGCGCAATGTTCATTGCACCGCCGGCTTCACGGAGGTTGGCAACGGCAGAGAGGGCGACGTAGCCGCCATCAGGCGTGGGGATCGGAATATTCGCAAGCTGCGCCAGGGATCGCTGCCCCGGAGCAAGGCGCACCGCAAGTCCGAAGCGACGTTCACCTTCCCAGATGCTGGTGACTGGGCGTCCCGCAAGTGCCGCCTCGATGACATCTTGAATGTCCGCGACATTCAAGCCGTACCGACCGATGCGATCACGGTCGACCTCAATGAGCAGCTGCGGCAACTCGCCGAGTCGGTCGATTTCAGCGCGATAGACCCCTGCGACCTGCTTGACCTGATGCTCAATGGCCTGCATGGTGGTTCGCAGCACGGTGAGATCATCACCTGCCAGTTTTATGACGATCTGCCCGTCGATCTGAGAGATTGATTCCAGCACGTTGTCGCGAATCGGCTGAGAAAAAGTGGGCTCCATGCCTGGGATTTTCTGAACGGCTCGCTCGAGCTCCTCAAGTAACTGGTCGCGCGTCAGGTGCTTGCGCCAAGCCTCAGGGGGCTTCAGGTCAACGAACATCTCCGCCATCGAAATGGTTTTGGGGTCGGTGCCGTCCTCAGGCTTGCCAGCTTTCGACACCACGGATAGCACTTCAGGTATTTGCCACATGGCCGTACGAAGCTGGTGCAGAACCGATTGCGCCTCTTCAATTGAGACACTGGCGGGAAGACGTACATTGACCCATAAGGTTCCTTCGTTCAATTCCGGAAGAAATTCGGAACCGAGTTTTGTCGCGACACCCACGGCAGCACAAAATGCGATCAGCGCTGATACCACCACGGTTTTTCGCCAGATCAGCGCCCATGACAAAACAGGCCGATAGAGGCGTTTGCAGAGCGATACCAATCGGTTGTCATGATGAGGTAGTCCCCGGCGAAGAACGTGTCTTGCCAGCAGTGGTACAAGCGTCAGCGACAGGATCAGCGACGCGATCAATGCGGCTGCGACCGATAAGGCCATCGGTTGAAAGATGCGTCCTTCGTGCCGTTCAAGCGCGAAAATAGGGATGTGTGCCGCGATGATGATCAACATGGAGAACAACGTAGGCCGGCCCACTTCATTTGTCGCTGATTCGATCAGCTTGGCCCGCTCGCGCTCGCTGATATCCTCGCCGCGAATTGCCAAGCGGTGCATGATGTTCTCAATAACGATCACCGCCCCGTCTACGATGATGCCGAAGTCGAGCGCTCCGAGGCTGAGAAGATTCGCGGGTATCCCCATGATTCGCAGGCCCAGGAAAGTTGCGAGCAGCGAGAGGGGAATGATCATTACTACCAGAAGGCTTGCTCGAAAGTTGGACAGGAACAAGTACAACACCAGCGAAACGAGTAATGCTCCTTCGACAAGATTCGTGAACACGGAGCGCAAGGTTCGCTCCATCAGCCAGGTTCTGTCATAGAAAGGTACGATTTCGACGCCTGGGGGCAGACTTCTGGCGTTCAGATCAGCGATTCGTTCCTTAACCCTTCGAAGCACTTCAGACGGGTTCTCACCTCGGCGGATCACGACAATGCCCGTGACGATGTCGTTGTCATCGTCCTGACCAACCGTGCCGAGCCTCGGCACTTCGCCAATGGCAACCTGAGCAACATCGGAGACCAGGATCGGCGTGTTGTTTCGGGTAGCGATCGCAATTCGCCCAATGTCTTCGGTGCTGCGAAGCAGTCCGATGCCGCGAATCGTGAATTGCTGTCCGCCCGGCGACACATAGCTGCCCCCGGCGTTCGCATTTCCCCGGCCCAACGCCTCAAGTAACTGCTGATAGGTCAGTTTGTAGGCCCGCATCCGGTCGGGGTCAGGCTGGACTTCGTACTGCTTGATGGCGTCACCCATGGCGATCACATCTGCGACCCCTGGAACCTGCCGCAGGGAGCGCTCGACGACCCAGTCTTCGATGGATCGCAATTCAACTGGGCTGTAACCCGCGCCGCGAAGACGGTATCGAAGTACCTCGCCCACCGGGGTGGCGTTAGGGGCAATTGTTGCCTCGACACCGGCTGGTAAAGATACGGCGCGCAGTCGCTCGTTGACCTGCTGCCGAATAACGTTGACGTTGGCTTTATCGTCGTAGGTGATGACATTGAACGATAGGCCAAACTGCGTGTGCGAGAAGAGCCGAATCGAGTTAGGCAGTCCTGATAGTGCAACTTCGATCGGTAACGTTACCTGCTTCTCCACCTCTTCAGCAGCCGCGCCAGGGTAGAGAGCGATGACCGTCACCTGCGTATCGGTGACATCAGGAAAGGCCTCAACAGGCTTCGCGAGGGGTCCGGTCTGGGTCTCGCGATCGTCAGCGAATACGCGCGGCTTCTGGGAGCGCAGTTGGCGTTGGAATCTGGTCCTGCGGGTGTCGGGCTATCTGTGGCAATCGAATTTGATCGCGGCTGATTCTCGGGCGCTTGAATACGCAGCCGCTCAGGCAATTCGCCCGGTACGTGCCAGCGATACAGCGGCAGCGGCAATAATCAGGATGCATCCAGCCAAAGCAAAAAACGCGGTGACCTCAGTAAGCTGTCGCCGCTCAAGCGTCAGCCGGGAGCTAAGCTCCTTGTAAATTCGTCTCAGGTCGGTTGCATCGTTGGCGCGAAAATAATCGCCCAGGGTAACGTCAGCGATTTTTTTCAATGCCTCTTCGTCCAGCCGAACGCGCATTGCCATGCCTTGCGCGTTGAGCGTGATGCCTTCCGGCGTTCCTACCCCCACAGTAAAGATGCGGACGCCGTGTTGCGCCGCAAGCTCGGCCATCTTGATGGCATCAGGTCCGGTATTGCCCTGGCCATCGGTGAGCAGCACGATTGCAGCGCTTCGGTTCGAACCCGGCTCGGCCGCGCTGGTGGTGGCGGGCTTGGCAGGTTCAGCGGGGCCGCGTAGCGGGGATCCCGCAGGCCCCGGTCGCTGCCCCTCGCCTGAGGCTTCATTCAAAATTTTCTGGACATCAATCCCTGCGCCAGGAAGGAGTTCGGCCAGGCTCACCAGAATGCCGCTGCCAATGGCCGAGCCGCGCTGCAATTGCAACGAATCGATGGCGCGATAGAGCTCATCGCGCTCGGTGGTGGGCGATTGCGCGACGGCTGCCGTGCCGGAGATGGACACGACTCCCGTGCGCAGCCTGGAGGGCATTCCGTCCACGAAACTGCGCGCAGCCGCCTGGGCGGCTTCGATTCGGCTGGGCTTGACGTCAGCCGCCCGCATGCTTCCTGAGGTGTCGATTGCCAGGATGACTGATTCCACCGCTGTGGGCATGACGAGCATCGCTCGCGGCCGGGCGATGGCCACCAGCAGCAGCGCGAGTCCGGCGAGTGCGATGAGGCCAGGGCCGTAGCGGCCGATGAAGCCCCACAGCCCGCTCGAGCCCAGCGACGGCGGCACCATCCCGGGATAGCGCGTGTGCGCACGTGAACGGGCCCAGCGCAGCAGCAACATTGCAAGAGCAGCCACAGGGACGATCGCCAGCAGCCAGAGCAGGACCGGCCAGAGGAAACTGAGGGTTCGAGGATCGATCATGCAGGATGCTCAGACGGTACCCGCTGCAGCAGCGGCGCCGAAGGCGCCTGACGACAGCTGAGCGCGACGCTTTCGAAACTGCAGGAACCGAACCAGGGACTCGTCGAGCGCCTCATCAGTGGCAAGCTCGAGGCAATCGACACCCGTTCGCGCCAGGGCGTCGCGAAGCTTTTGCTCGCGGTCGGCCGCTGCATCGGCGAACCGCTGCCGAAATTTTGGGTCGCTGCTATCAACCCAGAGCATTTCGCCGGTTTCAGCGTCGCGCAGCGCAATCATGCCCAGATCGGGCAGCTCGATTTCCAGGGGGTCAAAGAGACGTACTGCAACGACATCATGCCGCCTGGCGAGTAACGAAAGCGATCGATCCCAACCGGGAAGCGTGATGAAGTCAGAGACCACGAAGATGACAGACCGGCGGCGTATTGCAGCAAGCCCATTCGACAACACAGCACCCAGCTCGGTTGCATCGTGCGGGGTTCCGCCGGTGCTTGCCGCATCAATGCTGCGCATCAGATGCAACACATGACGCCGACCGGATTTAGCCTGTACAAATACGTCGTCCTGGTGACTGCCGCTATGGATCAAAGCGCCGATGCGATTGCCGCGTCGCGTCAGAAGACGCGCAACCACAGCACTGAATTCCAGCGAGAGCATTCGCTTGGAAATGTTCGCTGATCCGAAATCCACCGAACCCGATAGATCGAGCAGCAGCCAGGCGGCGACCTCCCGGTCTTCCTGGTGTTCACGCACATGGGGAACCTGAAGCCGTGCGGTCACGTTCCAGTCAATATGACGGACGTCGTCGTGCGGCACGTACTCTCTGAGATCGGCAAGGTCGAACCCCGCGCCCCGAAAGAAGGTTCGGTAGTCGCCCTGGAGCATGCCATCGAGTCGGCGAACGACCGTCCACTCCAGCCTTTTCAGTAATCGCTCCGGGTCGGTGCGCACGGTCTGAAGGGGAGGGCCGCCCGCAGCGGCGATGGGCGCGCCAGAGGCACCCGCCTCGACATGGGTCGAACGCTTTTTCAGCCAGCGCAGCATAGTGAGAAGCGGGTACGGGTCTGGACGGATCAGGCTGACTCAGCCAGCTTCACATGGGTGGAGAGGGGCGTGTCGGGCGCTGGAATCGCGCGCAGCAGCTTGCCGATCAATTGGTCAGGCGACAGGTTTTCAGACAGGGCCTCGTAACTGAGCACCAGACGATGACGCAGCACGTCGGCAACCAGGTCGATGACGTCGGCCGGCAGCACATAGGTTCGGCCGCGCAGCATGGCCAGGGCGCGAGCGCCTTCGATCATGCTGATCGTGGCCCGCGGGCTGGCGCCGAATCCGATGTAGCGGGCGAGCTCGGGCAGGCCGAATGCGGCCGGTTTGCGCGTGGCCGCAACGATTTTTACGGCGTACTGCACCAGTGCCGGGTCAACATACACGCGTCGGCATTCGGCCTGCAGTGCGGCGAGTTGCTCGGTCGTTGCCACGGGCGACACCTCAATGGGAGGGCCGGTTACGCGCTCAACAATGACGAATTCTTCCTCTTCACTGGGATAGCCCACCAGCACCTTCATCATGAACCGGTCAACCTGCGCCTCGGGCAGCGGATAGGTGCCTTCGGTCTCGATGGGATTCTGGGTGGCCATGACCAGGAACGGATTGGGCAGGCGATGCGTTTCACCTGCGATCGTCACCTGTCGTTCCTGCATCACTTCAAGAAGCGCGCTTTGCACTTTGGCCGGTGCACGGTTAATTTCGTCAGCAAGCAGCAGATTGGTAAACACCGGCCCCAGCGATGTGCTGAATTCACTGGTTTTCTGATTGAACACGCGCGTGCCCACCAGATCAGCGGGCAGCAGGTCAGGCGTGAACTGAATGCGCTTGAACGTACCCCGAAGCGTTTTGGCCAGCGTGTTAACCGTAAGCGTCTTGGCCAGCCCCGGCACGCCTTCCACCAGCAGATGCCCCCGGGCTAGCATGGCAACCAGCACCCGCTCAAGAAATGCGTCCTGTCCGACGACGACTCGTTTGACCTCATAGAGCACCTGCTCCATGAGCGCCGCCACTTCATGGCGCTGCGGGGCAATGCCTCGCCGGCTCCACGCCGAATTCGAGTCCTGGACTTGCATGGGGCGGATTTCCTTTGAGATCAGAACGGAGGAATACCGATTGCGGTTCCGGCACTTTCGATCGTGACGGCAAAACCAATACCGACAAACGTGCGGGCCGAAGTAGGGTTAAGTATGGCGGTGACGATACCCACCACCTCGCCGGACATGGTGATGAGCGGCCCGCCCGAGTTGCCGGGGTTGGCGGCTGCATCAAACTGGATCAGGCCCTTCAGAGGGCGCTCGCCATCTTCGGACTTGAACTCGCGGTTCAGTCCTGACACGACGCCGGCACTGACCGATGGCCCGATCCCAAAGGGGAAGCCCACCGCCACGACCTCATCGCCTGGTGCCAGGCGGTTGCTTGCACCCAGGGTTGCGGGCGGCAGGTCATCGGGAATCTGCTTGGGCTTGAGCACTGCCAAATCATTATCGGGCTTCGCACCAGCCAGGGCGGCGGTGGTCTCGCTGCCATCAAAGAAGGTGACGCGAAGCTCCTCCGCACCAGCGACCACATGGAGGTTGGTCAGCAGGGTACCGTCTTCCATGATCACGACCCCGGTTCCCGTGCCGCGCTCTTTCAGCCCTGCCTCGGGCTCGCTTGGATCGACCGAGTAGCTTCGGATGCGTACCACGGACTGGCGAATCGCTTCGGCCGCTCGCGCGGCGCGTGACGGCAGATCACGGGTTTCGAGGGTGTGCAACACCGCAGCATCAATGTCTTCCTGGGTCAGTGCGGGCGCTGGCGGCGCCAGCGCATCTCGGACGAGCACAACGGATAGTGCGATCAGGAGGCCACCCAGGAAAGCGATGGCCCTGGGGTACTGATTGAAGCGATAGGCAAGCCTGGCCCGCAACCCTTTGGCCGGCGGTGATGACGGGCCGCGCGACGCCCCGCCTTGAGCGGCGCCAGCGGGCGAGGGACGCATTTGGCCGACCGAATCCGGGCGGGACGCATTCGGCGTCTGTCCGGCGGTCTCCACGGCGCGACCGGAACGGTCGCGCGACCGGCCGCTGTAGAAAGCACCACGCCGCATCGCAAAAGATCCAACCAGAGCTTTGGTGAATGGTAGAGTGGGACATTAGCACTGAAACGTAAAGCCGTGCGATTCATCTGGCCCGATTTCCTCTGGGGTCTGCTGGCCCTGCCAATCCTGGTGGGGCTCTATGTCTGGCTGCTGCGCAGGCGCCGCCGAAACGCCGTGCGCTACGCGAGTCTTTCTCTGGTCAGACAGGCGATAGGGCCCGGGCAGCGGTGGCGCCGCCATGTGCCGCCTGCGCTGCTGCTCACTGGTATTGCGGCGGCACTGATCGCGGCGGCTCGGCCTGCGGCCAACATCGTGTTGCCCGCCGACTACATGACCATCGTGCTGGCAATCGATGTGTCGCGCAGCATGCTCGCCAATGACGTTGAGCCCAACCGCATCCACGCTGCACAGGTTGCAGCCCGCGAATTCATTCGAGAACTCCCCGATGGCATCCGGGTTGGAATCGTCACGTTTGCGGGATCCGCGCAGGTCGTTCAGGGGGTTACCGACCGCAAGGAGGATATGCTGGCAGCAATAGACCGCTTCCAGTTGCAGCGTGCCACGGCCACGGGCAGCGGCCTTCTGGTGGCACTCGCCACCCTGATGCCCGAGGCGGGAATCGATCTCGAGTCGCTGCTTTACGGTCAGGGATTTGGTCGCGATGGCGCGCGAGGGCGGGGGGCGGTCGAGAGCCGGCCGCCGGCGCCGGTAGCTGCCCCGAAAGCGGCGCCGAAAGCCGCTGCGGCCGCGGTGGCGCCAGGGTCATACACCGGTGGCGCCATTGTGCTGTTGTCCGATGGCCGTCGCACCAACGGTCCCGATCCGGTGATGGCCGCGCGTAAGGCGGCTGAGCTTGGTGTGCGCGTCTACACGGTGGGATTCGGCACGCCGAACGGCTCAATTCCCGGGCTGGAGGGGTGGTCGTTTTATGTTCGGCTCGATGAAGAGGCGCTGAAGGCGGTTGCCAAAGTGACTGAAGCTGAATACTTCTACGCAGGTTCGGCGGTCGACCTGCGCAAGGTGTATCAGCACCTTACTTCGCGCTTTGCACTTGAACGTCGCGACACCGAAATCGGTGCATTGTTCGCTGGCGCGTCGGCGCTCTTCTGTCTGCTGGCGTTCGGGCTCTCCGCCCTCTGGTTTCGCCGCTCCATCTGACGCCCGCTTCAACGCGGTCATGCCCGGCCGGAATTCCCTAAACCGGGTCAACAAAGGTCGCTGCGCGCTTTTCCAATTGCGCTCGCACGGCCTCGCGCTGATTAGCCCCGTTCATGACGGCAATCTGCGCTTCGGATTCACGCAGCAGCTGGGCGGCCTGGACATTTGCAAAGGCCGACGCAATCAAGGACTTGCTTGCACGAACTGCATCGGGATTTCTTGAAGCAATGTCAAAGGCCAGGGCGCGGGCTTCGTCGAGTGGCGTTTCGCTGGCACGGGTCGCAAGCCCGATTGCCACCGCCTCTGTGCCGCTGAAGGTGCGGCCCGTGTACGTAAGCTCGCGAATCCGGTCTGCCGGCATCAGTTCAGGTAACACCACGAACGCGCCCATGTCGGGGATGATGCCCCAGCGGATTTCCAGGAACCCCAGTTTTGCATCAGGCGCAACGATCCGAATGTCGGCTCCCAGCGCAATCTGCAGGCCGCCGCCCAGCGCCGCGCCATGCACCGCTGCGATCACCGGCACCGGAATGTGCCGCCACACCATCGCCGCATACTGAGGAACATTGCAATCGCCATGGGTTCGGGGCCCCAGCCGAAGCGACGCAGCGCTATCGCTGCCGCCAGCCATTGCCTGGAAGCGTTCCATGTCGAGGCCGGCGCAAAACGATCGGCCAGCGCCGGTGAGCACCACTGCCCTCAGACCGGCCAGGGTTCGAAGATGCTCACCCGTCGCGATCAGCGCGTCGAACATGGCCGAATCCAATGCGTTCAGCTTGTCGGGGCGATTCAGACAGACTTCGGCTACGCCGTCCTTGACGGTCAGCAGTACCCGTTCTTCGCTCGAGCGCGTCATGGTTCTCCTTTGCGCGGGCGGTCAGGTGCAGACGATCAGTATAGGCCGGCACTCAGCCGCCGCCGGTAGCTGCCGACCAGTTGGGCATCGCCACAGAGCGCGAACGCGGCCAGCATGGCCTTGCGCGCTGCATCGTCCTTGAAGCGACGATCACGACCAATTATCTCCAGGCACAACTCCATGGCCTCCTGCCAGCGCTGGTTGAGAAGACACCATTGGGCCAGGCGAAATCGATCCTCAAGCGAGTCAGAGGCGGCGAGCGCCTGCCGAAGCTCGCGTTCGACCTCGCCGGATGTGGCGAGCGCCTCGATGGCGAGGGAGGCATCAAGAAGCTGGCCCGCTGCGGCAAGACCAAGATCCGTGCGCGCCGCTGCTCGGAGCGGCTCGAATGCAGCGACGGCGTCCTTCGCACGACCCATCGAAATCAGCAGGCGGACGTACTCAGTACGCACCTCGTCCTGGGCTGGGTTGATCGCGAGCGCCGTAGAGAAAGCCGCCGCCGCTTCGTCGAGGCGCCCGGCTGCAGCAGCGTCGCGTGCATCACGAACCTGATCATTGCCGGGACGCGGCAAATGCGGCGCCAGGAATGCGCGGATCTGGCCTTCAGACTTGACGCCCACGAAGCTATCCGCAGGCTGCCCATCGCGGAACACCATCACCAGCGGAATGCTTCGAACCCGAAACCTTGCCGACAGCTGCGGGTTATCGTCAGAGTTCACTTTGACCAGCCTGATCTGACCCTCCAGATCCCGCTCGACCCGCTCAAGGGTTGGGCCCAGCATTCGGCATGGCCCGCACCAGGGGGCCCAGAAATCCACCAGAACGGGTTGGCTGAACGAGGCGCGAATCACTTCCTGTTCAAAGGTCTGTTCATTGACATCGATCATGGGGGTATCGGCATTCGAAGTTAGGTTGAACTCAATTCCATCCCCTCGAATTTTAGGGCGAGCGCTGCAGCCTTCAAGCGACCCGGGTAAGCTTTCATCGAGACTTTCCATGACCGATCTGACCCTCTCACTCCGCCTGGCTGCTCGCGACTGGCGTGCGGGCGAACTGCGCCTGCTCATCGCGGCGCTCGTCATCGCTGTTGCCGCCATCTCAAGCGTGGGTCTTTTCGTCGACCGAATGCGTACGGCGCTCGCTTCCCAGGCCCGACAGCTGCTGGGCGCCGATCTGGTGCTTGCCACCGCGCGCGAGCCCGGCGCTGCATTGATCGCTGACGCCACGTCCCGCTCGCTGCTCGCGGTTCGTACAGTGTCCTTCCCCAGCATGGCTTTGGCGCGCGAGCGTTCGGTTCTGGTGTCCCTCAAGGCGGTCGAACAAGGGTATCCGCTGCGGGGTTCAATCCGCGTGGCGAGCCAGCCGGGTGCCGCTGACGCGCCTGCACAGTCCATTCCTGGTCCGGGCGAGGCTTGGGTTGATGCATCACTGCTCGCCCCGTTAGGCATCAACGTGGGCGAGCGTATCGACCTGGGAGATCAGTCATTTCGGGTAACCCGGCTTGTCACGCTCGAGCCTGATCGCGGCGCCAGCTTCGTCAACTTTGCGCCCAGAGTCATGATCGGGCTTGATCAACTGGCTGCAACAGGGCTGGTTCAGCCAGCAAGCCGGGTCAACTGGCGCCTGCTGGTGGCGGGGTCGCCTGCCGATGTCAACCGGTTCGAGGTGTCATTGCGTCAGCAGGCGGAATCCGCCCCGCGAATCGAGACCGTTGAGAACGGGCGCCCCGAACTCGGGGCAACGCTCAGCCGCGCCGAGCGCTTCCTCTCGCTGGTAGCGCTGTTGACGGTACTCATCGCGGCGGTCGCCATTGCGCTGGCTTCCAGGCGCTTTGCCGAGCGGCATCTGGATGGCTGTGCCGTGATGAAAGCCTCCGGTCTCGGGCAGCGGCGGCTGGTCAAACTCCTGCTGCTTGAACTGTTTTGGATCGGTCTTATCGGCGCGAGTCTGGGCGCCGGCCTGGGCGCGGGTTTTCAGCAGATTCTGGCTGGCGCGATTGCGCCGCTGGTGGGCGTCTCCCTGCCTTGGCCGGGTGTGATGCCCGTTATACAGGCGCTGGTCGCGGGCTTGCTGTTGTTGTTGGGCTTTGGCGGTTGGCCCGTGCTGCGGCTGGCGGGTGTGCCA
Organism: Betaproteobacteria bacterium; assembly: GCA_016868375.1. Lineage (GTDB taxonomy): Bacteria > Pseudomonadota > Gammaproteobacteria > Burkholderiales > Burkholderiaceae_E > SYIM01. The sequence goes on along the minus strand of VGHA01000020.1, from coordinate 29,721 downwards.
CCGCTTCGCGTACTGCGGCGTGATTACCCATCCGCCCCAGCCAGAGCCTGGGTTGCGGGCCTCATCGCATGCGCCGCTTTCGGAATTCTGCTGATTTGGCTCGCCGGCGATCGTCGGCTCGCAGCCATCGCGGCAGGGGGATTTGCCGGCGCGACCGTCGTGTTTGTCGGGGTCGCCGCGCTTGCAGTGTGGGCCATAGCACGGGTTCGTGCAGCGGGGCCGGTCGCGCGGCGTCCGCTGCTGCGGCTGTCCCTGTCATCCTGGAGTCGGCGCCGGGCGCTGGCCATTGCGCAAACCGCGGCGCTGTCGGCGGGCATCATGGCGCTGCTGCTGCTTACCATCACCCGCACTGATTTGATTGATGCGTGGCGGCGGGCGAGTCCCCCCGACGCACCCAATCGTTTTGTCATCAACATCCAGCCCGATCAGCGAGAGGCTGTCGCGCAGGCGCTTGCAGAGCGGCGCATCGCTGCCGATCTCCAGCCCATGGTTCGCGGTCGGCTGGTCGAAGTCAATGGCCGCGATGCCGCGCGCCATGTCCCGACAGGCGACCGGGCACAACGCCTGGTTGAGCGCGAATTCAACTTATCCTTTGGTGAAACACCACCGGCACACAATACGGTGGTTGCGGGCCGGTGGTTCGATCCCAACGCAATGGAGGTCTCCGCAGAGCAGGGGATATTGCGCACGCTTGGACTCCAGATGGGCGATCAACTGGTGTTTGACGTAGCGGGAGAGCGGGTTGAAGTGCGCATCACCAGCGTTCGCAAGCTTGCCTGGGACTCGATGCGAGCGAATTTCTTCATGATTCTGTCGCCGGCGGCGCTCGATGATCGGCCCACCACGTACCTGACCGCCTTCCATCTTTCCGCAGCAAGCGAACCTGTCGACCAGCAACTGGTGCGACGTTTTCCAAACCTGACGGTGTTTGACACCGGGCATCTTGTCCGACAGGTGCAGTCGATGCTCGACCAGGTGGTTGCGGCCGTACAGTTTCTCTTCGTTCTCACTTTGGCCGCCGGGCTTGTCGTGTTGTGGGGCGCGTTGCTTTCGTCGCGGGATGAACGGACTCGCGAGGCTGCTCTGATGCGCTCACTTGGTGCCTCATCCCGTTTCCTTGCCCGCGCCCAGCATGCTGAACTGGCGTTTGGCGGCGCGTTGGCCGGGCTGCTTGGTGCGGCCGGCGCGATCGCGGTGGGCTGGATCCTTGCCGAAGCGGTGTTTGAGTTTTCGTACCGGCCGCGCTGGCAGGTGATCCCGTTGGCCATGCTCGGTACCGCGGTGCTTGCAACACTGGCCGGCTGGTTGGGCCTTCGCGGCGTGCTTCGAGCGCCGGTGCGCTCCAGCCTCGCATCATGAGCGACGCTCAGTCAGCCTTCGAAGCATTGGGCGGAGAGTCCACGGCGCGTGAATTGGTCGACCGCTTCTATGATCTGATGGATTTGGAGCCCGCTTATTCGGACATTCGAGCACTGCATCCGCCCGATCTCGACAGTTCGCGTGACAAGCTCTTCTGGTTTCTGTGTGGCTGGCTGGGTGGGCCTGCCCACTACATCGAACGGTTTGGTCACCCCAGGCTGCGAGCGCGACATCTGCCCTTTGCCATTGGTATCCGAGAACGCGACCAGTGGTTGTCCTGCATGCGCCAGGCAATGCAGGAACTTGGTATCGACGCAGCGCTTACGGAGCGCCTGGCAGAAGCCTTCCATGGCACGGCCGATTGGATGCGAAACCGCTCGGGTTGACCCCGAAGCCGCTGATCCGCAGGAAGCCGTTCAGCGCGCGTTGCCTCAACCAGCGGCTTTTGCCATCGAGTAAACGGTTTGGCTGCGCGCGCCCGACCTGCAGTAGGCAAGGATGGGTCGGGGCAGACGCGCCAACTCTGCGCGCAGCGTGACCGCCGCATTCTCCGCGGGATACGCGGCGCCAACCGGCAAATACACGTACTGAAGGCCTGCTGCTTCGGCCGCCGCCTGCATTTGGGCCGCGGGCGGCTGGGCGGGTTCTTCGCCGTCCGGGCGGTTGTTGATCACGCTTTTGAATCCGGCATCGGCCAGCTGCTTCATGTTTTCCGGGGCAAGCTGGCCTGCGACGGCATAGTCGCTGTCGATGTATCGAATCATTGTTTTTCCTTTGGTGGCGGAGGAACACGCGCGTGGCGGCTCCCACTGAATGGACATCTTATTTTACCGGGTGAAGGTTTGATTGCGCATTGTGAAATCAGCATGCTGCTTCGCAATGTGATGATTTCTCATTTTGGAAAACTAATTTCCGTATCGTGAAAATAGGTCGTAAGTACATGTTTATTCAACAAAGTTTGATTATGAAAAATAAGCTGATTTTTTCTGCTACGCAGCAATTCGGGACGTAATCTGGCGTTGGTTCAGTTCTCAACCTTGCCCTCTTAGGAGCTCACGCATGTCCTCCCGTGAATTGGAAGCCCAGAAACTTCAAAAAGAATGGTCCGAAAGCCCGCGTTGGCGTGGCATCAAGCGCGGTTACAGCGCGGAGGACGTCGTACGCCTGCGCGGCTCGATGCCGCTCGAGTATTCACTCGCCAAACGCGGCGCTGACAAACTGTGGCGGCTCCTGCACGATGAGCCGTTCGTCAACAGTCTGGGGGCGCTCACCGGTAATCAGGCCATGCAACAGGTCAAGGCAGGGCTGAAGGCGATTTATCTGTCAGGTTGGCAAGTGGCGGGTGACGCCAACCTTGCAGGCGAGATGTACCCCGATCAGTCGCTCTATCCAGCCAACTCGGTTCCCGCCGTGGTCAAGCGCATCAACAACACGCTCACCCGTGCCGACCAGATCCAGTGGATGGAGGGCAAGAATCCCAGCGATTCGGGATACGTGGATTATTTTGCGCCGATCGTTGCAGATGCCGAGGCCGGATTCGGCGGGGTGCTGAACGCCTTCGAACTGATGAAGTCGATGATCGAAGCGGGCGCTTCGGGTGTTCACTTTGAAGATCAACTCGCCTCGGTCAAGAAATGCGGTCACATGGGAGGCAAAGTTCTGGTGCCGACCCGCGAAGCGGTTGCCAAATTGGTTGCCGCCCGGCTGGCGGCCGACGTGTTGGGCGTTCCGACCCTGCTGCTGGCGCGCACCGATGCAGAGGCTGCCGATCTGGTTACCACCGACGTCGATGAAAACGACCGGCCGTACCTGACCGGAGAGCGCACTGTGGAAGGTTTCTTCCGCACCCGCAAAGGCTTCGATCAGGCCGTCTCACGCGGCCTCGCCTATGCACCGTATGCCGATTTGATCTGGTGTGAAACCGGCACTCCCGACCTTGAGTTTGCGCGAAACTTCGCCGAGGCGATTCACCGGCAGTTCCCGGGCAAGATGCTCGCATACAACTGCTCGCCGTCGTTCAACTGGAAGAAGAATCTCGACGAGTCAACGATCGCGAAATTTCAGCGTGAACTCGGTGCGATGGGCTACAAATTCCAGTTCATCACGCTGGCTGGATTCCACTCGCTCAATTACTCGATGTTCGAACTTGCCCACGGCTACGCTCGCGACAACATGTCCGCGTTTGTTCGCCTGCAGGAGGCCGAGTTTGCCGCAGCGGAAAAGGGGTTCACTGCAGTCAAGCACCAGCGCGAGGTAGGCACGGGTTACTTCGATGCTGTGACCACCACGGTGGAACGCGAGGCTTCCACCGCCGCGCTGAAAGGGTCCACCGAAGACGACCAGTTCTTCGACGGCTACGAGCAGCGCAAAGCGGCCTAAGGTTGTCTTTCACGAAAGCCCCGGCGCATCGCAACGATGCGCCGGGCAGCCTGTTCAGTCGAGCTTGGCGCCCGAGTCCTTGACAACCTTCGCCCATTTGGCAATTTCACTCTCGACGAACCGCCCCATTTCTTCGGGCGGTTGTCCACCCGGCTCTGCTCCCAGGCTATCCCAGATTCCCTTCAACTCCGAGCCCGCGAGCGCTTTGGCGATTTCCTGCTGAAGCCGCGTCACGATATTGCGAGGCGTCCCGGCAGGCGCCCAGACGGCGTACCAGGTTCGGGCATCGTAGCCCTTCACGCCAACTTCCTCGAGCGTGGGAATATCGGGCAAAGCGAACGAGCGCTTGGCGGAAGACACAGCGAGTGGCACCAGTCGCCCCGACTTGATGTGCTGAATCGAGGTACCCAATCCGTCGAACATGAAGTCAACCTGACCCGCGAGCAGATCCTGCATAGCCGGGCCCGCGCCACGATAGGGGATGTGTGCCGCGAAACTTCCGGTCAGCGTCTTCCAGAGCTCAACGGTCAGGTGATGGGTCGTACCGTTACCCGCAGACGCATAGTTGAGTCGTCCCGGATTAGCCTTCACAAACTGCGCGAACGATGCGTAATCGCGCGCTGCGACGCGCTGCGGGTTCAGCACCACCACGTTTGGCACGTACGACAACACGGTGACTGGCATCAGATCTTTCTGAAGGTCGTAGCCCAGCCGCGGGTACATGCTGACAGCGATTGTGTGGTGAACCGCACCGACCAGCAGCGTGTACCCGTCAGCGGCGGACTTCGCCGCAACCTCAGCGCCCAGCGTGCCACCGGCTCCGCCACGGTTATCAATCACAAACGATTGCCCCATGGACGCTGACAGCACCTTGCTGAGCGGGCGCGCGAACGCGTCAGTCCCACCGCCCGGCGGGAAGGGCACGATCAGGCGGACAGGCTTGGTCGGATATGTCTGCGCCTGGGCTGCCGCAGGCCCGAGCAACGCCAGGGCACCAGCCACACATGCGAGAAGTTGACGTTTATTCATAGCGGTCTCCTCTGCTTAAGACCGGCGGATGATAGTGCAATCGGCGATTACCGGCAGGTTTGGGGGTTGTCGCGTGAGCGTTGCGGTGGTGCCACGCCACCCCGCGAAGAGATCGTCCTGGTGGACTAGGCCAGTACCCCCCTTATTCGTTAACCCGCTCGGATTTTCGGTTTCCCGCAGGCTCTTGCGCCTGGCCTAGGCCCGAATGACGAATTGCGGTGACCAGCCTCGCTCCATTTAATGGGCTCATCGTCATCCCTGTCTGAAGGAGCCCTCATGAGTACGCAACCCGCCCGAATGTTTCGCCCTGACCGTCGTACCCGTCGCCAGGCGGGGCAGGGTATGACCGAATACCTCATCGTCGTCGCGCTCATCGCCGTCGCCGCAATCGGCGTGTACAGCCTGTTCGGACAGACGCTGCGCAGCCAGACCGCGGGCCTGGCCCTGGAAATCTCGGGGCAGTCATCCGGCTCGGCGGTGTCCTCTGCGCAGGGCAGTGCAACCAGCGCTCAATCATCGGCTGTGCAGCGCAAAGGCCTTGGCAATTATGGCCTCGACAATCAGTAAAACCCTGGCGCGTCGACAGTCGGGGCAGGCTCTGGTGCTTGCCCTGCTGATCACCATCGTGGGGGTGTTTCTGATGCTGGCGGTGTTCAGCAGTGGTCGTGCGCTCACCGCAAAGCAAAGCCTCAATGACGCCGCCGACGCAGCCGCGCTCAGCGCGGCTACCTGGCGAGCCAGAGCGCTGAATTATGTTGCCTACACCAACCGGGCAATCGTTGCCCAGGAAGTAGCGCTTGCCCAGGCGGTCACACTGGGGTCATGGGCGCAATACTTCGATACGCTGGCCGATAACGCGCAGTCGCTGTCGGCCGCCTATCCGCCGGCGGCTCTTGCACTGTCCGCGATCGCCGCCAGCGCGAAAGTGGGCCGTCAGGGTGCGGAGCAGGCGGCTGCTGCCGAACAGCAATGGCGGGCTGATACCCAACTCGGTTACAAAGTCTGGCTTGAGCGCAGCCAGGACTGGTTGCTTCGGTCTGCGGGAGTCTTCGGGCTGGGCGCGATCGCCAACGAAGTGGCTAGAGCCAGCGATCCGCGCTTCTTTGCGTTTACTCTCAGTGACGGCGGGGCTTTCTCGGCGTTTACGCGTCGCTACGAATCCCCGGAGGATCGCGCACGCATGCGCCAGGTCGTACTCGACTCGCTTGACCCGTTCACGGCGGCGTCACGCAGTTCGGATCAGCGCTTGCCGCTCCCCTCGTCCTGCGTAGGGCGCAGCCTTGACCCCGACAAGTGGACGTTCTGGCTGCGCCGTCGCGGCGGTACTGCGCTACACGAGTCGCTTGAAACCTGGTCGGCGCTTGACACCATGTCGCTGCACGACTGGCGCGCTGGCGGGTTTCTCAAACTGGGGGCTTGCCGCGACAGCGAAGCCTGGGCGCTCGGCTGGGGAAGCGGTGGTGCCGAATTGGGCTGGAACGCTGCCCAGCAGGGCAGTGCGCAGAGTAACCCACTGGCTACTGGGCTCGCGCAGGTTTCGGCGATTGAAGGTGCCCAGTCATTAGCCGGGCTCTCAAAGATCCACGATCTCGACCATCGGCTGATGAACTCGGAGACCGAACCCGTTTCACAGATTGCCGTGCTCGCTCGGGTCGAACTGGGCAAGGTCGGCACGTCTGATTCACTCGGTACAACCTCCGGGCGACTTCGACTGAATGACGGCTCGGGACAAACGTATCTGTTGGCCCTCTCGGCAGCTGAAGTCTACTTTCAGCCTCCGCCCGAGGCGTCTACGCCCGCTCAGCGCGCCAGCCTGTTCAGCCCGTTCTGGCAGGCCCGACTCATCAAACCGACCGAGGCCCATCGTGCTGCTGCCGCTGCCTATGCCCGCTAAGCGAACGACCGTTGCCTGGCACGCAGGGCGCAGCAAAGCGGGTAGCGCGATTCCTTGCAGCCAACACGATCAGCGAGGACAGGCGTTGATCGAAACGCTGGTGTTCGCATTCATTGCCGCCGTGCTGCTCATCGGTGTTCTCGCGCTTGGACGCCTTCAGGCTATCCAGTCAAGCACTATCGGCGCGGCTCGTGCTTACGCGTTTGAGTGCCGGTTCGAGCAGGCTGAATGCGATGACCCGCATCGCGCTGCTCAGTTGTCTGACGCAATCCGGACAAGGCACTTTGGTGACACAACCTCCCAGTACGCGAAGACGACCGTGCGCCCTGCAAACCCTCACACTGCCGACGCTACGGATCGCTTCTGGGTCAATGCTGATCGAACGCCCATGGTGCGCGCACGCTCTTCGATCGCATTTTCCTCCCGCTCACAGCCCCTGGATGCGGGCGCTAATGTTGCCGCAACCGCCGAGCGTGCAGCCAGTGTTGTCCAGGCATTACAACTACCGGTGGGCCCTCAACAGTTTGGCCTGGACGCCCGTCAAGGCTTACGCGTAAGCAGCGTCGAAGTGCCGGTTGCGCTCGCTTTGTGGCCATCGCAACAGGGGGCGGGCTCAGGCGGGTTGTCGCTTCGGGTGAAAGCTCGCCTAGCGCTCGTCGGAAACGAATGGAACGCCAGCCAGTCGTTTGGCGACACGCCTGATTCTGTCCAAAGCCGAGTCGAGCGTGGCAGCCGACTCGACTCGTTTCGCGAAGGCACGCTTGACGCAGGCTACGCCGTCACCCGTGGAATGCTGCGCGTCGCCGACGCGATCGGGCTCGAGCCAGGGGCCGCCGGTCTGACAGAGCATCGTCTTGACATCAGTATTGTTCCCGGAGATCGCAGGCAATGATCACTCATACCGCACTGGTCGTCCGACCCGGCAGGCTTATTCAATGGGTCTGGCTTGCAATGTTTGCGACCGCGCTTGCATGGCTACCGCATCCAGAATGCATCGCAAGGCCTGGGGCAAGCGGGCCAATGGACGCGCTCAATTCCCCACCCATGCCCGCTGACCTGCCGTCGGAAACGTCGCTTCAACTGGTTGGCGCTCGGGTCGCAATCAACGGGCAAATTGCAGACGTTTGGGCACTTTCGGCTACGGTTGATGCCTCCTGGCTGACGCAATCCATCGAAGCACGATGGCGGGGCGCTCCAGGCGCCACGGTTCATACCAGCCGGAGCGAGGGCTGGCAGGTGGTGTCACGCCTCATGGGGCACGTTGTCGAGACCGTTCAAATTCGACAGCGTGGCCAAGGCTCATACGGTTATCTGACTCGCTGGCGGCCCACCGGTCAAACGGATCGTAGCGGGTCTCGCAGTGCCGCATGGCTGCCCAAATCAATCGAGCTTGGGTCACAAGTCACGTCTCACGAGCGTGAGGCTCGTGTCACGACAATCATTGGTACCTCCACACACGACCCGAAAGCGCTTGCTGATGAGCTAACTGCCTTTGCCCAGTCGCAGGGATTTAAGCCGGTCTCGGTCGAGCGCCCCCGCGAGCCGGACTCAACCGCCCAACTGGGCAGCGCCGAGGCGATTCGCGCTGATCGGTCTTTCGTGTCACCCGCCGTGTTGCGCTTCGCGGGACGCGCACGGGAGATGGTGGTCACCATCGAACGTAATGAGCGCACATCGATCGTCGTGGCGCATTTGACGGAGGTTCTGAAATGAATGTGTATGAAGGCGCCAAAAGCAAGGCGCCGCAAAATCGCTGTGCGGGGCAGGCGTCGCTCGAAGCGCTGCTCATTCTCACGCTGGTGGTTCTCGCACTGGTCGCCATGCCCGATAACGTCATCGAGCGGCTCATGATCGCAATCGAGGGCAGGCACCAGGCCATCCTCAAGCATGTGGCCATGCCATGAACAGGCGCACTTTCGGATCTGCTGCAAGGCTTGGCGTGCTAAGCCTTGCCGCGCTGTCCTTTGCGGCGTTGGCTGTCTACTTTGCCAATCGGCATGTCACTGAAACCATCGTAAAACATCAGGCCGCTGCCAAGCGGCCAACGCCCGCGACTGTCCCGGTGGTCGTTGCAAAGTTTGATTTGATCGCGGGCGAGGCAGTCGGGCCTGACAACATGGCGATTCGGCCAATTCCCGTTGATCTCGCCCCGAGCTCGTCACTGCGGCCCGATCAGTTCGATGCGAAGGCTGGCATGCGCCTCGCACGAGCGTTACGAAGCGGCGAGCCGCTGCTGACCGAAATTCTGCAACCCGCTGAGCCCGCTGGTCTTTCGTCGCGGGTCAGGCAGGGGATCCGAGCGCTGACCATCACGGTCGATGACGTCAATGCCGTATCGGGAATGTTGCGCCCTGGTGACCGCATCGATTTGCTGTACTCGGCGCGCAGTCCAGGCGCTGATGGCACACCGGCGGTCGAGACCAGTCGGATTCTGGTTCAGGACGTAGCGGTGTTGGCTACGGGGCGACAGTTCAAGCCGGCTGCAGAGGACAACGGGAATCGCGCGTTCACCTCCATTACGGTTGAACTGAGCCCCGACGACGCGCAGCGGCTGATCGTCGCGCAGCGCACTGGCCGCGTGACAGCCCTGCTTCGCAACCCCGACGACCGCCACGCCGTGTCCACCAAGACGGTCGATGCGAATGCGCTCCTTGGACTTGACCCGCGTCCCGCGCCGGGCCCTTCACGTCCGGCGATTCGGTCTGGCCCGGAAATGATTGTCGGCGGAGGCGGTGCTCTGGCAAGTAGCCGGCAGCATCCTGATAGGGACGCCGCCCTGGTATCTCCCACAGGCCCGATACCCCAGGGAGTCAGTCTCCCACCGAACAATTCGCCAGCCGGAATCCCGCTGCCTGGTCGTCGGGTATCCGATGCGATGCAGCCTGATCGTGTTTCGCAGGTGCCGTCGGCTGCCGCCCAAGTGCCATTACCCCAACAACCCCTCCTGTTCAGGTAACCATCATGCGAGGCTTCCCAAGCAGCATTTCGCCCAGCATCGGTCCGGTGATGTTCGCGCTTGCGGCGATCGCCGTCCACTTTGCTCTGCCGGGTGTGAGCGCCGCAAAAGCTGGAACCTTTGAAAGCCGTACGGGTGACGCTCAGGCGATGCTGCACCTTTACGTGGGACAGGCGCATCTCCTCAATACCGGACCTTTGAGGCGAATAGCGGTGGGTAACGGGCGGGTCATTCAGGCGACATCGCTTGACGATCGCCAGGTGCTGGTCATTCCCGAAGCTGCAGGGCAGAGTACGCTGCACCTGTGGCCGCGCGAGGGGATTGAGCGAAGCTACGTGGTCAATGTCATTCCTGCCGACGTAAGCCGACTGTTGACCGAAATCCGCGCGCTGCTTGGCGACCAGCCGAACCTGGGATCCAGAGTGGTCGGTGACAAAGTAGTAATCGAAGGGCACAGCGTATCGGAAGAGCAGGCGTCCCGAATCGCTGAAATCAGTGCTCGATACCCGCAGATCGTCAACCTCGTGAGCAAAGTCGGGCTCGAAAAAATGATCGAGATGGACGTCAGGATGATCGAGGTGCGTAGAGACGCGCTTCAGAATCTCGGCGTCCGCTGGGCACCCACAGCGAATGGACCTATGTTCGGGGTCGTGGGCGACACCTATCGGGGTGCAGCCTTCTCGAAAGGGATCGCAGCAGGGGTTGCGGGAAATGCCGTAACAAGCGCGGCAGCGCCGTTTGCGGCATCGCTCGGGCTGGCGGCAAGCTTCAAATCAACCCTGCAGATGCTGGTTCAAAACGGTGATGCGGTCATTCTGGCCGAGCCAAGGCTTGCCTGTAAAAGTGGTGGTTCCGCTCGGTTTGTCGCTGGAGGTGAATTACCGATTCCTTTCTCAACCGGGTTTGGCGCAACCTCAGTCGCCTTCAAGGAGTACGGCGTCAAGTTTGATATCGCGCCGGTTACCGGATCCAACGGTGTCATTGCAGCCAAGGTTGCCACCGAGATTTCTGCGATCGATTTTGAGGTTCAGGTCAACAACATCCCTGGTCTCACCAAGCGGCGCGCCGAAACCGAAGTCAATCTGCGTGAGAACGAAACACTCGTTATTGCCGGGTTGCTGTCTGAAGAAACCTCCAGAAATGTGGATCGGGTACCAGCGCTTGGCGATTTGCCCGTGCTGGGCCGATTGTTCCGGTCTCGTCTTTTTCGAGACCGACAGACGGAGCTGGTCGTGTTTGTTACGCCCCGGCTGGTCAGTGAAGACCCGCACATCGCCAGGGCGCAGGCAATCCAGCGTCGAAATGAAGCACAGGATTTGCGCGAACTGCTCAGGATGGTTGACTAATGTTCACGATCACCATAGAAAGCGCCGACGACACGCCGCGCGTGGTGCGCATCGACCAACTGCCATGCCTCATCGGCAGATCCTCTAAGGCTGAGATTGTCTTGTCGGGCTGGCGAGTCGCTCGCGAGCATGCGCGAATCGAACCGGACGCCGCAGGAATTCGCATTGTTGACCTGGGCAGTCTTGGCGGCACCCAAGTCAACGGAGACCGAATCGTTGCCTTCGGACCGCTCGCCGAGTCGGACGAAATCCTGATTGGTGGGCATCGGCTTCGCTTACTCGTCTCGCCTGTCACCACCCGTCCCAGTGGATTGCGAAGCTCGGTGGATGCAGCCTCGTTTTCCGGTGAGCCCGCCCATGATCAGCGGGGCGAATCCGCTCCCGAAGCGTCTCCGCTTGATCGCCACGTTTGGAGGCGGTTGCTTCATCGGCGCCTTCTGAAGCAGATCGACCTCACGCGGCAGGACATCCGAGGACTGACTGGCGCGCAGTTGCGAGAACAGGTGGGGCAGACGCTACGACAGGTTGTTGAGACTGAACCCGAGCTTCCCACTGAAATCGATCGTGACATTCTCATCCATGAGGTGCTCAACGAGGCGGTAGGCCTCGGACCGCTGGAAGGCCTATTCGCCGATGAAGCCATCTCCGAAATCATGGTGAATGGCACGGCACCAATTCACGTTGAGCGCGCGGGAAAAATCGAGCAGACCATGCTTGCTTTTTCCAGCGACGAGGCCATTCGCTCAGTGATTGACCGGATCATCACACCCTTGGGTCGTCATGTGGATGAAGGTTCCCCAATGGTCGACGCCCGCCTCGCCGACGGCTCTCGTCTCAATGCTGTGCTGCCCCCGCTGAGTCTGTGTGGTCCGGCGGTAACGATACGGCGTTTTAATCGGCAGTTGTACTGTGCGGAAGACCTTGTGGCGCGGGGGACACTGTCTTGGGAAATGCTGCGCTTTCTCGAGTTGTGCGTCAGAAGCAGACGCAGCGTTGTCGTGTCAGGTGGCACAGGCGCAGGTAAGACCACGCTGCTCAACTTGCTTTCGGGCTTTATCGGTGCAGACGAGCGAGTCATCACGATTGAAGACGCAGCCGAGTTGCGGCTTTCTCATCGAAATCTGGTATCCCTCGAGGCGAGGCCTGCGAATGCCGAAGGAAGAGGGCTTATCAGCGTTCGCGATCTGGTTCGAAATGCGCTGCGAATGCGTCCTGACCGAATTGTTGTAGGTGAGTGCCGGGGAGGAGAGGCGCTCGACATGCTGCAGGCGATGAATACTGGGCACGATGGTTCGCTTACCACCGTGCATGCAAACAGTCCGCGAGACGCTCTGTCTCGAATCGAAGTCATGACGCTGATGTCTGGCGTTGAGATACCGCTGCACGCAATCCGTGAGCAGATCAGTTCCGCTGTCCAGATCGTTGTGCAGCAGGCTCGTCTAGCCGATGGATCGCGCCGAATCACCGAAATCGCCGAAGTGACTGGGGTCGAAAGCGGAAAGATCCTGATGCAAACCCTTTTCAGGTTCCAGATGACTGATGGCCAGAGCGGGCGGCATAGTCCAACGGGCCACATCCCGCATTTTCTGGAGTCGCTGGGCGCCGCCCAGCGACCCGACGCACTTGAGTTGTTTGGAGAGCCAATATGAAGCTCGAGTCATCTCAGGTGTGGCTTTGGGCGTCGGTGGTCGCCGGATCGCTATTTGTTTTTGCTTCACTAAGTATCGCCGGCTCTTTTCTGGTCGGAAAGCAGCGCGATGACTTTACGAGGCGGTTTGGTCGCCAACTTCGTGAACTCTTTATTGCAGTCGATCCTGCCAGGCTATGGGCCCTGCAGTGGGCGTTTGCAGGGGGTGTTGCTGCCCTTGTTTTGGTGCTCACTGAGAGTTTGTTGGCGGGTCTGGTGGCTGCGCTCGCAGCCGCCGCAGTACCCTGGGTACTGGTACGCAATGTCCAGCAACGGCACCTCAAAAAGCTGCGCAATCAGATCCCGGATGTGCTCATGCTCATGTCGGGCTCGCTACGCTCCGGAAGTGGCCTCTCGGTGTCGATCGCCCGAGCCGCAGAGGCTAGCCCTGTCCCAGTGCGTCAACACCTCGAGTGGTTGTTAAGCGATCTTCGACTGGGCACAACGCTTACCGACGCACTCAGGTCATTTGAGCGCCGGATCAACGCGGAAGAGGCCATGCTATTGGCGACCGCTCTCCGTGTTGGCGCCGACACCGGGGGGCCATTAGCGCGAACGTTGGAGTCGCTGGCTGATGCGATTCGCAGGCGGCTCGCGATCGAATCTCGTATTCGCGCGCTCACGGCACAGGGTCGGCTCCAGGCGTGGATCATGGCGGTACTGCCCTTTGGCGTGTTCGCATTGCTCGCGGCGGTGGATCCCCCCTCGTTTAACGAACTCGCGTTTACCCGGGGCGGTCAGATTGTATTAGGCCTGGTCTGTATTGCGCAGATCATCGGCTTTCGACTGGTCCAGCGCATCGTATCCATCGAGGTCTGACGATGGAAGGCCTACCCTTGATTGTCATGGCGTTGACTGCCGCAGCTGCCATCTCCGCGATGGCGTTTGTTGGTGAGTTAATCAGAAGGCTACCCCCCGATCCCGCCGCACGAACTGAAAAACTCCCTGCGACATGGCGTGTGCTCTGGCCGTTGCTGATCGTTGCCGGTGGATTGCTTCGACCGATCATTTCTGCGCGGTGGCGATTCGACCTTCACAAAAAACTGAGTGGCGCAGGGTTCGATCGGACGATGGCACCGCAGCATATTGTTGCGGCGCAGGCGCTTGCGATTGTTGCGACAGGTTTAGCTTATTCGGCACTCTGGCTGACAGGCCTACGTTTTCCCGTCTGGATTTTTTGTGTCGTGGCCTTGACCGGCACGTTGTGGCCACTGATCTGGCTGCGTGGCGTGGCAAGCCGTCGCCGCGAAAACCTGCTGCGTTCGCTTCCCTTTTTAATCGATTTATTGGCGATGGCGGTGGAATCGGGGTTGCCCCTTACGGCGGCCTTGCCTCAAGCGGTTGAGCGGCTTCCGGCGGGGCCTCTCCGCGACGAATGCAGGCGACTGATGCGGGACGTGAAGGCTGGAATGCCCCGCGATGAGGCCCTTAGGCTACTTGCAGTTCGGTTAGATATGCCCGCGATCACGCAGTTCACGCTTGCGGTGACGGCTGCTCAGCGCGATGGCGGAACCGTCGTTCAGACACTTCGTGCCCAGGCCGAGCAACAGCGCAGCGACCGCTTCCAGCGGGCCGAGCATCGGGCGGCCCAGGCGCCGGTGCGCGTGCTGTTCCCTCTGATTGTCTTCATTTTTCCTGGAACGCTTGCCATCGTGCTGTATCCGGTGGTGAGCCGAATGCTGACGGAGGTTACCCGGTGGCAGTAGCACTTATCGCCCCACCATCCGTGATTCGGTTACGCCGAGCGCGGGGGTTTTTGGATCGGCTGATCGGACTTGCCTGGCGCTCGGTGATCGATCCTGATCAGGCGTTTCTCATTGAGCGATGTCGAGCTGTTCACACCTTTGGAATGCGCGTTCCAATCGATGTTGTTTTCATCTCCGAGCAGGGCGTCGTGACGTCGGTGTTTGAAGGTTTGGCGCCATGTCGCATGGCAGCCTGCCTGTCGGGTGCGCATGTGATCGAGTTCGCGCACGGGCTTATTTCGAAGCTGAAAATCATGCCAGGTAACGAAATACTTCTGGAGCCATTGGCACTGACAGTCACCAGAAAAGCAGCGGGAGGTCATTGTGACCAGTTCGAATTGGGTAAGCGGGTTTAGGCTGGGTTACTGCGCTGTACTTATCACGCTGGGAGGTTGCTCGACGCTTGACCCCGACGGGGAATGGCGCGGTACGACCGAGGCGCGGCTGCGCTCCTGCCAGGCGATGTTCGGCGGTGCGTCATTTCCGGTTCGAGACCAGGTGGCAATCGCGACCGGGGCTACGCCACGTGCGCCAGCTGTTACGTTAGGGCAGTGCCCAGCGCAATCCGTGTCTGCACCGGGTCAATTCGCCGAGCCACCGTCAGCAGCCCCTGACTCCAACCTTGCACACACGCCACGCATATTTACTAAACAGGAAACCGAACGAATCGATCAGGAGGTTGAACAGGCCTACACCGCGGGGAGATTCCGGGATGCTCTGGTTCTGCTCGAGCCGCTATTGGATAACTCCCCGCATCATGCACCCAGGTGGTTACGCAAAGCTAATGCGCTACACAGGCTTGAGCAGCCTAACCAGGCTGCGGTTGCTTATCAACGCGCTGATGAGCTTGCGTCACAGGCGATTGCGCAGTCGAGAGAATCCTTGCCTTCGATGGTCGAGGTCAGATCGAAAGCAAACGCAAACCTTGCGATTTTGGGAATCGAGCAGGCGCGGCGCGCGCTTGATGCGCTGGGGCCAGCCGACAGCGATTCGGTTGCGGCTGCGCATCGTCGTCGCATCGAGGCTGCGCTCCGAGCAGTCGTCGGACAGGCTCCCGATCCCGCTGTCATGATGCCATCGGGTGCATCGGCCCGGCCAACAACGTTTCCGCGTATAAGCGGCGCTGATTCAGCCGCGGGGTTCGCCACGCCCATGCGAACGGCGGTGCCGCTGGCGCACAGTGCGGACAACGCACGGTCTGAACAGGTTGAGTCGTCTGGTCCCGCCGCCAGGCCAGCAGTCGAAATGATCAGGGGTCTCACCGCGCGATGACTGCGCACGAGGGGTGGCCACGCATGTTGAACGACCAGCGCTGGCAGCGTTCGCGATGGCAAACCGTATCGCCGCCGTGTGGCTGGCGAGGCCAGTTCGGTATCGGTTCCGTAGAGTTCATGGTGGCGGTACCCGTTCTCTTGCTGGTCGGGCTATTGATCTGGCAGTGGGCCCTGGTTTTGCAGGCCCGACAAGTGGTTGATTTTGCTGTGCGTGAGGGCGCTCGCTACGGCGCAGTCGGGCACGCCGAGGCCGAGGCAATCGAACAGGGGTTGGCGTCGGGGCTAGCTCCCCTTTGGGTCAATTCGCACGCCCTGGGTAGCCCGCATGAAAGCCTCGCCGCGTCCGCTCAAAAATTTACCGTTGCAACGGGGCAAGGTTGGTTGTCGTGGCGGCAGATCACACCGACTCGTGAAAGCTTTACAGACTGGGCTGTTTCCCCGGATCCGAGCTCAGTGCGTGGCCGTGCGTCAGCGTCGCCCGAGATCCCCATTGATAACCCCGTATGGCGTTCGCGGCATGCGGAGCCCGCGTCCGGGGCGTCTTTAACCGACCGGGGAGAACGGGTTGGTCATGCGTCGGGTCAAACCTTCCGAGAAGCGGGCGTTTTGCGAATTGAGTTATCGGTCGGCGTGCCGCTGGTGGTTCCGCTGGCCGGACGTTTCATCAGTTGGGCGGCGCGGTCGCTCAGTGGTTGCGCCGATGACCCCGCACCAAGGTTCGGTGCTGTGCGCGTCGATGGCGCGTCTCTGGCAACCACGACGTCTTCGCCAATGGAGCCCATTGCCACCACTGCAGAGGCCGCGCTACCGGTCTGTGCCCTTTACCGAGGGGCCGATGATGCAGGGCAAATCCTTCCCCGAATTCCGCTCCGCGCGATCGGTGAAGCGCGGATGCAGTCTAGCGCCAGGCTAACTGCTCGCACGCCGTCCGCGGGGCCGCGCGCGCCAAGCGAACAGGGCGCCCAAGGCATACCGTCAACGCCCACGACCGGGCCTACGGTAGCTGGTGTGGGCGACGCCGAGCGATCCGTTGATGTATCGGTTGACGCGGCGGTGGCATCCAATTCGTCGGCACGACCGCCCGGCTTTCTGCGGATTGGGGCGGAGCGCGAAATCTGGTCGCCCGGTTCCTGCGGCATTGCGCCAGGCTGAGGCGATTCAAGCAGCGGATCCACGCGCGGCCTGCTGCTTAGGCAGACGCCCAGACGAGTGTGCTTGGAGTCGATCGGCGCTTGCTCTAGTACGCGGGACCGCCGCTGCCCGTAGTCGCTGCGGATTCCCTCCACCCGAAATACTCTGTAAACATTTCGTGGAGATCAGGGAATATGTCCCGGATAGCCTCGGGCATTGTGAAGAAGGCTTCGGACGCCACCGCGAAAAATTCTGCGTGATCGGTCGCCGCGTAGGCGTCGAGCGGCAGCCGTGCGTAGTAGCGATCTGCAGCCTCCGACTCAGGGTCAATGTCGATGGGGATTTCTGATTCCACGCGTTCGAGCATGTCGCAAAACTGCGAATAGGCGGCCTCCAGCCTTTCGATCCAGCGGGCGCGGGCAGCTTGATTGAGCGGTGGGATACCGTCCGCCTCGCCGTCAAGCATGTCGAGTTTGTGTGCAAATTCGTGAATCACCACGGACAGGCCAGGAGCCCCCATCGCGGGGTCAATGTCGGGCCATGCAAGGACGACCGGGCCACCGGGCATCGTTTCGCCCGATAGCTCCTCAACCGATTCGTGGACAACGCCGCTTTCGTCCACCACAGACCGCGGTGTCATGAATCGGTCTGGATAGACGATGATTTCAACGAAATCGGCGTAGACGTCCAGCCCCAGGCGAAGAATGGGAAGGCAGGCTTGCAACGCGATCGCGGCCCGGACTGAGTCGGTGACCTCAAAGCCATGCGTTCCGGTGAAGTCTTTTTGCTCGGCGAATCGATCGGCGAGATCAAATAGCTTCTCAAGAGACCCGGCGTCCAATTCCTCGAGGAAGGGCATCTGCGCTGCGCACGCTTCCCATACGGGACGTTCGATCACCGGCTGTCGCGGGTGGCGCTTGAAAAATCGGGAAAACATGGGGCGAAAGTCTAACCCGTAGGCGATAGCTGCCACTTTACGTTTCGAACGTGGCATCCTGTCTCGAGCATGTCCACCAGTCCAGAACCCAGCGTGCAGGGACCGGCGCCCGGAATGGGTGCGGTCGCGACAAAATCCGGTACGCATGCGAGCCTGCTCGCGCGCGCACGCGAGCTCGTGCTCGCCGTGGTCAGGCCTGAAGCGATCAGCGATGGCGTGCCGGTAATCGCTCATGCGCAGGGCGTTGAGTCGATTCTCGCTGATCTGGGGGTGGACGAGACGGCGCAGGCGGCAGCCTGGCTGGTAAGGCCGGCAGAGCGCTGGCCAGTTTCCGCAATTGCCCGGGATTTTGACCCGGTTCTGGCGCATCTGGTCGAGCGCATGCGTCAGCTTATCCGCTTGGGTGCGGGTGGCAGCCTGGCCGCTGCAGCACACGTCCAGCATGAAATGCTCAGGCGGATGGTGTTGGCGATGGCTGACGACATTCGCGTCGTTCTGCTCCTGCTCGCCTCGCGTCTGCAGACACTTCGTCTGTGCGCCCACGGCGGTCAGCCGCCGGACACGGCGGTGAGCCAGGAGACCCTTGACGTGCTGGCACCGCTTGCAAACCGTCTGGGTGTTTGGCAACTGAAGTGGGAATTGGAGGACTTGTCTTTCCGGTTTCTTGAGCCGCAAACCTACCGGTCACTGGCCTCCCAACTTGAGGAAAAGCGGGCTGAGCGTGAAGCTTTTCTAAAGTCTGCGGTGGATCGCCTCGCGCTTGCGCTCAAGGCCGAGGGTGTTGCGGCGAAAGTCAGCGGTCGCCCTAAACATCTGTACAGCATTCATCTCAAGATGCAGGCCAAGCGGCGTGACCTTGACACGATTCAAGACCTGCGCGGCCTGCGAGTCATTGTGGATAGCGTCCCCCAGTGCTATCTGGCGCTCGATCTGGTTCACGGTTTCTGGAAGCCCATCGTATCGGAGTATGACGACTACATCGCACGGCCCAAGCCCAATGGCTACCGCTCGCTGCACACCGTCGTGGTGGCGGAAGACGGACTGCCCCTTGAGGTGCAGATCCGGACAGTGGAGATGCATCGATTCGCGGAGTATGGTGTCGCGTCGCATTGGCGCTATAAGGAGACCGGCCGCGGGGGCGACCCCAACTCACCAGCGGCTGTCGAGCGCAGCGTCGACTGGATCAGGCAGTTGCTTGCCTGGCAACGCGAGGTAGGCCAAAGCCTGGGGAGCGCCGGCGTCCAGGCGCATGCGCCCGAATTGGCCTTTGTCTATGCCCTGACACCGCAAGGCCGCGTCATCGAATTGCCTGCAGGGGCAACCGCAGTTGATTTCGCGTACCACGTCCATACTGGCCTGGGACATCGTTGTCGTGGTGCCAGAGTCGACGGACAACTGATACCGCTCAATCGGCCACTTCAAACCGGGCAGACCGTTGAAATTATTGCCGCGAAGGATGGAAGCGCTGAAGGTCCGTCGCGTGACTGGCTCAATCCGTCGCTTGGTTATGTTGCTAGCGCCAGAGCCCGTGCGAAAGTTCGGCAATGGTTCAATGCGCTAGAACTTGCCCGAGACGCTGCCTCGGGCCGCGAGCGGGTGGAGCGTGTGCTGCAACGCGAAGGGCGCACGGCGCTTGCTTTCGAAGAATTGGCTCGCAGGCTCGATCAACCCGATGCAATAGCACTTTTTGTCGCGGTGGCGCGCGAGGAAATCGGCCCCCGCCAACTCGAGGAGGCGATACGCGGAGATGCCGAGCAGGCGCCGGTCGTTGACAACCCGGATACTCTCGCTCGCCTGACCCGCCCCGGTGCAAGCGGTACGCAGCCGCGAGCGGGAGCCGTGCTCGTGGTCGGAATGGATTCGCTCTTGAACCAGCTCGCGAGGTGCTGCCGTCCGCTGCCGCCTGACGCCGTATCTGGATTTGTAACGCGAGGCCGTGGTGTGTCTGTGCACCGAACCGATTGCCCGACCTTTGCGCGCCTGGCCCGCGACGCACCGGAACGTGTCATTGAGACCAGCTGGGATCCTCAAACTCTGAAGCAGGGCGCGGCACCCGACCAACGACGCTTTCCGGTTGAAATTGAGTTAAGGGCGCACGATCGCCAGGGGCTGCTCAGGGATGTTTCCGACGTGTTCGCCCGAGATCGAATCAACGTGACCGCTGTGAACACGCTTAGCCGGCAGCAGCAGGCATTGATGCGATTCACGATCGAGGCTGCGGATGGATCTCAGCTTGATCGCACACTGGTGGCGCTGCGTAAAGTTAGCGGTGTGACGGACGCCAGGCGCAAGGTGGGCTGAGGGACGCCGCGACAAGTGTCAGTGAAGAGCGGGCGCCGACGACCTTACGCCACCAAGGCCAGGTTGGCGCTTACCCCGCTGGCGGCTTTGCCGGCGCCGCGCTCTTGGGCCGAAACGCCTTGCAAATTGCCTCGTTGGTTTCGATGCGCGCCGCGCCGATCAGGTCGAGACAGTAGGGAACCGCAGCAAAGATGCCATGCACCTTCTGCGTGCCGTCGGGGTGCTTGAGGCCTTCCAGCGTTTCGCGGATGGATTTCGGCTGGCCAGGCAGGTTGATGATCAGTGCCTGACCGCGAATGACCGCAACCTGCCGCGACAGGATGGCGGTTGGCACGAAATTCAGACTGATCTGACGCATCTGTTCGCCGAAGCCGGGCATTTCGCGGTCAGCGATGGCCAGGGTGGCTTCCGGCGTGACATCGCGGATTGCGGGGCCGGTTCCGCCGGTCGTCAATATGAGGCCGCAGTGCTCGCGGTCGACGAGTTCGACCAGCGTTTGCTCGATGAGTTTCCGTTCATCAGGGATCAGTCGAACGACGGGCTCCCAGGGACTGGCAAGCGCCTGGTGGAGCCATTGTTCGAGTGCGGGAATACCTTGGTCTTGATAGACGCCGGCAGAAGCCCTGTCGCTGATTGACACAAGGCCAATACGAAGTGGAGCAGTCATGACTGATGAGAGGGGTCGGTATTGGAAGGGGACTCGAGGGCGCCGCGCACCAGCCGGAACAGTTCACGGTAGCGCCGCCCATGTTGCCTCCCCGCGACTTCGGTGCGCGCGGCTGGGAGAATTTTCTCGAGCGGCGTTCGTGTATCGGGATGACGTTCAAGCCAAAGCGAAACCGCATTGGAGTCGTTCAGCAGGCGCTCACGCCACTGCTCAGCGGCATGCATGAGCGCGGTCTCCGCGCGGTGCTGCTGTCGGTCGCCTTCGATTGCCTGCTGAATTGCATCGGAATCAGCGTCTCGCATGAGCCGCCCGATGAACTGCATCTGTCGGCGCCTGCCTTCGCGCGCCCGGATGCCGCGGGCCAGTCTGACCGCATCGATCATCCGCTCGCTGACGGGCAGTTGCAGGAGCCGCTCATCGGAGAGCTCGACCAGCCGCTCACCCAGCGCCTGCAACGCATGGCTGTCGCGCTTGCGCTGCGATTTGCTGGGGGGCTCTGCGGATAGACCGGGGTCGGAGACGGATGTCTCGCCGGTCGAAGAAGGTCGTCGCATGACAGGGGCGCGGATATGCGGTGGGTCGGACCGGGTCAATTGCTATGATACCTCGCTATTCACGAGGGACGACGATGTTCGATCACGATCAGGAGCGACTGCGCGAGATGGCCGAAACCATGCTTCGTCGCGCGCGAACGCTCGGTGCAACCGACGCCGCGGTGGACGTTTCCGAAAACAGCGGCTTCACGGTCAATGTACGGCGCGGGCGGGTTGAAACGATTGAGCAGCATCGCGACAAAGGTATCGGTGTCACGGTGTTCGTCGGAAAACGCCGGGGGCATGCCAGTTCTTCGGATTTCAGCGCCCGCTCGCTCGAAGAAACGGTCGACGCCGCTTGGCAAATCGCGCGTTTCACCGCCGAGGATGATTGCGCTGGGCTGCCAGACCCCGACACGCTTGCAATCGACTACCCCGAGCTTCGCCTATTTCATCCGTGGAAGATTCCGGTGGATGAGGCGGTGCGTATTGCGTCTGAAGCCGAGGCGGCCGCGTTCGACACGAGCCCGCTGATCCGCAACTCGGAAGGCGCCTCCGTCGCGGTCAGTCATGGCCAGTTCGTATCCGCCAACACGCTCGGGTTTTCGGGGGGGTATCCCTACAGTCGACACTCGATTTCATGCGCACCGATCGCGCGCCGTGGCCGCCAGATGCAGCGCGATGATTGGTATTCCTCGCATTGCAACCCCAAGAAACTTGCCGATCCGGCAGCCCTTGGCCGTTACGCGGCCGAGCGGGCGCTGGCCCGGTTGGGCGCACGTCGTCTTTCCACGCGTAAGGTGCCGGTTTTGTTCGAGGCTCCCCTCGCCTGCGGACTGCTCGGGCACCTGGTGCAGGCCGCCAGCGGCGGGGCGCTCTATCGCCAATCGAGCTTTCTGGTGAACGCTCTGGGAAACCAGTTGTTCCCGGAGCACATCAACATCATCGAAGATCCTCACCGCCGTGGTGAGCCTGGCAGCGCGCCGTTTGACAGCGAAGGGTGCGCCACGCATCGCCGCTCGGTGGTGGAGTCCGGCGTACTGCGAGGCTATTTCCTGTCCACTTATTCGGCGCGTAAGCTCGGCATGAAGACCACGGGTAACGCGGGCGGCTCGCATAACCTGCATCTGGCCAGCGGTAAGACAAAGCGGTCGGATTCGCTTGATGCAATGCTCAAAAAATTGGGCACCGGTCTGTTCGTCACTGATCTGATGGGTCACGGCGTCAACTACGTGACAGGTGACTATTCCCGCGGGGCGAGCGGTTACTGGGTTGAAGGCGGCAGAATCGCCTATCCGGTTGAAGAGATCACCATCGCCGGTAACCTGCGCGATATGTTTGCGGGCATCGTTGCAGTAGGGGCTGATGAGCTGACGCGTGGCACCAAGCGATCGGGCTCCGTGTTGATCGACGCCATGTCGTTGGCGGGAACCTGAGCCGCGGCGCAAACTGATGAGCAAAGCTTTTGTTCGTGACGACGCAGAAGCGCTCGATGACGAGGGCGATGCACCCAGCGTTGAAGCGATTCCCGCTGGCTCGAAAAATTACATCACCCCGACAGGCCACCGGCGGCTGCGCGATGAGCTGATGCAGCTGCTCGATGTTGAGCGCCCGGAGGTGGTCAGAGTTGTGTCGTGGGCCGCATCCAACGGTGATCGCTCGGAAAATGGCGATTACCTGTACGGCAAAAAGCGTTTGCGCGAAATCGATCGAAGAATTCGCTTCCTGACCAAGCGGCTCGAGTTGGCCGAGGTGGTCGATCCGGCGTTGAGACGCGGCACGACTCAGGCATTTTTTGGCGCAACGGTACGATTTTTGCGCAATGGCGAACGCGACGAAACCGTCACCATCGTCGGCGTCGACGAAGTTGACCCGCTCGCAGGGCGAATCAGCTGGGTGTCCCCCGTTGGACGAGCGCTACTGAAGGCGAATGAGGGCGACCTGGTCAGTTTGAAGGTGCCGGGCGGTACCGACGAACTCGAAGTGCTTGAGGTTCGTTACGGCTAGCGCCTGCGATGCCCGCGCTGCCCCGGTCAGATCAGTGATGGCGACTGATGCGCGAGACCTCAGGTAGACGCCGCAGGTTTCGCAGCACTCGGGCAAGGTGTACGCGGTCGCGGACAATCAATGTGAAGCGGAGCACCGCAACCCGGTCGGCGGATTCGTCCATCGACACGTGTGCAATGTTGGCATCGCTGGTGGCGATTTCAGCGGCAACCTTGCCCAGGACGCCGCGATCATTGCGTACGCTGATTTCGAGCTCGGACCGGAAAGTGCCATGGACCTGGTCAGCCCAGTCGGCATCGACCCAACGCTCGGCGTCGCGGTCGCGCTGGCGAAGGGCGGTGGAGCAATCCGTCCGGTGAAGAACCAACCCATGTCCGCCGCGCAGATGTCCGATGATCGAATCGCCGGGTAATGGGAAACAGCAGGTGGAGTAGGTGACCGCGCTGCCTTCGTTGCCGTGAATCACCATGGGCGCTGGCCGCGGCAGCATTAGGGCGGCAGGGCTTGACGCGGTCTGCAGCGCAATCGTGCGTGCAACCACGGGCGCGAGTCGCTTGCCGAGCCCGATGTCGGCGTACAACTCTTCGATGGTGCGCACCCCTGAATCCCGGATCGCGCGATCCAGCACGGTGGTTTCGAGGGAGCCGAGCGCGATTCGAAGCGCGCTTAACGATTGTTCAAGCAGGCGTCGGCCAAGCTCGACCGATTCGCGGTAGCTGAGCACTCGGAGACTGTGTCGGATGCTGGCGCGCGCTTTACCTGTTCTTACAAAGCCGAGCCAACTCGGATCAGGTCTGGAAGTTGGATCGGTGAGTACTTCAACGACATCACCGTTGACCAGTTCGGTTCGCAGCGGAACCAGCTCTTCGTTGACCCGGCAGCCAACAGCCCGGTCGCCGATGTCGGTATGAATGGAGTAGGCATAGTCGAGCACGGTGGCGCCGCGCGACATGGCGCGAATTTCGCCACGCGGCGTGAATACATAGACCGCGTCCGGAAACAGGTCGACCTTTACATGCTCGATGAACTCGAGCGAGTCGCCCGTTTGGCTTTGAATGTCGAGTAGTGACTGCAGCCACTGGTGCGTTCGGGTGTGCAGTTCAGAAAAGCTGACATGGTGCGCTTTGTAGAGCCAATGCGCTGCGACCCCTGATTGCGCAACGCGCTGCATTTCGTGCGTGCGAATCTGAAATTCAACGGGGGTTCCGAAGGGACCGACCAGCGTGGTGTGCAGCGACTGGTAGCCATTTATTTTGGGAATGGCGATGTAGTCTTTGAAGCGGCCCGGCACGGGTTTGAAGGTGGTGTGCAGCGCACCGAGCGCGAGATAGCATTGGGGCACGGTATCGACGATGACCCGCATGCCGTAAATATCGAGCACCTGCGCAAAGGACAGGTGCTTTTCGCGCATCTTGGTGTGGATGGCGAAGATGGACTTTTCGCGTCCCTGCACCTGGGCACCACTGACGCCCGCCTCGGGCAGCGCCTTGTTGACCGCATCAAGGATTCGCCCCAGTACTTCGCGACGGTTACCGCGCGCCGCCTGAACCGCTTTTTTCAGGGTTCGGTAGCGAAACGGGTGCAGGGATCGAAAAGCAAGATCTTGCAGGTCGCGATAAAGGCTGTTGAGTCCCAGGCGATGCGCAATAGGCGCATAGATATCAATGGTTTCCTGTGCGATTCGCTTTTGACGCGCGGCGGGGAGTGCCTCGAGCGTCTGCATGTTGTGAAGGCGATCCGCCAGCTTGATCAGGATGATCCGGACATCGCGTGCCATCGCCAGCAGCATTTTGCGAAAGCTCTCGGCCTGCTGATGTTCTTTGGAGGCGAACTCAACCCGGTCGAGTTTGGAAACGCCGTCAACGATATCGGCGACCGACGCGCCAAATCTCTCGGCCAGGATCTGTTTGGCAACCTTGGTGTCTTCGATCACGTCATGCAGCAGTGCCGCCATGAGTGAGTCGGCGTCAAGCCGCCAGCCGGACAGGATCTCGGCAACCGCGATGGGGTGCGAGATGTAGGGCTCACCGCTTGATCGGAATTGACCGAGATGGGCCTGGTCACCGAAGCGGTAGGCTTCCCGAATGCGCCGAAGGTCGTCTTCGGACAGATACTCGCCGGCACGCTGCATCAGCGTGGCGAGGGAAACGATCTTCCGTTCGTCAGCCGGCTCGATAAAGCCAGATGAAGAGGCGCTGCGTTTTGCTATAGCGCCTGGTCGCGAATCCGACAGCGGGGCTCGTGGCGCTGCTGCAATGGTGGCAAGTCGCTCAGCCATGGGTGGGGAGCGACGCGGCTTGCGTCAGGTTGGAACCCGACGCAGCATTTCGGAGCCCACTTTACCGGACGCGATTTCACGCAGCGCGGTGACGGTGGGCTTGTCGCGCGACTCAAGCTTAGGGGCGTGTCCCTGAGCGAGCATGCGTGCGCGATAGGTGGCTGCCAGAGCAAGTTCAAAGCGATTGGGGATTTGCTTCAGACAGTCTTCAACGGTGATACGTGCCATGGTGAGCCATTCGGAGCAAAGGGTGACGAGGGACTGACTGCTGCTTAGCGCACCAGCCGAAGCTGGCTGAACACTTCCGGATGCCGCGCGCGTTGACGGGAGAACCGCAGCCGAGCCGCACGGACAAGCGCCCGAAGCTGCTCGAGAGCGTCGCCAAAGTGTTGATTGATAATAACATATTCGAAATGATCAGCCTGCGCGAGTTCGGCCTGCGCCGCGTTGATCCTGCGCTCGATCACGCTCTCGGAATCCTGGGCGCGCGCGCGAAGCCGTCGGGCCAGTTCCTCAATCGAGGGCGGGGCAATGAATATGCCGACTGCGTCGGGATACAGCCTTTTCACCTGGGTCGCCCCCTGACAGTCAATTTCTAAAATAATGTCCTGGCCCGCGCCCATTTGCGATTCAATCCAGGCGCGCGACGTGCCGTACAGGTTGTCGTGAACGCGGGCCCATTCGAGGAACTCGCCTTCGGCACGACGGCTTTCAAACTCGGACACCGTCACAAAGCGGTAGTCGATGCCGTCGCGCTCGCCAGGTCTGGGGGCTCGCGTCGTAAACGATACCGACAACCGGACGTCCGGTTCATTTTCGAGCAGGCCCCGAACCAACGATGTTTTTCCTGCGCCCGAGGGTGCCACGATCACGAACAGGCTGCCCGGGTTCCCGTTGTCACTCATTCGAGGTTTTGCACCTGTTCTCGAATCTGCTCGATCAGCAGCTTCAGTTCAACAGCAGCCTTGGAGAAGTCGACGACCGCGGCCTTAGAGCCCAGCGTGTTGGCCTCACGATTGAGTTCCTGAAGCAGGAAATCCAGGCGTTTGCCGATGGGGCCGCTGCCAGCGCACGCGTCACGAAGCTCTTCAAGATGCGCCAGCAGCCGGTCGAGTTCTTCGGTGACATCGGCCCGCATCCCGTAAAGCGCGAGCTCCTGTCGGACGCGTGCCATGGTTTCTTCTGCGGGCACCTGCGCGCCAAGTGAATCCACCGCCAGCTGAAGGCGCTCGGCCAGCCGCTTTTCATGGGCCGCAAGCAGTTCGGGGCCGCGTGCACGGATCGCCAGCACGATGTCGGCGATTGATCGCGCCCGTTCGAGAATCAGCGTGACCAGACGCGCGCCCTCACGGGCCCTGTGCGAGAGAAACGCATCCAGGGCTTCACGACCCGCTTCAATCGCCAGCGACGCGAGCGCAGCCGCGGAGTCGTCTTCCGCCAGAACACCGGGCCATCGCAACACTTCGGACACGGTTGGCGCCGCCGCATCGGGGATACGGCTACGCACCTGGTCGCTTAACGCAACCAGGCGGTCTACCGCCTCGATCTGAAGGCTCTGGCCGCCTGACTGGGCGCTCGCGCTGCGGAAACTGACCCGACATTCAACCTTGCCGCGCTGAACGCTGGCCGAGATGAGTTCGCGCAGCGCTGTTTCAGCAGAGCGCAGGTCATCGGGCACCCTGAAAGACAGGTCGAGAAATCGGGCATTGACGCTGCGGATCTCGACGCTGACCGACCCCGCCTGGCCGTCACGGATGGCAGTGGCAGAACCGGTCATGCTCTGGATGGGACGTGGTTCGCCCGGCTTCTTGCTCAAGGATGTCGACCGTTCTGTTAACCTCAGATGCAGCGTGATTGTAAGGAATTCGACCGACGCCTGTTGTTTATCAACCGCCCGGCACACGGATTCCCTTTAGCGGAGAGAGCTCAATGTCGAATAGAACAGCGGGGCGTGCGGCGGCCGCGCTGCGTGAGATCCGTATCACCCGCGGCTTTACGCGGCATGCGGAAGGGTCGGTGCTGATCGAGTGCGGCGACACCCGGGTGTTATGTACCGCGAGCGTTGAGGCGAAGGTTCCCGGTTTCCTCAAGGGCGCAGGCCAGGGATGGCTCACTGCCGAATACGGGATGCTCCCGCGATCAACCCATACGCGCAGCGACCGCGAGGCGGCTCGCGGCAAGCAGAGCGGACGCACGCAGGAGATTCAGCGCCTCATTGGTCGCAGTCTTCGGTCGGTGTTTGATCTGACGGCACTTGGCGAACGAACGATCACACTCGATTGCGATGTCCTGCAGGCCGACGGCGGTACGCGGTGCGCATCGATCACCGGCGCATTCGTGGCAGCCTGTGACGCGGTTGCTGCACTGATGAAGGCCGGCGCCCTGGAGCGAAGCCCGATTCGCGACCTGGTGGCCGCTGTCTCGGTCGGTATCGTTGGCGGTGCGCCGGTGCTCGATCTCGATTACCGGGAAGACTCTGGTTGTGACACGGATTTGAATGTGGTCATGACTGGGCGGGGCGGATTTGTCGAGGTGCAGGGTACGGCCGAAGGCGACCCTTTTTCACGTCTTGAACTGGATACTTTGATTGGGCTGGCCTCGCAGGGAATCGGTCAGCTGGTCACCTTGCAGCGTCAGTCGCTGGGTATCGATCACCCTGCATTGCCTGTATGAGCGTTGATCGCGTGCCGGGATCCCGCGAGACCTCGCGACTGGTGCTGGCGAGCGGCAACCGGGGAAAGCTTCGCGAATTCGACGCAATGCTCCGGCCACTTGGATTCGATCTCGTGGCCCAGTCTGAGCTGGGGGTGCCGGAAGCACCTGAACCGCACCACACGTTCGTTGAAAACGCCCTTGCGAAGGCGCGTCACGCGGCTGCTGTGACAGGGCTGCCGGCGCTCGCTGACGATTCGGGCATTTGTGTGAGAGCACTGGGCGGCATGCCGGGCGTGCGGTCGGCACGCTACGCAGCCCTTGCGGGCGGCGAGCATTCCGATGCTGCCAATAACGCGAGACTGCTGGCTGATCTGGCTGGTTGCGACGATCGGCATGCCAGTTATGTCTGCGTGCTGGTGCTGGTCCGGCATGCGTTGGATCCGATGCCGTTGATTTCGGAGGCGGTCTGGCACGGCGAAGTCATTCAGACCGCACGGGGTTCAGGCGGCTTTGGCTATGACCCGTTTTTCTGGTTGCCTGATGAGGGCTGCACGGCGGCGGAACTCGCCCCGGAGCGCAAGAATCAGATCAGTCATCGGGGCTTGGCGCTACGGCAACTGGTTGACCGGCTGCGATCGCAGGAAGGCCGCTGGTCGCCTGAGGCAAAGTGAGCGGTATCCCGATCAGGCTGGTGCGACCTGCAAGCGCTTCGTCAGGCTCCGGTGTCGCTGCGCCCCTGCCGCTATCGCTTTATGTGCATCTGCCCTGGTGCCTGAAAAAATGCCCCTACTGCGATTTCAACTCGCATACCTGGCGGGGCTCGGGTGACATTCCAGAGGACGAGTACCTGACAGCGCTGCAGCATGACCTCGAGCGGGCGCTGCCCTTCGTCTGGGGACGCACGGTTCAGACGCTGTTCATCGGCGGCGGAACGCCCAGCCTGTTTTCACCCAGGGCGATTGAACGTCTGCTTGGCATGCTCAGGGCGCATTTGCGGTTCGCGGCGGGTGCTGAAATCACGCTGGAGGCGAATCCGGGCACGTTCGAAGCGGAGCGGTTCCGCGGTTTTGCAGCAGCAGGCATCAACCGGCTGTCGATTGGGGTTCAAAGTTTCGATGATCGCGCGCTGGAAGCAATTGGCCGTGTGCACAACAGTGCCCAGGCGCGCGCAGCGGTTGACCTGGCCGCGACGGTGTTCGAAACCTTCAACGTCGATCTGATGTATGCGCTGCCCGGGCAGTCACTGGATGACCTGAGGAAGGATCTGGATGAGGCGCTGGGTCGGGGTGCGCCACACCTGTCCTGCTACCACCTGACGCTTGAGCCGGGAACGCCGTTTGCGCGCCGCCCCCCTGAGCTTCCCGATGATGATCTGGCGGCCGATATGCAGGATGCCGTCGAATCCGCCTGCGGTGAGGCGGGCCTGGAGCGGTACGAAGTATCGGCCTTCGCCCGCTCGGGCCACCGCTGCCGCCACAACCTCAACTACTGGCAGTTTGGCGATTATCTGGGGCTCGGCGCCGGCGCGCACAGCAAGCTGTCG
>VGHA01000019.1 GCA_016868375.1 Betaproteobacteria bacterium | reverse complement strand
AATCGCCGAGCACATGAATACCCTTGGCGGCGGTGGACTCGAGCGTGACCCAGTCGACCCCGCACCACAGGTTGTTGGCATTGACCAGGCCCGCCTTGCGAGCCAGCTCGCCTGCACCCTGCGGTGGCACGATATTGAGCACGTTTGCACGCACCTTGTCACCCAACTCGGTTACTGCTGTCAGTGTCTTGGCGTCGACTTCCGTCACCATGCTGTTGGCCCGATAGTCGATCATTCCGGCGTACTGGCCATTCCAGGCGGCAAGAAACAACCCTTTCTTGGATTGAATGTCTGGATTGGCGTCCAACACGATGATCTTCGAGCGCGGCTTGGTCGCCTTGAGATAGCTTGCCACCTGGCAGACACGCTCGTACGGTCCGGGGGGGCAACGATACGGCGCCTTCGGAATTGACAATACGAACACGCCGCCATCTGGCATCGCTTCGAGCTGGCGTCGCAACTCAACCGTTTGCGGGCCGGCTTTCCACGCATGCAGGATGCGCTTCTGCGCCTCAGCGTTCAGTCCCTGGATCGCCCCGAAATTGAAATCGATGCCGGGCGCGACGACGATGCGATCGAAGCTTTGCGTTGCCAGCTTCTGGAACGAAACCGATCGCTTGGCGGCGTCGATCGACAAAACTTCGTCGTTCATGGTGAGGATGCCGGCGCGACGCAAACCATCGTACGAGACGGTGAGATCTTCGATCTTGCGATAGCCACCCAATACCAGGTTCGATAGCGGACACGATACGAATGCGCGCTCGCGCTCAACCAGCATCACATCGATCGCATCACCGCCCCATTTCTTGATGTACTTGGCTGCGGTGGCGCCACCATAGCCGCCGCCGACCACCAACACGCGGCCGAGCTTTCGCGTCACGACCGCCGGCGCTTTTTGTTCGGTGGCGCATCCGGCGAGCAGAGCAGAGGTTCCGGCGGCCGCAAGCGCAGCCCCGACGAGCCGGCGACGTTGGGAGTTGCCTACGGTGTCAGACATGCTGGTCTCCTTGGGGGCGGTATTCATTTGTCAGCCTTCTGCGCGGCGAAATACTGCGCCATGGCCGCGATCTGCGCATCGGTGTAGCCCTTGGCCAGCTGATGCATGATCGTTGCCTGACGCGAACCATTGCGAAACGCGTTCATCTGTTCGACAAAGTAAGCGGCCGACAGACCAGCAAGCCCGGGCATGCCGCTGCCACCTGCCGACCGGCCGTCAGTACCGTGACAGTTGGCGCAGTTGGCGGCAAGGTAACGCACATCAGCCGATTGCGCGCTGGCCGGCGCAAGCGCCGACAACGAGAGCAGCGCTGCGAGCGCCGCCGATGACAACAGACGCATGGGTCTCCTCCTGGATTCAAATGAAACGTGTTATTCGATTCTATGCGCAAAGTCCGCCGAAGCCAACGAACCAGGATCAATCAGCTCATTCGCAATGGGGAAACAGGCGAACGGGAAACGGCCTTGGCTGATCGCAGGAAGATTTGAACCAGCCAGCAATCGCCTGCGCACGCGGGTGCCCGACCCCGCACCCAGCGGGGCCTGCACAGCGCCAGCGAGACCTAGACCGTGGCGGCCTCGGCAGGCTCAGCCGACTCGCCATCACGACCGCGTCGGGCGGCAGTTGAGCGCGTTCCAGCGGAGCCCGCATCGTCATCAGAGGTAGCAGGTGCCGCTTTGCCGGACTCTGGTTCACCAAAGGTGAGCACCACCTGATCAGCGTCGTCGAGGTCAACCGTGACACGGCCACCGCCCACCAGACGGCCAAACAGAAGCTCATCGGCAAGCGCTTTGCGGATCGTGTCCTGGATGAGCCGCTGCATGGGGCGCGCGCCCATCAGCGGATCGAAGCCTTTTTTCGACAGGTGCTTGCGCAGGGCTTCGGTGAAAACGGCATCGACCTTCTTCTCGTGCAGCTGCTCTTCAAGCTGGATCAGGAACTTGTCGACCACTCGAAGAATGATGTCTTCATCCAGAGCCCGGAAGCTGATGATGGAGTCGAGGCGATTGCGGAACTCGGGCGTGAACAGCCGCTTGATCTCGACCATTTCATCGCCAAGCTGGCGGTTATCCGAAAACCCGATGGAACGGCGCTGAAGGTCAGCCGCACCGGCATTGGTGGTCATCACGATGATGACGTTGCGGAAATCGGCCTTGCGCCCATTGTTGTCGGTAAGCGTGCCGTGATCCATCACCTGCAGAAGAATGTTGTAGACGTCGGGATGCGCTTTCTCGATTTCATCAAGCAGCAGCACCGAGTGGGGCTTCTTGGTGATGGCTTCGGTGAGCAGACCGCCCTGATCAAACCCGACATAGCCCGGAGGCGCGCCGATGAGACGCGATACGGCGTGTCGCTCCATGTACTCGGACATATCGAAGCGAATCAGCTCGATGCCGAGGATGAACGCCAGCTGGCGCGCCACTTCGGTTTTGCCCACACCGGTGGGGCCGGAAAACAGGAACGCGCCAATCGGCTTGTCGGGCTTGCCCAGACCAGAACGCGCCATTTTGATGGCCGAGGCAAGGGCGTCGATGGCAGGGTCTTGCCCGAATACGGTGGCCTTCAGGTCGCGATCAAGCGTCTGCAACCGGCTGCGGTCGTCAGACGATACCGAGGCCGGCGGGATACGGGCAATTTTTGCCACGATATCCTCGATTTCCCCTTTACCGATCACCTTCTTCTGACGCGATTTGGGCAGGATTCGCTGGGCGGCACCGGCTTCATCAATAACGTCGATGGCCTTGTCGGGCAGGTGCCTGTCGTTGATGTATTTCGCTGCCAATTCAGCGGCCGCGGATAGTGCCGATGACGAATAGCGAACGCCGTGATGCTCTTCGAAGCGCGATTTCAGCCCGCGCAGGATCTGCACGGTCTGTTCGATGGAAGGCTCGTTGACGTCGATTTTCTGGAAGCGACGCGACAAAGCATGGTCTTTTTCGAAGATGCCGCGGTACTCGGTGTAGGTGGTTGCGCCGATGCACTTTAGTTGTCCGGATGACAGCGCGGGCTTGAGCAGATTGGATGCATCGAGCGTGCCGCCTGAGGCTGCACCCGCACCAATGAGCGTGTGGATTTCATCGATGAAAAGCACCGAGCCGGCGGTTTGCTTCAACTGCTTGAGCACCGCCTTCAGGCGCTGTTCGAAGTCGCCGCGATATTTGGTGCCTGCCAGCAGGGCGCCCATATCGAGCGCGTAAACCGTGGCGTCAGACAAAATCTCAGGAACATCGCCCTGCGTGATGCGCCAGGCGAGGCCCTCGGCAATGGCGGTTTTACCTACCCCAGCCTCACCGACCAGCAACGGGTTGTTCTTGCGCCGACGGCACAGCACCTGAATGACCCGCTCAACCTCGTGCTCGCGCCCGATCAGGGGATCGATACGCCCTTCGCGCGCAGCAGCGTTGAGATTTTGCGTGTACTGCTCAAGCGCCCCGGCCTGCTGGGTGTTCGATCCGCTCTGTGCCTCTTCCTGCTGCTCGCTCGACTCTTCTTTGCTGGTTTCCTTGGGCTGAGGCGACTTGGTGATGCCGTGCGAAATGAAATTGACGACGTCGAGCCGCGTGATGCCCTGCTGATGCAGGTAATACACCGCATGCGAGTCTTTCTCGCCGAAGATCGCCACCA
This sequence comes from Betaproteobacteria bacterium, assembly GCA_016868375.1. Lineage (GTDB taxonomy): Bacteria > Pseudomonadota > Gammaproteobacteria > Burkholderiales > Burkholderiaceae_E > SYIM01. Next base: position 40,092 of record VGHA01000019.1, on the reverse strand, counting down.
GCACATTGGCGCCCGTGACCTCTTTCTTGCCATTCGAGGTGGACTGCACGTGCATGATGGCGCGCTGAATGACGCGCTGAAAGCCCAAGGTGGGCTGCGTGTCGATATCTTCAGTGCCCGGCACGATGGGCGTGTTCTCTTTGATGAAACCGGAGAGGTTGCGCCGTAGGTCTTCAATGTTGGCAGCGCAGGCGCGCAGCACTTCAGCCGCCGACGGGTTGTCGAGCAACGCCAACAGCAGATGTTCGACGGTGATGAATTCATGTCGCTGCTGCCTGGCCTCGACAAAGGCCATATGCAGACTGACTTCGAGTTCCTGGGCGATCATGCTTCCTCCATCACGCACTGCAACGGGTGTTGGTGCTGGCGCGAAAAACTGCTGACTTGCTCGACCTTGGTGGCAGCCAGGTCGCGCGGATAGAGACCGCACACACCCCGGCCCTCCCGATGCACAGCGAACATCACTTGCGTAGCCTTCTCGCGATTCATGCCGAAAAATTTCTGAAGCACGATCACGACAAACTCCATGGGAGTGTAGTCGTCATTGAGCAGCAACACCTGATACATGGGTGGCGGCGCAACACGCGATTCACGCTGTTCGACAACGGTGGAAGGATCATGACGGGTCGCCATCATCACATTCTAGCGAGTCGTCGTGGTGCTGCAACAACGGCCACCCTGCTCGTGCGGGCGCCAGAGCAGACCAAACGCCCGCAGACCACCCCTTACCGGCAATAACCCTTGACGACACTGGACATCTGTAAAAGAATCCGCATGCTCCGTAGGGACACTGAAAGATCCCTGGCAGCACTGGCATTTCCTGGCCGCAGGTAAGCGGGCGGCGGGCGGTGCCAGTCGCGGGCGACGCCTACCGGCGGCGCAGGGCGAGGGAGTTGGTCGAATCTTGACGCGAAGGCCCCGAATTATCGGGCATGACCTCGTTGCTGGGTTCCTGGCCGACCTGGGAACACATTTCATTGAAGGCTTGATATGGCAACGGGTACTGTCAAGTGGTTTAACGATGCAAAAGGTTTCGGTTTCATCACCCCGGACGACGGCGGTGAGGATCTATTCGCGCACTTCAGCGCGATTCAGATGAGCGGCTTCAAAAGCCTGAAGGAAGGGCAGAAGGTGCAGTTCGACGTCGTGCAGGGCCCGAAAGGCAAGCAGGCGTCGAACATTCAGAACGCCTGAGCCCTGAGTGCTCCCGGTCTGGTGACGCCTGCGCCACCAGACCGGCCCCGCTCTCAGAACATGAGGCTGGCCCACTGATCGGCCGGCCGACGAGCGGAACCCGCTGGGTCCGCCCGTCCGCTTGCGTCACATATTGTCGATCATCACCTGCCCGAATCCCGAGCAGGACACCTCGGTGGCACCCTCCATCAGACGAGCAAAGTCATAGGTCACTTTGCGCGACAGGATCGATTTTTCCATTGAAGCAATGATCAGGTCGGCGGCTTCAAACCAGCCCATGTGCCGCAGCATCATTTCAGCTGACAGGATTTCGGAACCCGGATTCACGTAATCCTTGCCGGCATACTTGGGTGCGGTGCCGTGCGTGGCTTCGAACATTGCAACCGAGTCCGACAGATTCGCGCCCGGGGCAATGCCAATACCACCCACCTGCGCGGCCAGCGCGTCCGACACGTAATCGCCGTTCAGGTTCAGCGTGGCGATCACGCTGTACTCAGCCGGACGCAGCAGAATCTGCTGAAGGAAGGCGTCGGCAATCACGTCCTTCACGACAATCTGTTTGCCGGTTTTGGGATTCTTGAAACCCATCCACGGGCCACCGTCGAGCAGCTGCGCACCGAACTCCTTCTGCGCCAGGGCATACCCCCAGTCACGGAACGCGCCCTCGGTGTACTTCATGATGTTGCCCTTGTGCACCAGCGTCATAGAAGGCTTGTCGTTATCGATTGCGTACTGAATCGATTTACGAACCAGGCGCTCGGTGCCCTCACGCGACACGGGCTTGATGCCGATACCGGAGGTGGCAGGGAAGCGGATCTTTTTGACTGCCATCTGCTTGATCAGGAAGTCGATGACCTTTTTCGCGCCTTCAGTTTCAGCAGCCCATTCGATCCCAGCGTAAATATCTTCCGAGTTCTCGCGGAAGATGACCATATCGGTCTTCTCGGGCTGTTTGAGCGGGGACGGAACGCCCTTGAAGTAGCGAACCGGGCGCAGGCATACGTAGAGGTCGAGTTCCTGGCGCAACGCGACGTTCAGCGACCGGATACCACCGCCCACCGGGGTGGTCAGCGGGCCCTTGATTGACACCACGTAGTCCTTGACCGCATGGAGCGTTTCCTCGGGCAACCAGACGTCGGGGCCGTACACCTTGGTGGACTTCTCTCCAGCGAATACTTCCATCCAGTGAATCTTGCGTTTGCCGCCATACGACTTAGCGACAGCGGCATCAACCACTTTCAGCATTACCGGTGTGATGTCAAAACCAGTGCCATCACCCTCGATGTACGGGATGACGGGTTGGTCGGGAACCTGCAGCGAAAAGTCTGCATTGACGCGGATCTTCTCTCCGGCGGCTGGGATCTTGATATGCTGATACATGAATAAGGATCCTTCCTGAAACGGCATCTGAGTTCTTATGGGCACGCAACTTTTAAGTGCGGCGCGAATTATGCCGCAAGCACCTGCTACGAGGATAGCGGCAGCGGCCGCATGTCGGGCGCGGCAACCAGCGCTCTGCCTGACCGGGGTCAGGGCCGGCGTTTCAACCCGGAGGGGCGTCGCGTGGCTGGCCACGCTGCTAGGGGTCGCGCTCATCTTGGCGCTCGCCGGATCACCCGTGGCTGCGCAATCTCAGGGAATGCCTCAGCAGGGACTGCCGCGCACGGAGCTGGGTGCCGGCATGCACCGGATTACGGCTGAAGTAGCGGCCGATCACGCCAGCCGGGCCACCGGGCTCATGTTCAGGCGCTCGCTCGCGCCCAATCACGGCATGCTGTTCGTGTTCCAGGAGAAAACGCCCCAGTGCTTCTGGATGCGCAACACTCTTATCGCACTATCGATTGCTTTCCTCGATGACGACGGGCGGATCGTCAATATCGAAGATATGGCGCCGCAGACCGAAAACAGCCACTGCTCGAAAGAGCCGGTGCGGTTTGCGCTGGAAATGGAACAGGGCTGGTTTGCGCGCCGGGGTGTGGCGGCCGGCGATCGGCTGACAGGTCGGGAAGTATTCAAGCCCCGATGACAGACCGGTGTTGCGCCGCCGAGCCGCCCGGCAACAAACGGGGCGGCTCAGGGCCGTACAACCTGGGGCAGCCGGCAATCAGCCGAAGTTGCGCGCTGCGAAGTCCCAGTTGACCAGGTTGTTCAGGAAGGTTTCGACGAACTTGGGACGCGCGTTGCGGTAATCAACGTAGTACGCATGCTCCCACACATCGACCGTAAGAAGCGGCGTGTCGCCGGTGGTAAGCGGCGTGGCGGCATTGCTGGTGTTGACGATATCCACCGAGCCATCGGCCTTGCGAACCAGCCAGGTCCAACCCGACCCGAAATTGCCCACCGCACTCTTGGTGAACGCCTCCTTGAACGCGGCGTAGGAGCCCCACTTCGCATTGATGGCAGCTGCCAGCGCGCCCGAGGGCTCGCCGCCGCCGGCGGGCTTCATGCAGTTCCAGAAAAATGTGTGGTTCCAGACCTGAGCCGCGTTGTTGAACACGCCGCCGCTTGACTTGCGAACGATGTCAACCAGGCCCATGGACTCAAACTCGGTGCCCTTGATCAGGTTGTTGAGGTTCGTGACGTAAGCCTGATGATGCTTGCCGTGGTGGTACTCAAACGTCTCTTTGGACATGTGCGGCGCGAGCGCATCGGGGGCGTACGGCAGGGCGGGAAGCGTGTGTTCCATCGTGATCATCCTCATCGTGGCAGTCAGACAAAACACAAATTCTAGGCGTAAAGCGCACACCCCTCAATGCGGACCGTACCGGCGCCCCGGTCAATCGGAAGCGCGGTCTGCCGGCGACACGTCGGTTGAAACCGGTCGCGCGTGCGCCACGGTGGCCTCCACTTCGGCGCGAGCCACTCGAATGCGCAGGGCCGCTCCCGCTTCGAGCCCACGCTCATCGAACACCACCCGCCCCTCGCGATCGCGGACGATTGCATAGCCCCGGGACAGCACCGCCAGCGGACTCACCAGCTCGAGCGCCTGAATCTGCGCGCGCAGCCTCTGGTCTGCGGCATCGGCTGCACGCCGCGTTGACTGCACCATCCGAGCACGAAGCGCATCGACCCGGAGGTTGGCGCTGGCCACCGACGGCGGGCGCAGTCGGGCATGCAACCGCTCGGCCAGCGATCGTCTGCGCGCAAGCCCCTCGCGCACCGCCGCAGACAGGCGGGCTTCGATCAGCGCCAGTCGATGCGCGCGCTCGCGCCACTGCTCCGACGGCGGGCGAAGCCGCGCCAGGGCAAGGTCCAGGCGCTGGAAGGACCGATCGAGGTCACGCGCAAGCAGCCGCGCGGCGCGATCCAGCCATCCCGCCACCTCGGCGAGCAGTTCCGTACGCTCGGCTGCGGCAAGTTCGGCTGCAGCAGTCGGCGTGGGCGCTCGCAGATCGGCAACAAAATCAGCAATCGTGAAGTCGGTTTCATGACCAACGCCAGAGACGACGGGAACCGGGCAGGCGGCAATCGCGCGCGCCAGCGCCTCATCGTTGAAGGCCCAGAGGTCCTCGATGGAGCCGCCGCCGCGAACCAGCAGCAGCACGTCACACTCGCGGCGGCTGCCTGCCTGAAGCACGGCGCGCCGCAGCAGCTCCGGCGCATCAGCGCCCTGAACCGGCGCCGGGTACAACACCACCTCCACATGCGGAGCCCGCCGCGCCAGTGCCGTGAGCACATCGCGCAGCGCAGCGGCCTGCGGCGAGGTCACGATACCGATCCGGCCTGGGAGCCGCGGCAGCGCGCGCTTGCGAGCGGAATCGAACAGACCCTCGGTCTCAAGACGGGCCTTCAGTTCGAGAAAACGCCTGTGCAGATCGCCGCTTCCGGCCCGGCGCATCAGCTCGACATTGAGCTGGAAATCGCCCCGGGCCTCATAGAGCGTGACCAATGCCCGCACTTCAACGCGATCGCCCTCGCGCGGCACGAACCCGACGCCCTGCGCACGCCCGCGAAACATCACCGCCCGGACCTGCGCGCCTGCATCCTTCAGGGTGAAGTACCAGTGGCCGCTCGCGGCGCGGGTAAGGTTGGAGATTTCGCCGCCCACCCAAATCAACGGGAGGCTTCGTTCAAGAAGGCCACTGACGGTGCGGTTCAGCTGGGAAACCGTGAGGATTTCCCGCATGAATCCTGGGTCGGCAGTTGAAGAGCGAGGCGTGGCGGGGCCTGCGGACGCGAACCTATCCACAAACCCTCGCCAATGCTGGATAAAGTCCGTAACGCCCGAGCGCTCTCTGAGGAAAATCGCAAGTCATTGATTTAATTACCTAAAAAATCTTTCGTTTCAGGCGTTTTTCGAGCGGGGCCAGACGATCGCGCAGCCAGCCCGAAACGCGGCGCCAGTTGTGCACATAGTTTTCCACATGCGCGCGACCGCCGCTTGCGGGGAGTTTATCGGCCGCAGGACAATGGTCTGGTTTGTCCGCGGCGCTCCCTGCCGGACGCCGTCGCCGGTTAACCTTCAGGCCCCTGTCAACCCGTGAGTCGTCTCTCGCCGCACGTCGCATGACCCCCACCTCTTCCCGCCCGCCACCCACAGCGCGACATCGCGCGGCCGAAACGCTGCTCAGCCGGGTCTGGTTCGGTACTGACCCCCTTGCAAGAGCAGGCTGCTGGCTGGCCACGCCGCTTGCCTGGATCACCGCGTGGGAAAGCGGTCGGCGGCGCAGGCGAACTCAGGCGCTGCCGGCGCCAGCGTGCCCGGTGATCGTCGTGGGCAACCTGGTGGTGGGCGGCGCGGGCAAGACGCCCCTTACCTTGGCGATTGCGGATGCGCTTCGCACGCGCGGCCACCGGGTAGGTCTGCTGTGCAGCGGCTATCGCGGCCATCGTCAGGCGGCACGACTGGTACCCCCGGACAGCGATGCAGCCGAGCATGGCGACGAGGCGATTCTGCTGGCACGGTGGGGCGGGGCACCGGTTGCAGCGGGCCGCCGGCGCGGCGAAGCCTTGACGCTGCTGCTGCGCATGCACCCGGAACTGACCGTGGTTGTGTCTGACGACGGCCTCCAGCACACGACCTTGCCGCGCAGCGTCGAGATTGCGGTGTTCGATCGCCGGGGCGTGGGCAACGGCCGACTGCTACCGGCAGGGCCGCTCAGGGAGTCGCTGGGTGCGCTCGATCAGATCGATGCGATCGCGCTCAATGAGCCCGCGACATCGCCCGTTGCTCATCCCAGAATTTTCGGCTTCCGGATGGCGGCCAGGCGGTTCGTATCGCTGACAGGCGAGGCCGAGCCAGTGGATGCCGACCGATTCGCTGACTGGGTTGGCAAGCGCACCGTGGCAGCGCTTGCCGGCATCGGGGAACCGCAGCGTTTTTTTGACATGCTCGCGGCGCTTGGGCTGACAGCCAACGCGATCGCCCTTGGCGACCATGACCCGATCGACCGAACGGTGCTCAGTGAGCTGCGCACCGACCTGATCGTCATGACCAGCAAGGACGCTGTAAAATGCGCTGAGTTTGCCGACCGCCGGTGCTGGGCACTTGAGGTCAGCGCTGAACCCGATCCCCGAATGATCGACTGGCTGACCGAGGTACTCGTTGGACTCACGCCTGCTTGAAATTCTGGTCTGCCCGATTTGCAAGGGCGCCCTTCGCCACAAGCGCGGCGGCACGGCGGCCGATGGCGCAAGCCTTGATTCGGAGCTTCTGTGCATCGCAGATCGAGTGGCCTTCCCGGTTCGCGACGGTATCCCGCGAATGCTGGTCGATGAAGCGCGGCGACTCGACGATTCCGAACTCGGCTGAGCGCGCCCCGACGTGGCCTCGAACACCGACTTCGTTGCGCTGATCCCCGCACGCCTTGCCTCCACCCGTCTGCCCGATAAACCGCTTGCGCTGATCGGCGGCAAGCCCATGGTGGTTCGCGTTGCCGAGCGCGCACTGGCTTCCGGCGCAAAGCGGGTCGCAATCGCTACCGATTCCGAACGCATTGCGGCAAGCGTGCGCGAAGCGGGATTCACTGCGGTCATGACGCGCGCCGACCACGCATCGGGCACTGACCGGCTCGCTGAAGCCGCCGAACTGCTCGGACTGGCCGACAGCGACATCGTCGTCAATGTTCAGGGTGATGAGCCCATGGTGCCGCCGCCCCTGGTTGCTGCGGTCGCGCGAACGCTGGCGGCCAATCCTGCCTGTGCGATGGCCACGGCCGCGCACCCGATCCATTCGGACGCCGAGTTTCGCAATCCCAATGTCGTCAAACTCGTGACCGACTCAACGGGCCGCGCCCTGACCTTTTCCCGGGCACCGATTCCGTTCGAACGTGATGCAGCCGTCGTCGCCCTGCCCGCAGATTCGATTTCTCCAGTGCTTGCCGGCCTGGGCCTGCCGCTCCGACACATTGGGCTATACGCCTATCGCGCAAGCTTTCTCAGGCAATTCCCGACGCTGGCGCCCGCGCCGCTTGAAAAAATCGAATCGCTCGAACAGATGCGGGCGCTGTGGCATGGCTTCGAGATTGCCGTGCATGTCACCGACCTTGCACCGCCAGCCGGGGCCGATACGCCCGCCGATCTCGAGCGCATTCGAAGTCTGTGGGCAAACACCTCAAATTGACCGGTCCTCGTCTTTGACGGTACGCTCGCGGTAACCCTCTTTCGGGAAATCCCTATGCGTCTGATCCTCCTGGGCGCCCCTGGCGCCGGTAAAGGCACGCAGGCTGCGTTCATCACCCGCCGCTTTGGTATTCCGCAAATTTCCACTGGCGACATGTTGCGCGCAGCGGTCAAGGCCGGTACGCCGCTTGGCTTGGCGGCCAAAAAAGTGATGGATTCCGGCGGGCTGGTGTCTGACGACATCATCATCGGTCTGGTGCGCGACCGGCTCGCGCAGCCTGACTGCGCGGCAGGCTATCTGTTCGATGGCTTTCCCAGAACCATCCCGCAGGCCGAGGCCATGAAGGAAGCCGGCGTCGGCATTGATTTCGTCCTCGAGATCGATGTTCCGGATTCCGAGATCATCGAGCGCATGAGTGGCCGTCGGGTACACCTGGCAAGCGGCCGCACCTATCACGTCCGGTTCAATCCGCCCAAGGTCGCCGGCAAAGACGACGACACTGGCGAAGATCTGGTGCAGCGCGACGATGACCGCGAGGAAACCGTTCGTAAACGCCTGTCGGTCTATCACGACCAAACCCGTCAGCTGGTTGACTACTACGGCAACTGGGCCGCCGCCCAGCAACCCGGGGCCCCGCGCTATCGGCGAATTTCCGGTCTGGGAAGCGTGGACGCGATCACCTCGCGAGCACTCGAGGCACTGGCTGGCTGACGCGGCCGGCACACCGCCTTCCTGCGCTCCCGAAGCGGCCTGCGCGCGCTTCGCGAGATGCCTGCAGTCATGACGGGTCGTGACCAACGGTCATGCCCGTGTAAAATCCGGCCGCTTTATCAAACTAAACCATAGGTAACAACGGAGGAAGGATCATGACTGCAACCACTGCGGGCGTCTGGCTCGCGCTGGCCTGCGGCATCATCGCGGTGCTGTATGGCATCGTGTCGAGCCGCTGGATTGTCGGGCTCGATGCCGGCAATGCCCGGATGCAGGAAATCGCTGCGGCGATTCAGCAGGGCGCGAAGGCCTATTTAAACCGCCAGTACCGCACCATCGGACTGGTCGGCGTGATCCTCTTCATCATCATCGCGGTGATACCCGGTCTGGGCATGTCGACCGCGGTGGGGTTTGCCATCGGCGCCGTGCTGTCGGGCGCCGCGGGCTACATCGGCATGAACGTGTCGGTTCGGGCCAATGTGCGCACCGCGCAGGCGGCCACCGTGGGTCTCAACGAGGCGCTGGCCGTCGCGTTCCGCGGCGGTGCGATCACCGGCATGCTGGTGGTTGGCCTGGGTCTGCTGGGCGTGGCGGGTTACTACGCGTTTCTGGTCGGATCCGCAGGCAAGATCACCGATCTGCATCATGTGCTCAAGCCGCTGATCGGCCTTGCCTTCGGCTCATCGCTGATTTCAATCTTCGCGCGTCTGGGCGGCGGCATCTTCACCAAGGGCGCAGACGTTGGCGCCGATCTGGTGGGTAAGGTGGAAGCCGGCATCCCCGAGGACGATCCCCGCAACCCCGCGGTCATCGCTGACAACGTGGGCGACAACGTGGGCGACTGCGCGGGCATGGCTGCTGACCTGTTCGAAACCTATGCCGTGACGTTGATTGCCACGATGCTGCTCGGCTCACTGATGGTGACCGGCGCAGAAATGCAGGCAGTGGTCTACCCGATGGCGCTTGGCGGTCTGTCGATCATCGCCTCGATCATCGGCTGCATCTTCGTCAAGGCCAAGCCGGGCGATACCAACATCATGGGTGCGCTTTACAAGGGCCTCATCGTTGCCGGCGTGATCGCGACCATCGCGTCGTATCCGATTACCCAGTGGATGTTCGCGGGCGCAACACTGCCCAAGGGCCTGACGGTCATGAACCTGTGGCTGTGCGTGGTCGTGGGCATGGTGCTGACCGGCCTGATCGTCTGGGTCACCGAGTACTACACCGGCACGCAGTACGGACCCGTGCGCTATGTGGCGCAGGCCTCAACCACCGGCCATGCCACCAACATCATCGCGGGCATCGCGGTATCGATGAAATCCACCGCCTGGCCGGTGCTGATGGTGTGCGCGGCCATCCTGGCCTCGTTCTGGCTCGCTGGCCTGTACGGCATCGCAATCGCGGCAACCGCCATGCTGTCGATGGCCGGTATCGTGGTGGCGCTTGACGCCTACGGCCCGATCACCGACAACGCGGGCGGCATTGCCGAAATGGCCGATCTGCCCGAATCAGTGCGCAACATCACTGATCCGCTTGATGCGGTGGGCAATACCACCAAGGCGGTCACCAAGGGCTATGCGATCGGCTCGGCCGGTCTCGCAGCGCTGGTGCTGTTTGCCGACTACACGCACGCACTCGAGTCGGCAAAGATCCAGGTGAAGTTCGATCTGTCGGACCACATGGTCATCATCGGCCTGTTCATCGGCGGCCTGATCCCCTTCCTGTTCGGCGCCATGGCCATGGAGGCCGTTGGTCGCTCGGCTGGCGCGGTGGTCGAGGAGGTCCGTCGCCAGTTCCGCGAGATCAAGGGCATCATGGAAGGCACGGCCAAGCCCGATTACTCGCGCGCGGTCGATCTGCTCACGACGTCGGCGATCAAGGAAATGATCATCCCGTCGCTGCTGCCGGTGATCGTGCCCGTGGTCGTGGGTCTGGTGCTGGGTCCGAAGGCGCTGGGCGGCATGCTGATGGGAACCATCATCACCGGCCTGTTCGTTGCCATCTCGATGTGTACCGGCGGCGGTGCCTGGGATAACGCCAAAAAGTACATCGAAGAAGGCCATCACGGCGGCAAGGGCTCGGATGCTCACAAGGCCGCTGTCACGGGCGATACCGTTGGTGACCCCTACAAGGACACTGCGGGTCCGGCAGTCAATCCGCTCATCAAGATCATCAACATCGTGGCGCTGCTGATCGTGCCGCTGCTGTAAATCGGATGACTTGATCGAAAACGGGCGGCCTTCCGGGCCGCCCTTTTCATTTGGGCGCGTCGCACTGACCAGGATTCAGGCGTCGACTGCACAATCGGCTTAGTGCGGTCACCATTTTTCAGGGAGCAAACCATGAATACTCAGGGCAAGGTTGTCATCGTCACCGGCGGCGCATCAGGGTTGGGGGGTGCAACAGCGAAAATGATCGCGGCGGGCGGTGGCAAGGTGCTGATCGCCGACGTCAATGCTGAGCTCGGCAACCGGTTCGCCGCCGAGCTTGGCTCGGGCGCGCAGTTCGTGCGCTGTGACGTCACCTCGGATGCCGATGCGAAGGCCACCGTGAGCGCCGCCTGTGCAATGGGTACGCTGGTGGGGCTGGTGAATTGCGCGGGCGTGGGCTCCCCCGGCAAAACCGTTGGCAAAGACGGCCCGCTGCCACTCGAGGCCTTCAGCCGAGTCATCCAGATCAACCTGATCGGCACCTTCAACATGATCCGGATTGCCGCCGCTGCCATGATGAGCAACGCCCCTAACGAAGAAGGCGAGCGCGGTGTCATCGTCAACACTGCATCGGTCGCGGCCTTCGACGGCCAGATCGGGCAGTCGGCCTATGCTGCTTCCAAGGGCGGCGTGGTGGGCATGACCTTACCCATCGCCCGGGAGCTTGCTCGGGACGGTATCCGCGTGGTCACGATCGCGCCAGGCCTGTTCCTGACGCCCCTGCTGCAGTCGATTCCGCCCGCGGCTCAGGAGTCGCTTGGCAAGCAGGTGCCCTTCCCACCGCGCCTCGGACGCCCCGACGAATACGCTCAGATGGTCGGCCATGTGTTCGCCAACGTGATGCTCAACGGCGAAACCATCCGGCTCGACGGCGCGATCCGGATGGCCCCGCGCTAAACGCGATCGATGCCTCAGCCCGCCTGGCTGGACAGGCGCGCCTCGAACCAGTGAGCCAGCGCGAGAAGGCTGGCATCGGCATCGCGGCGCGCCACCAGTTGCAGGCTGGTGGGCAGACCCTCAACGAGTCCGGTGGGCAGCACCAGCGCGGGGAGCCCCGCAAATGAGAACGGAGCGGTCTGCCCCAGCAGCGCATCCCTGACCGACATGGTGCCGCCCTCGGTCGATACCTCAGTCTGGCCGCGCTTCGGGGGCAGGACCGCGTTGCCCGGCATGATCAGCGCGTCGCAATCAGTCAACACGGCCTCCAGCTGAGCAGTCAGCGACTCGCGAACCTTCAGGCTGGCGATGTAATCGGAGGCCGATACCGATAACCCTGCACGCAGGGGCGGCGCCACCATGTCGGAGAAACCCTCGCCCCCATCAGCGAGCGCGCGCCGATGAACCCAGGCAGCCTCGGCGCGAACCAGCGGCGTGTAGGCGTCCCAGCCCCGGGGAATCAACGGGGCATCGATTTCCATCACGGTGACGCCGTCGCGGCGCAGCGACGCCACGAGACGTTCGAAGACTTCCCGCACGCCGGGCTGCAGGCGACCACGCAGCCAGCCCGCAGGAATGGCGAGCCTGGGGGCCCGCGGAACCGCACCGTGTCGGGTCGAGCGGCCCGACATCACCTCAAAGAGCAGCGCGCAATCGGCGACGCTGCGCGCGAGCGGCCCCGCGTGATCGCAGGTCCACGACAGGTTGAGTCCACCATCCAGCGGAATCGCGCCATAGCTTGGCTTGAAGCCGACGACCCCGCAAAACGAGGCCGGAATGCGGATTGAGCCCCCGGTATCGCTGCCGACTGCGCCAAGCCCGATACCGCTTGCCACCGCCACTGCCGCCCCGCTGGACGATCCGCCCGCCTGGCGCTCAGGATCGAAGGGGTTGCACACATCCCCCGTCCAGCGGTTCTCGCCGGTGGCCCCCAACGCCACCTCGTGCAGGTTGGTTTTGGCGAAAATCAGCGCGCCTGCCTCTCTGAGCCGTGTGGCGAGGCTGGACTCTGCGGTGCCCAACTCGTGCAGCGGCGCGCGGGTGCCGCCACGGGTCGGCATGCCAGCCACGTTGAACAGATCCTTGACGGTCAGGGGAATGCCGTGCAGTGGTCCAGCCGGTGCGCCACTCGCACGCAAGGCGTCCAACGCATCGGCGGCACGCGCCGCCTGCTCCCAGTCCACCCAGGCGAGCGCATTGAGGCTGGCCGCGGCACCTGCCGCGTCGCGGCTCGCCTCGAGCAAAGCTCGGGCAGTCGTACGGCCTTCGCGGAGGGCATTGAGGGCGTCGCTGATCGTATTCATTGAGAGGCAGCTCCAGGCTTGAATTGGCGATGCGCACGCTATCATGGACCGATGGCCACGCGCTCGCATCCGTGGGGGTTTCGTCTGCCGGTTGCGCTGCACCGGTGGATTGCCGCGTGGGCGCTCGCAAGCGTATCCGGGCTGCAGGCGCAGCCTGCGGTCCACACCGCATCAACCACTACGGCGGCGACTGCCGCCGCCCCGGATTCGTCCATCGGCCCGGCGCAGCCCGAGGCCGCCAGCGGGCGAAGCCCCAAAGCGGTGGTGCGAGCGCGCGAATTTCTGGCGGTCACCGCGCACCCGCTCGCAAGCGAGGCAGCCTTCACGATGCTGGAGGCCGGTGGCCATGCCATTGACGCCGCGATTGCTGCGCAGGCGGTGCTTGCACTGGTGGAACCACAATCATCCGGCCTGGGCGGTGGCGGCTTTCTGCTGCATTTCGATCCTGCCACGGCACAGGTCCAGGCTTATGACGGTCGGGAAACGGCTCCCCAGAGCGCGAGCGGTAATCGGTTTCTCGATGCTACGGGCCGGCCATTGGGCTTCGCGGCGGCGGTGATAGGCGGCCGCTCGGTCGGCGTACCGGGCCTGATCCGAATGCTCGAACTCGCGCATCGAGACCAGGGTCGGCTACCCTGGGCCAGTCTGTTCGAACCTGCCATCCGGCTGGCGAACGAAGGATTCGACCTGACGCCGCGCCTGCATGCGCTGCTCGCACGCGAACGCTGGCTTCGCGACGATCCGGAGGCCGCTGCGCTGTACTACGACGCAGGCGGTCGTCCTCACCCAGTCGGCCACCGGCTGCGCAATTCGGCCCTCGCCGACACGCTGACCGCGATCGCGCGCAATGGCGCCGATGCGCTGCACCACGGACCCATCGCACGGGATCTGGTTGAGCGGGTGCGCAGCCACGCCACGCGCCCCGGCGATCTCACCGAGTACGACCTTCGTCACTACCAGGCGCTGCGGCGCACGCCACTCTGCACCGGCTATCGCGAGTGGCTGCTTTGCGGCATGCCACCCCCGTCAGCCGGCGGGATCGCGGTTGCGCAGATTCTCACGCTCAACGATCTGGCGAAGCGTTCGGCGGCTGATCGCGCGCCCGGCGGGGTAACCGGTACCGGCAATCCATTTGAGGATCCGTCCCGGGTACATCGCTTCACGGAATCGGCACGGCTTGCGTTTGCGGACCGTGATCGATGGGTTGCTGATCCAGCCTACGCGAGCGTACCGGTCGCCGCACTGCTCGATTCGCGGTATCTGCGCGCCCGGGCCGCGCTGATTGGTCCGGTGTCACTCGATCTGGCGCCACCGGGCGACCCCGAGCGGTTTCTCGCCCAGACCGAGCCGCGCGCGGCCATTGAAACCGAGGTCGAATCGACCACCCATTTATCGGTCATCGACGGGCAGGGGCGAACCGTGGCGCTGACCTCGTCGATCGAGCATGCATTTGGCGCGCGTCTGATGGTGCGAGGCTTTCTGCTCAACAATCAGCTGACCGATTTTTCGTTCGTGCCGCACACCAGCAACGGGCCAGTGGCGAACCGTGTCGAGGGCGGCAAGCGACCACGCAGCTCGATGGCACCCACGCTGGTATTCAACCGCAACGCCACGGCACCAACCCCTCAGCCTGTGCCTGGCCCCGAAGCGGAGGCAACCGCGGCAACACGGACAACACTCGAGGCCACCGGGTCGGCGCCTGTGACGGTTGGCGGACACTCGCTCAGGCTTGCGATCGGGTCGCCCGGAGGGCCCGCCATCATCAACCATGTCGCCCGCACGCTCGTGGCCGTGCTCGATGAGGGTGTTGCGCTACAACAGGCCATCGATGCGCCCAATCTTGGCAGCCGCAATGGTCCCACCGAACTCGAGGCCGATACCGCTGCCGTGGCGCTGGCCGGGCCGCTGGCAGCACGAGCCCATCGCATCATGATCACGCCAATGACCAGCGGGATTCACGGCATCATGCGGACTTGCACAACTCTGGGCGACTCTTGCATCCTGGAGAGTGGCACGGATCCGCGCCGCGAAGGCCTTGCGCGCGGGCGGTAAGCGCAGCGACGGAGACAACACGCAATGGAACGACGCAAGCTTAGCGGCGGACGGCTGGTCGGCGCAGCCTATGACGCCATGGACCGCCGGCTGGAAATCGAATTCTCGGGAGGCGAGGTCAAGGCTTTCAAAGACGTGCCCGCCGAAGTCTGGAGGCGGTTGGTGGCAGCGCCCAACCCCGCGGTGTTTTATGCCGACCGAATCGAGGAAGAGTATGTGACCGAGCGCGGCCGGGTCGTTCGGGCGGCCGACGCCCGCGCCCGGCTGGACTCGCTGTTCGGAAAGCCCGACCGGAACAGCTGATCCGCCCCCTTCAGACTGGCTTTAGCCCGACGCCACCCCGTGCAGGCAACCCCGCGCGCGCGCGCCAGTCACGCTCGGCATCCGCTCTGGATTCTGTGCCAGGTGGTGGACAATCTCGGCGATGCTGGCGTCTGTTGGCGGCTTGCCAGACAACTGGCCAACTGGCATCCCTTCGAGCCAACGCTCATTATCGATCAGCCGGAAACGCTTGCCGCCATCGAGCCAAGGCTAAGACAGTGGGTGCCCTCAGGCTCACAGGCCGACCCTGGATCAACGCCTCGCATCGACGGTGTCCGGATCGTTCCTCGGACCCACATCGAGCGGGTACCGCATTCACCCCTACCGTCGGTCATTGTCAGCGCATTCGGTTGCGAGCCACCCGCCTGGCTGCGGGCGCACCTTGCCGGCGGCCCGCGCATTCCGCTCTGGATTCAGCTGGAGTATCTGAGCGCGGAAAACTGGGTCGAGGACTGCCACAGACTGATTTCGGTCAAGCCTGTCGACGCAGCCCGCGAGCACTTTCTCTATCCGGGATTCACCGAACGCACTGCGGGACTCTCGCGCGAACCCGATCTGTTTGAGCGCCGCGATGCATTCAGAGCCACAGGCGGACCCGCGGCACTGCTGGACGAACTGGGCGCCACCCCCAAGCCCGGCCAGCGGGTATTCAGCCTGTTCTGTTACCCGGACGCGCCGCTCGACGCCTGGTTGCGGTCGCTCGCAACCGGCGCCGCGTCAACCCTGGTCTGCGTGGCCAGCGGGCGGGCGCCGCGCGCGCTCAACACAGCCTTGGGCTACCCACTTGGGGTAGGCGAGCGCGCGCGGCTAGGTCAGGCCGAGTTCGTCAGGATCCCGATGCTGAGCCAGGATCGCTATGACCAGTTGCTCTGGAGCTGCGCGTTCAATGCGGTGCGAGGCGAGGATTCCTGGCTGAGGGCACACTGGGCTGCCGTGCCATTTGTGTGGCAGGCGTATCCACAGCCCGACGGCGCGCATCTGCGAAAACTTGATGCGTTTCTCGCCAAAATGGCGGCTGTGAGCCCGCCGGGTGCTGCAGCCCCGGCACTGATCGAAGGGCTGATGCAGGCCTGGAACGGGTCTGAGTCTGACGCAATCGGTGCTGCCTGGAGGGATTTCGACGCCGATCTCGCCAGCCAGAACCGGGTTGGCCAGCACACCCGTGCCTGGGTGGACCACCTGTCGCGCCACACCCCACTCGCCGAACAACTGACTCGATATTGTCTTGATCGGCTAGAATGATGGGTTTTATTTTGCAGGCGCAATGCCGCACACCGATCGGAAATCATTTATGAAAATCGCTCAGGAACTTCGCACCGGCAACGTGATCATGATTGGCAAAGAGCCAATGGTCGTTCAGAAGGCCGAGTACAACAAATCGGGCCGCAATGCTGCGGTCGTCAAGATGAAAATGAAAAACCTCCTGAACGGTTCAGCCATGGAAACCGTTTTCAAGGCGGACGAAAAATTCGATGTGCTGGTGCTTGACCGCAAGGAAGTCACCTATTCCTATTTCGCCGACCCCATGTACGTGTTCATGGACGGCGAGTTCAACCAGTTTGAAGTGGAAGCCGAGTCAATGGGCGATGCGGTTCAGTACCTCGATGACGGACTGGCCTGCGAAGTGGTGTTCTACGACGGGCGCGCGATCTCGGTTGAAATGCCCAACAGCGTCGTACGCGAGGTGGAGTACACCGAGCCCGCAGTCAAGGGCGACACCTCGGGCAAGGTCATGAAGCCCGCCCGAATCAAGCCCACCGGTCTTGAGGTGTCGGTGCCTGCCTTCGTCGAAATCGGCGATCGCATCGAAATCGACACGCGCACCGGTGAATACAAGAGCCGCGTAAAAGGCTGACCGCCCACTCCCGCCAACGCTTCCAGGAGCCCCGCGATGGCTGCGACCTCTCCCCTGATGAATACCTACGCGCAGCAACCGATCGTGTTCACGCACGGTGACGGCGCGTGGCTGTTTGACAGCCAGGGGCGACGCTACCTCGACTGCCTGTCAGGCATCGCGGTGAACACGCTGGGGCACAACCACCCAACGCTGGTGGCGGCGCTGCGCGAGCAGATCGGCAAGGTCATTCACGTGTCCAACCTGTTCACGCATCCCTTGCGTGACCAGCTGGCCAGGCTGCTGCTTGAGCGTAGCGGCATGACCAACGTGTTCTTCTGCAATTCAGGGCTCGAGGCCAACGAAGCCGCCATCAAGATCGCACGTAAGTACGGTCATGACCGCGGCGTCGCGCTTCCCGAAATCGTTGTCTACGAAAAGTCCTTCCACGGGCGTTCGCTTGCCACGCTTTCGGCGACCGGTAACGAAAAAGTGCAGAAGGGATTCGAGCCGCTGGTCGAGGGGTTCGTGCGCGTGTCTCTGAACGACGCCGAGGGAATCCAGCGGGTCGCCGCCAACCGGCCGAATGTGGTGGCCGTATTCGCTGAGGCCATCCAGGGTGAGGGCGGCATCCAGCCCGCACGCGCCGAATACTTACGCGAGCTTCGCAGGCTGTGCGACGAGAAACAGTGGCTTCTGATGATCGATGAAGTACAGTGCGGCATGGGCCGTACTGGCAAGTGGTTCGCGCATCAGTGGGCGGGCGTTCTTCCCGATGTGATGCCACTCGCCAAGGGCTTGGGCTCGGGTGTGCCAATCGGTGCAGTCGTTGCGCATGGCGTTGCCGCAGAGGTGTTTCAGCCTGGCAATCACGGCACCACCTTCGGTGGCAATCCGCTCGCAATGCGGGCAGGCATTGCCACCATCGAAGCGATGGAAGCCGAGCATCTGCTCGGTAACGCGGCGCAGGTGGGTGGATTCATCATCGACCAGATTCGGTCCCACTTCGCGGGCAACCCCGGCGTGGCGGAAGTTCGCGGGCAGGGCCTCATGATAGGCATCGAGCTTGATCGCAGTTGCGGCGATCTGGTGACGCTGGCGCTCGAGGCGGGTCTCGTGCTCAATGTCACCGCCGACCGTGTGGTGCGCCTGCTGCCTCCGCTCATCCTGTCGCGCGAGCAGGCGCAGCTGCTGCTTGATCGCCTGATTCCGCTGATCGAGGCGCGGCTCGGTCGGCCCTGACGGCCTCTGCGCCAGTTGCCGTTACCCACGCATCAACCCGCTGCCATGAGCCCCCGGCATTTTCTGCAGTTTCGTGATCTGAGCCGCGACGAGATTCGCTACCTGTTCGAGCGTACGCGGCTGATCAAGGAGCGCTTCAAGCGCTACGAAACCTATCATCCGCTTGCCGACCGCACGCTGGTGATGATCTTCGAGAAAGCCAGCACCCGCACCCGTTTGTCGTTCGAGGCGGGCATGCAACAGCTCGGGGGCTCGGCCATTTACCTGAACACGCGCGACTCACAACTGGGTCGCGGAGAGCCGGTGGAGGATGCCGCGCAGGTGATTTCACGCATGTGCGATCTGGTCATGATCCGCACATTCGAGCAGGAGATCATCGAGCGCTTCGCCCGTCACTCGCGCGTACCGGTGGTCAACGGCCTTACCAACGAATACCACCCGTGTCAGATTCTCGCTGACATCTTCACCTACATTGAGCATCGCGGCTCCATTGAAGGGCGCACTGTTGCCTGGATTGGCGACTCGAACAATGTCTGCAATACCTGGCTGCAGGCGGCCGAAGTGCTCGGCTTCAATGTGCATGTATCAACGCCTCCTGGCTATGAGGTTGAGCCGGAACGCGCAGGCTTGTTCGGTACCGACCACTTCGAAGAGTTTTCCGATCCGCTTGAAGCGTGCCGGGGCGCCGATCTGGTCACCACCGATGTCTGGACCAGCATGGGCTTTGAGCAGGAAAACGATATGCGGCGAAAAGCCTTCGCCGACTGGTGCGTGGATGCCGAGATGATGGCCGTGGCCAGTACCGATGCATGCTTCATGCATTGCCTGCCCGCGCACCGTGGCGAAGAGGTCACCGCTGAGGTGATCGATGGTCCGCAATCGGTTGTCTGGGATGAAGCCGAAAACCGGCTCCACACTCAAAAAGCGCTGATGGAATTTCTGCTGCTGGGCCGCCTGTAACCCAGGCTCGTGGCTAGCGCGGCGACAGGCGCGATTCGAGCGGATAACGCGGATCGTTGAATCCCGGTGTGGAGGGGTGGCCCGGCTTGACCAGTGAGTCCACCGCTGCCTCATCCTCCAGACTCCAGGACAGATCGAGCGCTTCGAAATACTGGAGCCATTGGGCGAGCGTGCGGGGGCCGGCAATCACGGAACTGACTGCCCGGTGCGCGAGCACCCAGGCCACCGAATAGCCCAGCAACGACGCGCCGCGAGCCGCCGCGCGGGCCTTCAGCTGCTCGGCGACCGCAAGCGACTCTTCACGCCACTCGGTTTCGAGAACCCGCTTTTCGCCGCGGCCCACCCGCGAGTCGGGCGCCGGCGCCGCACCGGGCGCATATTTTCCGGTGAGCACGCCGCGTGCGATCGGGCTGTAGGGCACCACTCCAAGACCGTAGTGGCGGCAGGCGGGCAGCACTTCAACCTCTGGCTGACGGTTGAGCAGGTTGTAGTAAGGCTGGCAGACCGCAGGCGCAGGCATGCCTATCTGACCGCTCAGGCGCACCGCTTCGGCGATTCGCCAGCCCCGAAAATTCGACAGCCCCCAATACCGGATCTTTCCCGCACGAATGAGGTCGTCGAAGGCTCGCAGCGGCTCCTCGAGCGAATCGTCTTCATAGTCGCGATGCATGTAGCAGATGTCAAGATAGTCGGTTCCCAAACGTTTGAGGCTGGCCTCCACCGCCTGCACTACCCATTTGCGCGACAGGCGGCTTTCATTGGGCCGGTTCGACATTGGGTTGCCCACCTTCGAGGCCAGCACCCAATGATCGCGATCAGCGGCCAGCAGCGGACCCAGCATCTGCTCGCAGGCGCCCCGGCTGTAGCCATCTGCGGTATCGATGAAATTCACGTCGCGATCGCGCGCTGCATCCACGATGGCTGCGGCCTCGCGCGCATCGGTCTGGTCGGCAAACATCATCGTGCCCAGACACAGGGCCGAGACGCGCAGATTGGTCGTGCCGAGCTTGCGAATTTCCATGGTGTTCAACGCCTCAGTCAATCGTCGAGATGGGGATATCCTGCCAGCCTGCCACCGTCAATCACGATCGTCTGACCGGTCATGAAACCCGATGCGGGGCTTGCCAGGAACACCGCGGCACCCGCGATTTCATCGGGCTCGCCGATGCGGCCAAGCGGCGAATGTTTGACGGTGCGCGCCAGAATCGCCGGGTCTTCCCAAAGCGCACGCGCAAAGTCGGTGCGAACCAGGCCAGGCGCAATACAGTTGGCACGGATGCCCTGCCGGCCCCACTCGATCGCGATGTTGCGCGCGATCTGCATCTCGGCAGCCTTCGAGATGTTGTATGCGCCGATCTTGTTGGATCCCTGGAAACCGCCCACTGACGAGATGATGATCACCGAGCCACCACCGCGTTCGGCCATGCCAGGCAGCGCCATGTTGGTGAGCCAGAAGGTGCTGCGCACATTGGCGGCCATCACGCGGTCAAAGGCCTCGTCGGACATGCCCGCCGCCGGACCGAAATAAGGATTGACGGCGGCGTTGCAGACCAGCACGTCAATACCGCCCCATTCGGCATCTGTGCTGCTCACCAGCGCCTGCAAATCCTCTTTGCGACCTATGTGGCAGACGCGCGCGACGGCCTCGCCACCGCGCGCGCGAATTGCATCGACCACCTGCTGGCAGGCCTCGAGCTTGCGGCTTGACACCACGACCCGCGCGCCATGTTCGGCCAGTCGTTCTGCGATCGCGCGGCCGATTCCACGGCTCGCGCCCGTGACGACGGCCACCTTGCCGTCCAGACGAAAAAGTTGCATCGACAATCCTGTCATGAATCAGACCCGGGCCCTGAGACCCGCACGGCGGCGAAAGCTTACGCGTAAATCGGCCGACGTCGGGTTTCATCAATCGCAGATTTGCACTATCTTGCCGCCGATTGATCGCATGCGGAGAGCAGGTTGGATTCCGAATCAAATACGCTCAGGACCCAGGTCGCCATCGCAGGCGGTGGCCCCGCGGGCATGGTGCTTGCCATCGAGTTGGGCCGCCGGGGCGTGCCCTGCGTGCTGATCGATGAAGACGAACGACCGCCACGCTTTCCAAAAGCCAATGCCACCACCGCGCGCTCAATGGAACATTTCCGCCGGCTGGGCTTTGCTGACCGGATCCGCGCCCAGGGACTGCCGCCCGATTTCCCGCAGGACATCGCGTATTTCACCCGTTATGCGCGCCATGAGCTGGCGCGTCTTCCAGGACTGACGCGGGAAGAAGCGCGTTCACGGCGCGCATCGCATGATGACCGCTGGCCGACCCCTGAGCCACTGCACCGCGGCCAGCAGATGCTGATCGAGCCCGTACTGCTCGAGCAGGTGCGGCGCTATCCATCGGTAAGCCTGCAACTGGGGACGGGTGTGGTGTCGGTTGAACGACTCGATGCGGGAGGTCGGCTCCATTGCGAATCCGCCGCGACGGGCCGACCCCTTCGAATCGAAGCCGACTACGTGGTGGGCTGCGATGGCCCGAGAAGCCGGGTGCGCGAGGCGCTGGGCATCCGCTATGAGGGGCTGCGTGAAGACGACCGCGACTTCATGGGCGGCCGGATGCTCACCGTGTATTTCCGCGCACCAGGCTTTTACGAAGCCACGGGCAAGCAACGCGCCTGGCAGTACTGGGCGGTGAATCGCGAGTGCCGGGGGCTCACCATCTCGATTGATGGCAGCGGCCAGATCGCCTGCGCGCTACAACTGCCCGCAGGGGTCGCACCGACCCGCGAATTCGCTGAGCGGGGCCTGGTTGCCACCATGGGTGCGCCGTTTGATTTCGAGATCATCGGCATGTCCGAATGGACTGCGGGCTACATGCTGGTGGCTGAGCGCTTCGCGGACGATTCGCCTGAGCCGCGACTGCTGCTCGCGGGCGACGCCGCCCACCTGTTCACGCCCACCGGCGGCCAGGGCTACAACACCGCCGTCGACGACGCGGTGAACCTGGGCTGGAAACTGGCTGCGGTCTGCCAGGGTTGGGCCAGGCCGTCGCTGCTCGCCAGCTACCAGGCGGAACGGCAACCGATCGCGCGCCGCAATACCCGGTTTTCCTACGCGATGGCCGAGAGTATTGGCCGGCTGCCCTTACCTGACCATCTCGAGCACGACAGCGACGCAGGCCATGTGGCGCGCGCGGTGCTGGGCGAGCGTCTTGCCGAACACGCGCGGCGCGAGTTCGATATCCCGGGCATTCACCTGGGCGTGTTTTATGCGGGCTCACCGCTCATCGGCCTGGACGCCGCGCTGGCGCCAACCGACGATTGGACCCACTACCGACCGCATGCAACGCCTGGCGCACGGGCCCCGCACCTCTGGGTCGACGAGCATCGGGCAATCTTCGACTGTTTCGGCCGCGATTTCACGCTGCTTTGCCTGGACGGCGCCGATCACGCCAACGCTCAAAGAATCGCCGAGCAGGCACGGCGGGCGGGTCTGCCGCTCGAAACCGTCAGCATCGCGGGCAGCACGGCGCGTGAGTTGTACGGCGCGGGCCATATCCTGATTCGCCCTGACCATCATGTCGGCTGGCGAGGCGATCGGCTGACACCTGACTTCGATCAGGTTCTGTCGCGGGCGCGAGGAGGCTGACAGAGGAGGCTGATAGAGGGACCCGCACCCGGCAATCGACGATCGGCCTGAACCGGCCTATCATCGAGCCCGTTGAACGTAACCAGCGCTGCCAGCTGTCCCAGTCGAGCCTACATCGGTCGGCAGCCCGCAGTTTCCTGGATCCACACAGCACTGCATCGGAGGAATGTCATGCCCGTCGTGAAGGTCACCGACCTCGCTTACTGCCGTCTGCAATCGCCCAACCTCGACCAATCGCAGGAATTCCTGACCCGGTTCGGCATGGAGGTCTCGGCGCGTACCAAGGATCGCCTGTTCATGCGTGGCACGGATCCTCAGGCCCGCATTCACGTGACGCATCTGGGCAGTGACGCGCGCTGCATTGGCCTGGCGTTTCATGTCGAGAGCGAGGACGACCTCAAGGCAGCCAGCAAGGTGTCGGGTGCATCGGGCATTGAAAACGTTGATGAGCCGGGCGGCGGTAAGCGGGTACGGTTCAAGGACCCGATGGGATATGAGGTCGAGCTGATCACCGGCATGCAGCCGGTCGAAAAGCTTCCCACCCGCCGCCATGTTCTTAACTGGGGCGACGAAAAAATGCGCCGTGCGGGCGAGCTGATGCGGCTTGACCGCGGTCCCTCGCAGGTCAAGCGCGTGGCGCACGCGGTGTACATGACGCCCAACGCCATGGAAAAAGTGCGCTGGTACCGCGAGCACCTCGGATTGGTCTGCTCCGACGATGTCTATGCCGGATCACCCGACAACATCATCGCCTCATTCAACCGCTGCGACCGGGGCGAAACCTTTGTCGATCATCATGTTTTCCTGTGCATTGAGGGCCCCAAAACCGGGCTCAATCACATTTCGTTCGAGGTTCAGAATTTTGATGATGTGATGCTGGGGCATGAGCATCTGAAGGGTGCCAACCAATACAAGCATGTGTGGGGAATCGGTCGCCATGTGCTGGGCAGTCAGATCTTCGATTACTGGCAGGACCCCTGGGGACGGGTGCATGAGCACTGGGCCGATACCGACATGCTGAACAACAGCTCCAAGCCCAATCTGCTGTCAGCCGAAGAAGGACTCAGCTCGCAGTGGGGCGATGGCGCACCCGCCGAATTCATCGCCCACGCAACGCCCTGAAGATCAGACCTCGTTTTGATTCCCTGCATGACGCGCGCCATGCAAGGCGCGCGCGTCGTAGTCGTAATGCGTGAGCCGTACCGATGAGTCTGCTTACCCTACAGGGCGGACGGCTCGCGTTCGGCCATGTCGCGCTGCTTGACGACGCTGCGCTGTCGATCGACGCTGGCGAGCGGATCGCACTGATCGGTCGCAACGGCACCGGGAAATCGTCGCTACTGAAGGCGCTTGCCGGTCAGATCGCGCTCGACGACGGTCGGATCGTGCGGCGCAACGGCTGCACCCTCGCCCATGTTGCGCAGGAACCGGTGTTTGATGCCGCGCAGTCCGTTCATCAGGCGGTCGCCGCAGCGCTGCCTGACCATGCGGAACTGATCGACCGACATCAGCGGATTGCCTCGGCGCTTGCGGGCGAGGCCCTGTCGATCACCGACCAGGAGTCGCTCACCGCCGCGCTCGCAGCCGTGCAGACCGAGCTCGAAACCACTGGCGCATGGACGGTCACGCATCGTATCGACAGCATCCTGTCCAAGCTTGGGCTCGCCCCCGATGCGATCATCGGCAACCTGTCGGGCGGCACGCGCAAGCGCGTCGCACTGGGGCGCGCCCTGGTCGCCGAGCCTGATCTGCTGCTGCTCGATGAGCCCACCAATCACCTGGACATCGAGTCGATCAGCTGGCTGGAGGATCTGCTCGCGGCCAGACGCGAGGCCACCCTGCTGATCACGCATGATCGCCGGCTGATGGATCGCGTGGCCACCCGCATCATCGAGCTCGACCGCGGCGTGCTGCGCTCCTATCCGGGAAGCTTCGCCGCCTACCAGCGGCGCAAGGCCGATGAACTCGCGCAGGAAGCGGTCGTCAATGCAAAGTTTGATCGATTGCTTGCCCAGGAAGAGGTCTGGATCCGGCAGGGGGTTGAGGCCCGACGTACCCGCAATGAGGGACGCGTGCGTCGGCTTGAATCGCTGCGGCGTGCCCGCGAGCAGCGGCGCGAGCGCGTCGGGCGCGTGCGGATCGAAATCGACTCGGGAGAACGCTCGGGCAAACTGGTGGCCGAATTGACGGGTGTCGGAAAAGCCTGGGGCAACCGTTGGGTCGTACGAGAACTGGACTGCGTGGTAAGCCGAGGCGACCGCGTGGGCCTGATCGGACCCAATGGCGCGGGCAAGACCACCCTGATCAAACTGATCCTGGGAGAGCTCGCTGCCGACGAAGGTCAGGTCAGGCGCGGCACCCAGCTTGAGGTGGCCTATTTCGACCAGATGCGCGAGCAGCTCGATGAGGATGCCAGCCTTATCGATACCATCAGTCCGGGCTCGGACTGGATCGAGATGGGCGGCCAGCGCACGCATGTCATGAGCTACCTTGGCCGTTTTCTGTTTGCACCGGAGCGCGCCCGCTCACCCGTCAAAAGCCTGTCGGGCGGGGAGCGCAACCGGTTGCTGCTCGCGCGCCTGTTCGCACGCGCCACCAATCTGCTGGTGCTCGACGAACCCACCAACGACCTCGACATCGAAACGCTGGAACTGCTCGAAGAGCTGCTGGCCGAGTATTCGGGAACGGTGCTGCTGGTCAGTCATGACCGCGCATTTCTGGATGCGGTCGTCACGCAGTCCATTGCGCACGAAAGCGATGGCCGCTGGCTCGAATATGCGGGTGGCTATTCCGATATCGTGGCGGCGCGTGAGCGGCAGGCGCAGGCGAGCGCGGCTCAAGGTGCAGCGCCCGCGCCCGCCAGCGTGCCACGCGCGGCAGGCGAGACCACACAGGCGGCGTCGACAACCGAGTCGCGCGCGGCCAATCGATCGTCCCGCTCGCGTTTGTCGTACAAAGAACAGCGTGAGCTCGAGGCCCTGCCCGCACAAATCGATGCGCTGGAAGCCGAGCAGGCGCAGCTTGCCGCCCGGCTGTCTGATCCCACGACTTACCGGGAGGCGGGCACCGACGCGCGCGCACTGGCAGAGCGGCATGCAGCCATCGAGACCGAGCTTGCGCAATGCCTGGTTCGCTGGGAAGCCCTGGAGGCACGAACAGCGGGATGACTGAGGTCAACGCCCAAGCCGGCGCACTGCCGCCTGTTCAACCGGCGGTGGTCCGGGTTGATTTCGCGCGCGATCATCACCGATCGGCGCTGCTGTTGCTGCTTGATGAGTACGCGTGCACGCCCGAGGGCGGGGGGCGCCCGCTGGCCGGTGAGGTCAAGGCATCACTGTGCGACGTGCTGGCAGCCCGCGCCCACTATATTGGCTGGCTCGCTTTTGCGAACGGCCACCCCGCAGGGCTCATCAACTGCTTCGAAGGGGTATCAACCTTTCGGGCCAAGCCCCTGCTGAACGTTCACGACATCGTGGTGACGGCAGCGTATCGCCGCCGCGGAATCGCCAGCGCCCTGCTGAGGCAGGCAGAATTGCATGCGCGGGCAGCGGGTTGCTGCAAACTCACGCTTGAAGTGCTCGAAGGCAACCGCTCTGCGGTCGCAGCGTACGCCGCCGCAGGGTTTGAGGCCTATCAGCTCGACCCGGCCATGGGCAGGGCGATGTTCTTCGAGAAGATGCTGCGCTGATTCCTCCTCAACCGATAAGGAGTTCCGACATGCCGTCATTCGATATCGTCTGTGAGGCCAACCTGGTGGAAGTGCGCAACGCGCTCGACCAGAGCAACAAGGAAATCGCCAACCGCTTCGATTTCAAGGGCTCGGACGCGCGCATCGAGCAGAAAGAGCGCGAACTGACCGCGTTTGCCGACGACGACTTCAAGCTGAGCCAGGTACGGGATGTGATGCTTGGAAAATTCGCCAAGCGCGGCGTCGACGTGCGCTTCCTCGACATCGGCGACATACAGAAGATCGGCGGCGACAAGGTGAAGCAGCTGATCACGGTTCGACACGGCGTACCGGGTGATCAGGCCAAGAAAATCGTTCGCCTGATCAAGGACAGCAAACTGAAGGTTCAGGCCAGCATTCAGGGCGACACGGTTCGGGTCACCGGCGCCAAGCGCGATGATCTTCAGACTGCGATCACGCTGCTGAAAAAAGAGATCACCGACCTGCCGCTTGCCTACCAGAACTTCCGGGACTGACGCCTGATCCCTTTCCCCAGAACACCGACCGTCTAGCGATCGGGCACCGCCAGCAAATCGATATGACCGATCAGAAGCGATGCCTGGGCGGCATCGATTTGCGCCGCTCGTGTCATTCGCCAGCCCGCGATGCGAGCCTGCGCGTCGGGGGCCACCTGCCGCGCCACCTCCACCGCTTCATCAGCCATGCGCGCGAGCATCGCAGGTTCGGCAGCGCCGATCTGCCAGTCGCTGCGTTCGAGTCGGACCGGGCAGCGCAGTGTTTCGAGGCATTGTGCCAACGCGGCCGCAGCGCCCGGCCCCACCGAATCGCCGAAACCTTTGTCGCCCCCCTGATGCAGCAGGAATGCGCGTTCGATCAGATCATCGTCGATGGCCTCAGGATGCCAGCGACGCACACCATCGACCGTCAACGTGGCCAGCAACGGCTTTCCGGAACCCACCAGCCAGCGGGCGAATCGCTCAAGCCATCCCAGTGAAACCAGGTCGAGAAACGCAGTGGTGACAATGCCATCGAATGCGCCTGGTTCGAGCGACTCGAGCGACCGCGCCAGATCGATCTGCCGGGTGCTCAGTTCCCAGCGCGCCGCGCCCGTCAGCACCTCGCAGCGCTGACCCGCGACACGAGCCTCCCAGCCGCGGGCGCGCGCCCAACGCGCGATCCGGGCCGGCGCATCGGCGAGCAGTTGCTCATCATGATCCAGCAGCAGCCACTGCTGATCGCCGCCCAACTGGGGCGCAAGCGCCCGAAAATTTGCAGCGGTGCCGCCGCCAAGATCGGCGAGTCGAATCGCTGCGTGGGGCCGATTGCGAACCAGTTCGGCTGCGAACGCCTGCTCGAGCAGGCGCGATCGCGCGGCAAGATCAAAGGGCTCGCGCTGCGCGAGCCAGTCTGCATCGAACCCGCTCATTGGATGCGCTCCGTGCAGAGTTGATCGACCGCGGCAGCCCATCGCTCGGCCGCGAGCGGCCAGGGCACCAGCGCCGCGCGCGCCGCACGAGCGCCCTCGGCAAGCCGTTGCCTGGCTTCGCTGGATGTGATCAGTGATTCAAGCACCGCGGCGAGCGCAGCGGTATCGCCTGGCGCCACCAGCTGACACGCGGCAGCGGGAATCGTTTCCGGCACGGCGCCCACCCGGGTCGCGACGATCGGCACCGCGCGGGCAAGCGCCTCGGTGAACACCATGCCATAGCCCTCGTGGTCGGAGGCAAGGACGAACAGATCGGCCTCTCGCCAGGCGTGCTCGAGCCGGTCCTCGGGCTGCTCGCCGTGCAGCGTGATCCGATCGGACAACCCCCGCGCGGTGATTGCAGCCCGAAGTGAGTCTGCAGTGGCTGGGTCGCGCTCCAGACTGCCGATGCAGTCAAGCTGCCAATCCTGTGAGCGAACCTGTGCCAGCGCCTCAATCAGCATTCGGTGATTCTTGCGTGGGGTGACGGTGGCAACACAGAGCAGGCGCACCGGGCCCACGCGCTGCGGGCGAGCCACGGCTCCCAACGATGAGGGAAGATCGACGCCAGGCTCTGCGATGGCGATTCGTCGTGGCGAAATGCCTGAGGCCTGCACCAGCCGGGCGGTATTGGGACTTGCGCAAACCAAGCCATACAGGCGCGACCAGAGCGCTGTCTCAAGTCCGCCCAAGCGGGCCGCCTGACCGGGTGACAAACCGGTTTCGAGTGCAAGCGGGTGATGAATAAAACCCAACACCGGCCGTCGCGCGACCGCCTGAATGAGTGAATGATCGAACGCAGGCAATGCGAGACCGTCGATGACCACTACGGCATCGGCCGGTGCCTGCGCAAGCGCTGCAGCTGCGGCCTCTCGAGCAGAATTGTCAGCCAGCGGGAAACGACCGGACAGCTCGGCAACATCCACATGCCGGCCCTGCGCACGCAGGCCCTCCACCACGCGTCGCGCAAAAATATAGCCCCCGGTGCGCTGCAGGATCGAACCGGGTATGGCCAGAACAATGCGGCGTGTCAACGCAGCGAGCCCTCGAAGCTGGCCCACGCCACGGGGGACTCGCGCAACACCACGCGCATCGACTCCAGGACGCCTGCCGTTCCGGGCCCCACCGCGCCCTGGGCAACGCGCGACTTCATCCGCCGGAAGATCTCGCCGGCCATGAACTCGGTGGTGGTGTTGCGGCCGGCAAGATCGGGCAGATCGTCAAGGTTGTGATAGTTGAATCCGGCAAGCACCTCTTTCAGCACCTGCAGTGCAAGGCCGATGTCGCAGACCAGGCCATGCTCATCCAACTCTGCGCGACGAAATTCAACCTCAACGCCGTAGGTTGCGCCGTGGAGTTTTTGCGCGGGTCCGAAGACTTCGCCGCGAAAACTATGGGCAATCATGATGTGATCGGAAACGGCAAGCGCGTACATGCGAAGCTCCAGGGCTGAAGGGGTAAGAGGAAGAAGCGCGAGATGCAATCAGTCGTAGATCACGCGATGGCACAACTCGCCATCGGGCGAGCGGGTAAGCCGAGTGAGCGTGGCGGGCAAATCCTCGAACCGGCTGCGCCCGCCCAGGCACGCATCAAAGATCGGATCTTTGAGCAGGTCCAGTGCAAGCCCCAGCCTGCGGCGGTACGTCCAGCGTGCACGCTGTGCGGTCGCCACCGCCCCCACCTGCGACGAGCGGATCGTCAGACGGCGAGAATGAAATGCCTCGCCAAGCGGCACACTCACGTTGCGTTCGCCATACCAGCTGAGTTCGAGAACCGTGGACTCGAAGCCGGCAATGCGAAGCGCGGTGGCAAGGCCCTCGGCATGCCCACTCGCATGCACCACCAGGTCGACATCCGCCGCAGCCTCAGAGGGCTTGGCGAAACGACAACCCAGCGCGCGCGCCAGTTCAGCGCGTCGCGCATCCACATCAATCAATTCAACCCGCATGCCCGGCATTCGCGCGAGCAGTGCGGCGCACAGCGCGCCCACCACCCCGGCCCCAATCACCGCCACCCGATCACCGATTCGTGGCGCGGCATCCCACAGCCCGTTAATGGCGGTTTCCAGGTTGGCTGCAAGCACCGCACGTTCGGCAGGGACACCCTCTGGCACCGGTACCAGTGACGCCACTGGCACCACATACCGATCCTGATGCGGATACAGACAGAACACGCGCTGCCCTATCCACGGCTCGGGTCCCTGATCGACGACTCCAACTGAGGAATAGCCATATTTAACGGGTCCCGGAAACTCGCCCTGCTGATGCGGACAGCGCATCAAGGCGGTTTGACTGAGAGGAACCGCGCCGGAGAAGACCAAGGTCTCGGTGCCGCGGCTGACGCCACTTACCAGCGTTCTGACTCGAGCCTCTCCCGCTGCGGGCAAGGCCAGGCGCTCGTCACGCAGCTCACCGCGAAACGGTTCGCAGACCCAGAACGCGCGGGCAGACTCAGTCACAACGCACGCGACTGTCAGTCGCGACCCACAGCACCTCAGTCACGGAACACGCACTCCACCATCCAGTCGGCGCCCAATGCGAACTGACGGGTGACAGGCCTGAGACACTCGCGCAGATCTTCGATGGCGGGCAGTTGGATCGCGGGACGCCCCGAGCCAAGAATGACTGGCGCAATGGTGAGTTGAAGCCGCTCGAGCGCACCCGCTTTGAGAAAGCGCGAAACCGTCGTTCCACCACCCTCGATGAACAACCAGCGCAGCCCACGCTCGGCGAGGGCGCGCCGGATCGCCAGAGGATCGAGGTCACCAGAGGGCGTGCGCTCAATGGCAATGACCTGAGCGTGACCCAGCGATTGTCGGCCCAGCGCGCGATCGGCAGCCACCACCAGCAAGGTGGGGGCCACGGGGTCGGTGAACACCCGCTGCGATCCATCAAGCCTGAATTCGGGATCGATGACGACCCGAACCGGGTTTGGTCCCGTGCAGCGCCGAACCGTGAGCTGCGGATCGTCGTAGGCAACCGTGCTCACGCCGACCACGACGGCGTCCGACAGCGCGCGCATCCGGTGCGTGTGCAACAGATCCTGGTCACCGCTTAGCCACCGGGACACACCACCCAGCGTGGCGATTCGGCCATCCAGGCTTTGCGCCAGATGGGCAATCGCGAAACCCTGATCAACGCGAACCTCGCAGAGCGGGCGGTACAGCGCCATGATTGCTGCGTCTTCGCCTGTCGGCTCAGCGCCCGACTGACCATGGCGCATCGCGAGCAGCGCCTGCCAGTCTGCGCTGTCCACCGGGGGCGGTTCAGGCGGCAAGGCCTCGACTATCGGAATCCGTTCAGTGACCGCGTTCATCGCTCACTCACCTTGTCAACGGACAGCAGGCGTCGACGTAAAGTCGGCGAACCGATGGTCGGGCGCGCTCAGGTTGTGGCGCGAGGGGAGATCGCGGCCAAAACGAGCAGCCTCAGCCTTCACCCGACCGAAACCAATAATGGGCCCTGACCGCGCGCCGGATGCATCCCGCCACGACGCGACTGACGCATCCGCATTGTCGACCGTGACCAGCATGGACCGCAGCGCGGCAAACGGCGAGCCGGCGCGGGAAGGCTCGCTCATCGTCATGGTGACGCGGGTTCGCTGGGGCGAGGCTTCGCTCACTTCGAGCCAGCCGGTTCCGCCGCGCGCAAAGCTCAGCGTGAATCGCAGCCTGGCTGGATCAAACGTCAAGGATCGGATCGCCACCAGGGGTCTGCCATCCTCTTCGATCGGCCCAAACAGAAACGAACTGCCGTAGGCGCTGTCGGGT
This sequence comes from Betaproteobacteria bacterium, assembly GCA_016868375.1. GTDB lineage: Bacteria > Pseudomonadota > Gammaproteobacteria > Burkholderiales > Burkholderiaceae_E > SYIM01. Next base: position 8,211 of record VGHA01000019.1, on the reverse strand, counting down.
AGCTGCGAGGGCGGAAGCGGTTTGGCGCGCCAGTAGCCATCTGCCGGATAGACCACCAGGATTTCGATGTCGCGTACCGGGCCCCGGCGCAGCAGCTGCAACAGATGCAGACCGCGCTCGACCCGTTCACCCACCCTGACCTCGACCACATCGGGTCGCCAGAAATTGAAAAACGTATGGCCCACCAGCCGAATCGACGCATCCTCATACAGCGTCAGTTCACGCGGCGTGAATGAGTGCTTGGGATCGCCACTCATGTCGCAGTGTGTGAAATCGGGCGCTGTGCTGTCGGTGACCACAGCCGAGATGTATGGCGGGTGCTCAGCAGACAGCGTGAAGCTGCGCACGCCCGCTGCCTCTACCTTGACGTAGATGTTGTCCTCTTCGGCGCAGCGGGTGGGCTTGCTTGCATCGATGAATTCAACCGGCATCGCGGCTGGGGCTACCCACGGCAGCCCCAAGGTAACCGCGGCGGCCCAAGCCGCCAGGCATCGCCGCGCCGTCATCGGACGCTAGCGGCGGCGGCACTGAATCCGAGCAGCGCCGATGCGCAATCGGGGCCCGCGCTGCGCACCTCTTCAGGCAGTCGGCAGAGGCCGGCCTCGCGTGTGAGCGCGCCGACTTTTGGCGACCCCGAGACGATCGCGATCAGCATGGCCGCACCCAGTCCCGTGTAGAACGGTAGAGCAATCCACAGAGCACCTGGCGCAACCAGGTAGAGCGAGACCGCGAAGGCAATGCCCGCCAGGGTGTGAAGCCACAGGCGCCGCAACGCGAATCGGAACGGTACACCGTCCGAATCACGCTGCTGAGCAGTCCAGCCAACCTGCCGACCGAAGGGTAGACCCAGCAGGAACAGCGTGACTGACAGGGCGCAGATTGGCACGATCACCATGGTGAAAATCGTCTCGGCCAGTGCGCTTGCCAGAACCGCGGGCGCCCCCCCAAAGGCCTCACGCAAACGCCGCCTGAGCAGTACATCGGCCAGGGTTGCAAGCTTGGGCGCGAAGTTCATGGTAAGCGACAGCACCAGCAGCAGCATGCCCAGCTCGGCATCCATGGGCCCCTGGCGAATCAGCCCAAACAGCGTGAAACCCATCCAGCCAGGTCCGCTCAGATACATCGCGATCGCAATCCACAACTGCCAGCGGCTCACAGGACGCAGGCCTGGCATTCCGAGGAAGCGGAAGTACTGCATGTTGCCCTGGCACCAGCGCAGGTCTCGTCGAATGAACTCGATGAGGTGCGGGGGATTTTCTTCCCAGCTGCCGCCTTCATCGGGCAACACCCGAACCTCGTAGCCTGCGCGTCGCATCAACACCGCTTCGAGCTGATCATGGCTCAGTACGTGTCCGCCAAGCGGCGGCCGCCCGGGCAGCACTGGCAGCTTGCAGTGCTCCGCAAAGGGTTTGATGCGGATGATTGCGTTATGCCCCCAGTACGGTCCGCAATCACCCTGCCACCATGCCGCGCCCAGCGTCCACGAGCGCATGCCCAGGCGCATGCCGAACTGAAACACCCGGGCAAACGCGCTGTCAGAAGGCAGCGCAGTGACCAGTGTCTGAAGGATGCCGATGCGCGAATTGGCCTGCATGATTCGCACCAGCCGCATCATCGCGGCGGGCGTCATCACACTGTCGGCATCCAGCACGATCATGTATTCGTGCCGGTCACCCCAGCGATCGAGAAAATCACGCAGATTGCCGGCCTTGAAGCCTTCGCCCCCAACGCGTTGACGCCAGGTCACTGCAACGCGCCCTTCGAACCGAGCCGCCAGCGAATCCGCCAGTTTCTGCTCGGCGGCCAGAATATCGGCCTGATTGCTGTCGCTCAGCATATACACGTGGAACCAGCGACCCTGGCCGGTGTCGGCCAGCCGTTCCAACATCCAGCCGAGATTGCGGGACAGCCGCTCCGGATCCTCGTTGCGGATGCACACAGCGATTGCGGTGGAACTGGTGATGGCCTCATCGCCACGGATGCTTCGCATGTGCGGCGCGACCAGACCTTCGGGATCGCGCGAGAACGTCATCAGAAGAAATCCGATCAGCGCATTCCAGAAACCGATGGTTGTCCACGGCAGCGTGAACGCAAACGCGGCGAGCATCGCAATGCCCCATCCGTCGACACCTGCCGGCAGAAACAGCGCCGCAGCCATGAGCGCCAACAGCATCGCAGCCGTAAGCGCGACGAGCGCGCCAAACAGCACGCGACGCGGGGTGAGCGACGCCGCGCCTGCCGCATCAGAAGGCCTGGCAGCAAGAAAATCGGAGTTCATTGAGGCCACCTTAGAACATGCGGCGCGCCAGAGCATCGCGCGCCATGAAGCGGTGGTAGATGCCTCCCGCCATGTGTGCAGTCAGAAGCACACCCATTGCGATCGCTCCGCACCAGTGCGTGAACGACAACGCTTTGGCGAGCACCTCGTCTTTGCCGATGGGCGACGGAAGCGGTAGCACCTCAAACACCTTGAGCGGGAAGCCCCACGCATTGGTCGCGAGAAACCCGGTAACGGGCATCAGGATGAGGAGGGTGTAGAGGCTTGCATGCGAGAACCCTGCCAACAACCGAACCCAGGCCGGGGTATTCATCGGCCAGGCGGGCGGCGGATAGAGCCACCGGTAGACCAGTCGGATCAGTACCAGCGAAAACACCACCACACCAAAGCTTTCGTGCAGGTTGTAGAGCCGCATCTTGAACGCCTGGTCGGCGGGTTCGAAGTAGCGAATCCACACCCCCGCGGGGATCACCACCGCGATGACGATCAGCGCTGTGATCCAGTGAAGCAGCTTTGCGGGCGAACGAAATTGATCGGATGATGACTGAATCACGATTGAGCTCCGTGCGCGAACGACGGGATCAGTTGGATTCGATGCGAGCCCAGGCCGAATGGTTGTGGATCGACTCGAAGTTCTCCACTTCCACCGCATAACGGCGAATCCGCGCATCCTTCGACAGCCGCGCCGCCACGTCCCGGATCAGATCCTCGACAAACTTTGGATTGTCGTACGCGCGCTCTGTGACGTACTTCTCATCAGCGCGCTTCAACACCCCGAACAGCTCGCACGAGGCCTCGTCCTCGGCCAACCGGATCAACTCCTGCGGCTCCATCACCGGCCTCGCCTGCACCCACATCGTCACGTGCGAGCGCTGATTGTGCGCACCATAGTCCGAGATCGTCTTCGAGCACGGGCACAGACTCGTCACCGGAACCACCAGCTGCAGCTCCGTCACCGCCGCGCCAACCTCTCCCTCCACCACCACCTTCAGCTGGTAATCCATCAGACTCTGCACACCCGATACCGGTGCCGTCTTCCTTACAAACAGCGTCAGTGACACCTCCAGCCGTCCGCGATTGGCCTGCAGCCGCTCCAGCATCTCGCCGTGCATCTGCCCCAGCCCCGCAACGTCCAATCCCTCGCCCGACGCCGAACGCTCTTCCAGCATCGCAATGAACCGCGACATGTGCGTGCCCTTCTGATCCGCAGGCAACGACACGCTCATCGTGAAATCACCCACCGCCGGCTGACCCTCTGATCCCTTTCCCCAGGTCAGCGGGTAGCGCACCCCCTTCACCCCCACCAGTCCGATCGCGATGTTGCGCGCATCGTGGCTGCCCTGAACGTCGGCCATCTGGGCGCTGACGAAATGAGGATCGCGGGTATTCATAAGAGCTCCGGCGGCCGATCAGTGCGGCCATGAGGGTTTCGAGGAGGTTGCGGATCGCAGACCCGCTTGTTGTGTGAGGAGCGGATAGTAGACGCGGGCGTGCGTCGGTGCCTCAATGCTCCATAAACCTGTATGTCATAGGGGTAAAAGACCTATGCGTTTACTCAGGTTAGAGCGGACGGGCGCAAGCAGAGGCGAGGGCGACGCTCGACGCGCTTCAGCATAGCCTAGGCTGATCGACTGGCGACCAGCCGCGGCTCAGCGCCCGGCAGCAGCGCAGCAAAACGCCGACGAATCGAGCGCTCGATGCCGGCAGCGTCCAACCCCTCAAGTTGCAGCAGCTTGCCCTGCTCGCCGTGGTCGATGAAGCGATCGGGTAGCCCCAGCTGAAGCAGGTCGACCGACAGCCCTTCGGCAGCCAGCGCCTCGGCCACCGCGCTGCCCGCGCCACCCATCACCATGTGCTCCTCAACGGTGACGAAGGCATCGTGCGTACGCGACAGTTCGCGCAGCAAGGCGACATCCAGCGGCTTCACATAGCGCATGTTCACCACCGTGGCATCGAGCGCATCGCCCGCAGCCAGGCAGGGGGCAAGGAGCGTACCGAACGCGAGAATCGCAATGCGACGACCTTCCCGCCGCTGCTCTGCCACGCCGATGGGAAGCACCGCCAGGTCTTTCGAGGGCACTGCGCCGATGCCTGCACCCCGCGGATAGCGGACCGCTGCGGGCCCATCGTGAAGGAATGCCGTAGACAGCATCTGGCGACATTCGGCTTCGTCAGAGGGCGCCATGACCACCAGGTTGGGCACACAGCGCAGGAACGCGTAGTCGAAAAACCCACCGTGCGTGGCGCCGTCCGCGCCCACCAGCCCGGCCCGGTCGATCGCAAAAGTAACGGGCAGGTTTTGCAGCGCCACGTCATGAATCAACTGGTCGTATCCGCGCTGCAAAAACGTGCTGTAGATGGCCACCACCGGCTTCAGCCCTTCGCAGGCCAGCCCGGCGGCAAATGTGACGGCGTGCTGCTCGGCAATGCCGACATCGAAATAGCGTTCGGGAAAGCGCTTCTCGAACTCAACCAGACCCGAGCCTTCGCGCATGGCGGGCGTGATGGCCACCAGCCGCCGATCGGCGGCAGCCATGTCACAGATCCAGTCGGAGAAGATGTTGGTGAAGGTGGGCTTGCCCGGCGCCGAGGGCTTCTTGAGTCCTTCCGCCGGATCGAACTTTCCGGGGCCATGGTAGGCAATCGGATCGACCTCGGCTCGGCGATAGCCCTTGCCTTTGCGCGTGACGATATGCAGAAACTGGGGCCCGCGCCGCTCGCGCAGGTTCTGCAGCGTTGGAATGAGGCTATCAAGGTCGTGGCCATCGATCGGCCCGACATAGTTGAAACCGAACTCTTCGAACATGGTGCCAGGCAGCACCATGCCCTTGGCATGCTCTTCGAAACGACGCGCCAGCTGCAACATCGGCGGCACCACCGACAGCACCGCTTTGCTCATGTCGCGCGCTGCCGCGTAGAACCGCCCCGACATCAGCCTTGCAAGATGGCGTTGCAGCGCTCCGACGGGCGGCGATATCGACATGTCGTTGTCGTTCAGGATAACCAGCAGATCAATGTCGGGCATCACGCCCGCATTGTTCATGGCCTCAAAGGCCATGCCAGCGCTCATGGCGCCATCGCCAATGACCGCGATGTGCCGTCGCCGCTCGGGGCCCGCGCCCTCACCGGCAATTCTTGAGGCCACGGCCATACCGAGCGCCGCCGAAATCGAGGTGGACGAATGCGCGGTTCCGAACGTGTCGTACTCGCTTTCCACACGACGCGGAAACCCTGAGATGCCACCGAACTGACGCAAGCCCGTCATCGCGGTGCGGCGCCCGGTGAGGATCTTGTGCGGATAGCTTTGATGACCCACATCCCAGACGATGCGGTCGCGCGGCGTCTGAAAAACATAATGAAGCGCGATCGAGAGTTCGACCGTGCCCAGATTGGACGACAGATGCCCGCCGGTGCCTGCGACCGAGTGCAGCACGAAATTGCGCAATTCATCGGCCAATTGCGGCAGACGCTGCCGGTCGAGTGCACGCAGCTGATCCGGGCGGTCGATCGCGTCGAGCAACGGGCTGGCTGGATGGGAGTTCGACATGGCGGATATCCTCAGGAGGAGCGCTGCACAATCAGGTCGGAGATGGCCACGAGCCGGGCCGCGCCCGGCCCAAGTTCGGCGAGCGCCGACCGTGCCTCATCGCGAAGCGACGAGGCCAGGACCCGGGCCTGTTCGAGCCCGAGCACGGAAACATAAGTGGGCTTGTTCTGTTCGGAATCTTTGCCGGCGGTTTTTCCAAGGGTTGACGAGTCGGCTTCGACATCGAGCACGTCATCAACCACCTGAAATGCCAGACCGACAGCCAGCGCAAATCGATCGAGGCGTAACCGTTCGGGCTCGGTGAGCGATCGACCACAGGCTGCGCCCAGCCGAACCGAGGCAGCCAGCAGGGCACCGGTTTTCCGTCGATGCATGTCCTCGAGCGCCTCTCGCGACAGCGTGCGCCCGACCGCTGCGAGATCGATCGCCTGACCGCCTGCCATGCCAAGCGACCCGGCCCCGCGCCCCAGCTCTGCGAGCATCGTAACCACCGCGGCGGCCGCGGCGCCCTGGCCGACGGCCGCGGCCAGCGACTCGAAGGCCAGCGCCTGCAGCGCATCACCCACCAGCATCGCCATCGCCTCGCCGAACGCCACATGCACTGTTGGTTTTCCGCGACGCAGCACATCATTGTCCATGCACGGCATGTCGTCATGCACCAACGAATATGCGTGAATCATTTCAACCGCACAGGCAGCGCAGTCGAGCGCAGACTCGGCCGCCCCGGTCAGTTCGCCCGCGCCATACACCAGCAGCGGCCGGATCCGCTTGCCACCCCCCAGCACCGCATACCGCATCGCCTGATGGAGCCGGGTTGGATGCGCATCGGGGGCCGGCAACTTCGCATCCAGCGCACGCTCGATACGGGCTGCGCGGTCAGCCATCCAGCCGCCAAAGCTCAAGTCGGTCCCTGGCACCGCGGCGCTTTTTGTCAGCGCGTCCACCTCAGTCGGCCTCCGGATCCGCATCGAAGGGCTTGAGCAGATCCGCCTCGAGCACTTTGACCTGCTGCTGCACATCGGCCAGCAGCCGACGGCAATGCGCGGCAAGCTGCGCCCCGCGCCGATAGGCCTCCAGCGACTGCTCGAGCGCGAGCGATCCCGACTCCATCGCCTGCACCAGCGATTCGAGTTCGGCGACGGCCTGCTCGAAGTTCGCCGGCAGGTTGGCGCCACCGGCAACATCGGGAGGGGGTGTCTCAGATTTATGACGTGTCATGATGTCAACAAAAAGCGATCTTACTCAAACTGGCGGCTGGCGAAACCCCCTCCCGCGATTTTCTGGCAGCCAACACCGGCCGTCGCGCCAACACCAAGCCGGCCCCGGTCAGGCTTCAACTTGCCTTCGGTCGAAATCCGGGTATCCTCAGCGTCCCTTTGACCGCCCGCAACGCAGGCGTTGCAGTCTCGGTCAGGCTTGGTTCCGTCCTTCGGCTTTTTTCCCAGGAGGGTCAGGATGTCGGATCTGGGTCGCCGCGAGCACGTCGCGCAATCCCGCGCGCAACTTCCGGTTTCCGTCTATTTCGACGAAGCGCTGTTCAAGCGCGAGGTCGAACTGCTTTTCAAACGAGGTCCCGGATACGTCGGCCACGAGCTGATGGTACCCGAGACCGGAAATTATCACGCGCTCGCCGCTGAAAGCGAAGGGCGGGTGCTGGTTCGCTCGGAGCAGGGCATTGAGCTGCTGTCCAATGTGTGCAGGCACCGTCAGGCAGTGATGCTCAATGGCCGCGGCAGTGCGCAGAACATCGTCTGTCCGCTGCATCGCTGGACCTACGATCTTCAGGGCACGCTGCTGGGCGCGCCACATTTCGCCGAGCAACCTTGTCTGAACCTGGGCCGCTCTGCGCTGCAGAACTGGCAGGGACTGCTGTTCTCTGGCCCGCGCGATGTCGCCCGCGATCTTGCCGCACTCACCGGCCGGCCTGACTTCGACTTTTCCGGCTACATGCTCGATCACGTCGAGGCGCATGACTGTCATTACAACTGGAAGACCTTCATCGAGGTATATCTGGAGGACTACCACGTCGTGCCCTTTCATCCAGGGCTGGGCCAGTTTGTGTCCTGTGACAAGCTGCGCTGGGAGTACGGCGATTGGTTCTCAGTTCAGACGGTTGGCGTACATGATTCGCTCCGCAAGCCCGGAACACCCACCTATCGGGTGTGGCACGAGCAGGTGCTCAAGCGCTTTGGGGGGCAAACGCCGCCGCACGGCGCAATCTGGCTCACCTACTACCCGAACGTCATGGTGGAGTGGTATCCGGGCGTGCTGTGTGTCTCGACGCTGGTGCCGATCAGTCCGCGCCGGACCATGAACTATGTCGAGTTCTACTATCCGGAAGAAGTTGTTCTGTTCGAACGCGAATTCGTCGAAGCCGAGCGGGCCG
>VGHA01000018.1 GCA_016868375.1 Betaproteobacteria bacterium | reverse complement strand
TCAGTGGCATGAGCTGCAGCCATTGTGCCGCAGCGGTCACGCGTTCGATACAAAGCCTTGATCATGCGGCCCAGGTCAAGGTTGATCTGGCGCAGAATCGGGTCGAGGTTGAAACCCGGCTTGAGCGTGCAAAAGTTGCTGAGGCCATCACCGAAGCAGGCTACCCGGTGACGGCCTCGCGCGGTTAAAGCAGCCGCCGCGTCCAGCCCTTACTGAATCGTGATGCGCCGTGCTGCGGGCGGTTGTTTCTTGGGCAGCGTAAGCGTCAACACACCATTGTCGAAGCGGGCCTGCACCGCCTGCTCATCGAGCTCGGACCCCAGTGCAAAGCTGCGTGCCATCGCGCCATAGAAGCGCTCGCTTCGAAGCACCCGCTCGCTGTCCTGGGCCCCGGCCTCGCGCTTGACCTCGGCGCTGATGGATACGCGGTTGCCATCCACCTGCACGCTGATGTCCTCTTTCTTGACGCCAGGCAAATCAGCCCGCACCTGATAGTGCTGCGCGCTCTCGAAAACGTCGACACGAATCTCGGCGACCTCGGACTGCGCGCGCGAGGGCTGCAGGAGGCCGCGAAAAATCTCTGGAAAAACTTCCGCAAACGGATCGTAGACAGACAGACGGGCCATGGTGGGTTCTCCCTTTCGGTGAAGTGTTGGCGGAGCGTTGCATGGTGTGCCGCTCCGATAACCCTTAAATGAAGGCGTCCCAGCAAAGCTTCAAGCCCGTTGTGAGCAATCCCCAGGTTGCGATGCGTCTGAACCACTCGGCATTGATCTTGCGCAACACAAAGTAGCCAAGCAGGAACCCAACCGGAATCACTGGCAGCAGCATCGCCGAGGTGCCTGCATTGCGCAGATCGATCAGGCCCAGCAGTGCGTAGGGAATCCACTTCGCGTAGTTGATGCAGGCGAAAAACCAGTTCATCGTGCCCACGAAGGTCCGCGGCTCAAGTCCGAGCGGCAGCATGAACTGCAGCATCGGTGGACTGCCCGCATGCGAGATGAAACTGGTAAAGCCCGACATGGCAGGCCAGAAGCGGGCCTTGATCGGTGAAATCGGCACGGGCCCATCGGGCTTGGGCGGCGGTTTACTCAGCATGAAGTTGAGCGCGAAGATGACCGCTTCAATACCGATCAGCGCCTGAATCCAGCGTGCATCCACCACCCGGAACAGGAGCGCGCCCAGCGCGATGCCGACGATGCCCGCAGGAATCGCAAGCTTCAGGATTCTGGCATCGTAGGTGCGGCGAAACGCGATCAGACCCAGGATGTCCATCGCGCACAGCAAGGGCAGCATGATCGCGAGCGCCTGCGGGACGGGGACCGACAGCGACAGAAGCGGCACCGCAAGCCCGCCCACCGCACCGCCGAAGCCCGCTTTGGAGATGCCGGTGAGCAGCACCGCGGGAACCGCGACCACGTAGAAAAACGGGTCGGTGATGAAGCTGAAGTCCATGTGTAGCGGTCCACGGCGCAGTGTCGTCGCGGGCCCCGCGCGACGTGCCGGGCGGCGTCAACCGATTCGCCGACCCGAAAAGGGAATGCGGCTGGGCGCTGCAGGCGCCCGCCGCCACATCGAAAGCGGCGATCAGCCTTGAGGAATGGGCGTTGACTGCCAGGACACCATTTTCCAGCCGCCCGCGCGGCGGGCCCAGACCTGCAGATAGCGGCTGTTGACGACCTTGTCGGCACCGCTCACGCGCACGTGGATCTCGAGGTCGCCGTCGACCAGAACGATGTCACCCAGCACCCGATGCGAGCGGCGCAGCGACTTGAGCGCGCTGTAATCGTAAAGGCCGTCGGTGAGCTTCTTCAGGTAGAGCGCTTTGTCCTCGGCCACCGCCGACGAGTGCACGTAGAGCAGATCTTCGCCCAGCAGGTTGGCGAGGCTTGCGAAGTCTTTGTTGACGAGCGCGTTACGGCGCTGCACTTCCAGGGTTTCGATGTCGGCGATGACGGTCTGGTCGCTCATCCTGAATTCCTTGCTCGGTTAAAAGGGGTGGAGCGCGCAATCATGCGCGCGTTTTCAGCTTGACCTCAGACACGCTCGATCAGAAGCGAAATGCCCTGGCCCACGCCAATGCACATCGTGGTGATCGCATAACGGCCGCCGGTGCGTTGCAGCTGGCGCGCCGCGGTAAGCACCAGGCGGGCGCCTGACATGCCAAGCGGATGACCGAGCGCGATCGCGCCGCCGTTCGGGTTCACATGCGCGGCGTCATCCGGCAGACCGAGTTCGCGAAGCACGGCAAGTCCCTGCGCAGCAAACGCTTCGTTCAATTCGATGACATCGATCTGACCGATCGACAGCCCGGTCTTGGCGAGCAGTTTCTTGGTGGAGGGCGCCGGACCGATACCCATGATTCGAGGCGCAACCCCCGCGGTGGCCATCGCGTGCACGCGCGCGATCGGTGTCAGGCCGTGGCGCGCGGCGGCCGCCTCGCTGGCAAGGAGGAGCGCGGCGGCGCCATCGTTGACACCAGAGGCATTGCCCGCGGTGACGGTACCGTCGGGGCGCACCACCGGCTTGAGCTTGGCAAGCGCCTCGAGCGAGGTGTCGCGCGGATGTTCATCGCGGTCGACCAGCACCGCATCGCCTTTTTTCGAGGGAATCGTCACCGGCACGATTTCGATGTCGAAGGTGCCGTTTTTCTGCGCGGCGAGCGCGCGCTGCTGACTGCGAAGCGCCATCGCATCCTGGTCGGCGCGCGCAATGTGAAAGTCGGCCGCCACGTTCTCGGCGGTTTCGGGCATCGCGTCAACGCCCACCAGCGCTTTGGTGCGCGGGTTGATGAAGCGCCAGCCGATGGTGGTGTCGTAGACGGCGTTCTCGCGGGCAAAGGCACTTTGCGCTTTGGGCATCACGAAGGGCGCGCGCGACATGCTCTCGACGCCCCCGGCGATGCCGAGCTCAATGTCGCCACAGCGGATGGCCCGGGCGAGTGTGCCGACCGCGTCCATCCCGGAGCCGCACAGCCGGTTGATGGTGGCGGCCGCCACCGACTCGGGCAGGCCAGCGAGGATGGCGGACATCCGCGCGACATTGCGGTTGTCTTCGCCCGCCTGGTTGGCGCAGCCGAAGATCACCTCATCGATTGCCGCCGCGTCAAGCTTGGGGTTGCGTTCGATCAGCGCGCGGATCGGAATTGCGCCCAGGTCGTCGGGCCGGACCGAGGAAAGCGCGCCGCCATAACGGCCGATCGGCGTGCGAGCACCATCGCAAATGAACACATGGGTCATGGCTGGAGTCCTGTCAGTGAAGTCGGGAAATGAAGCAGTGGTGGCCAGGCGGGCGCGGTGCAGTCGCAGACGCTGTCAGCCGCGCGCAAGCGGCGCTCCGGTGACTGCGCAAAGATCTTCGAAGCTCATCGAGTTGATCCATTCTCGGGCAACCAGTCCTGATGGGGTGACATCGATCACCGCGATATCGGTATAGATGGTGCTTACGCAGCCGATGCCGGTGAGCGGATAGGTGCAGCGTTCGACGATCTTGCTCTCGCCGCTTTTGGTCTGGTGCTCCATCATCACGAACACGCGCTTGGCGCCGGCCGCCAGGTCCATTGCGCCGCCCACCGCGGGTATCGCATCCCCACCGGTATGCCAGTTGGCGAGATCGCCGCCCGCCGAAACCTGGAACGCGCCCAGCACACAGATATCGAGGTGGCCGCCGCGCATCATGGCGAAGGAATCGGCGTGATGAAAAAACGCGCCGCCGGTGCGCAGCGTGACCGGCTGCTTGCCAGCATTGATCAGATCCCAATCTTCGTCGCCCGCCGCCGGTGCCGGGCCCATACCCAGAATGCCGTTTTCGCTGTGCAGGAAAATTTCGCGATCAGCGGGCAGATGATTGGCCACCAGCGTCGGAAGTCCGATGCCGAGGTTCACATAAGCGCCTTCGGGAATGTCGCGCGCCACACGCGCGGCGATCTGGTCGCGGGTCAGTCGGGTCATGGTGCGCAGTCTCAGTCGGATTTGCCGGCGGGGGTGGCGGGCTTTTGCGGGCCACGGATCACGGTACTGCCCAAGGCGAGTACGCGGCTCACAAAAATGCCGGGTGTGACGATGGTCTCGGGGTCGAGCGCGCCGAGCGCCACCACTTCATCAACCTGGGCGACGGTGCAGCGCGCGGCACTTGCCATGATCGGCCCGAAGTTGCGGGCCGCTTTTCGGTAGACCAGATTGCCCCAGCGGTCACCGCGGAGCGCCTTGATGAGCGCAAGGTCCGCATGGATGGGCGTCTCAAACACATGGCCGCGGCCGTTGATGATGCGGGTTTCCTTGCCTTCGGCAAGCGCGGTGCCATAGCCGGTGGGCGTGAAAAAGCCGCCAATTCCGGCACCGGCCGCGCGGATTCGCTCGGCCAGATTGCCCTGCGGCACCAGTTCGAGCTCGATCTTGCCGGCGCGATACAGCCCGTCGAACACCCATGAGTCGGCCTGGCGCGGAAACGAACAGATGATCTTGCGAACCCGTCCGGCTTTGAGCAGCGCCGCCAGACCCGTCTCGCCATTGCCGGCATTGTTGTTGACGATGGTCAGGTCGCGCGCGCCCTGCTCGATCAGCGCATCGATCAGCTGCCAGGGCATGCCGGATCCGCCAAAGCCCGAAATCAGTACGGTGGAGCCATCGGCCACGCCGGCGAGCGCTTCGGCGGGGCTGGCAACGATCTTGTTGATCATCTTGAAAACGCCATCAGTCGGGTGAGGGGCCAGAGCGCGCGGCCAATGATGCCGGCCACACCAGTCGCCGGTACGGCCGCCCGGCGGGAGGGGCGATTACACGCGTCCGGCGCCGGCCGTGTCAAGCCGGCAAGGGCTGCGGTGCCGTCGCTATCGCCCACGCCTGTCCAGGTTTCCAACGAGGTTTGAGCCTGAGCGCGTCGCCACCGTCAGAGCCGGCTGATGACCGGTTTGAGCATCACCAGGAGTACGAGCCCGGGGAGCGCGGCCAGCACCGTCAGCAGGAAAAAGGTGGGCCAGCCCAGCGACTCGACCAGGAGCGCCGACAGCGGGCCGACGTAAATCCGGCCCACCGCCGACAGTGCCGACAACAGCGCATATTGCGCCGCCGAGAAGCGCCGGTCGGTGAGCGCCATCAGAAACGCGACGAAGGCTGCGGTTCCCAGCCCGCCGCACAGATTCTCGAGCGCCACCGCGCTGGCCATGATCCAGGTGTCGCGTGGCAGGACGGCCACCAGCCAGTAACCCAGGTTGGAGACTGCCTGCAGCACGCCAAACAGAATCAGCGTGGAGGCGAGCGGACGCTTGGCGAGCCAGGCGCCACCAGCCAGCGCACCAACGATGGTCGCGGCAAGTCCCAGGACCTTGTTGACTGCGCCGACCTCGGCCGCCGAAAAGCCCGCGCCACGGATCAGAAAGGTGGTTGACAGCGCGCCCGCGAAGGCGTCGCCCAGCTTGTAGAGCACGATGAGCGCAAGCAAAGCGAGTGCTCGCTCTCGCGAAAAGAACGCATCCCAGGGCTCAACGAAAGAGGGGAACCCGACTCGGCGGGCGGCGACGATTGCGCAGACCAGGGCCGCGACGACGATCACGGTGTCGATCATCAGCCGTCCGAGGCGACCGGTGGCCACCATCTCCCAGGGCAGCGCACGGAGCAGAAACCAGCAGGCAGCGCCAGCGGCGAGCATCGCGGCAAAGCCACGCAATTCGCGCGCAACGTCGGTTTTGGGCGCGTCCGGGCTGTCAAGCCGTGGCGCCCAGACGCTCACCGCGATCAGCAGTATGAACAGCACGCCCATCAGTCGGTAAGCGCCCGGCCAGCCGAGCACGGTGTCGGCCAGCACCATGGCAAGGCCGCCCGAGACCAGCATGGCGAGCCGGTAGCCCAGCACCGATACCGCGGCGCCCGCGCCGCGCTCGGACTCTTTCAGCAGATCGGTGCGGTAGGCATCGAAGACGATGTCCTGCGAGGCGGACAGGAATGCGATGGTGACCGCGCAGACCGCGAGCGCACAGGTGCCGGTTCGTGGGTCGAGTGAGGCCGCCACAAAGCAGGCAATCGCGAGCCCCGCCTGCGTGACGATCAGCCATCCGCGCCGCCGGCCCGCCACCGGTGGTTCAAAGCGGTCGGCAAGCGGCGCCCAGACAAATTTGAAGGTATAGGGAAGTCCGGCGAGCGCGAAAAAACCAATGGTGGTGAGATCCACGCCCTCGACGGTGAGCCAGGCCTGCAGTGTGCCGGTCGACAGCGCAAGCGGCAGACCGCTGGCAAACCCCAGGAGCAGCATGGCGGCAATACGTCGGCTGGCGAACACCTGCAGATAGGCGTTGCGCTCGGAGGGGCTGGCGGTGGGGGGCGATGCTTCAGTCACGGCGGGCTCGGCTGGGGCGCAGTGTAGCGTGCGCCGGGCGCCTCAGGTGCGCGAGCGCCGCTCTTGCTATCCTCGCTTTCCGTCTCCAGATTGCGGCCATGATCGTGACATTCCCGTTGTCGGCATTGATGGTGCCCGGCGCTGCCTGGCGGCGCGCGCTTGCCCTCGTCGCAGCCTCGCTTGCCCTCGCCGCGGGGCTCGCTGCCAGTTCCGCTGCGCTCGCCGACGGGCGCGCCACGGGGTCGTCAGCCGATTCTCGCGGCAGCGGCGCCACAGAGGAGGGCGTCAAGCCCGGCGAGCGAAGCCGGGCGCTTGCGCTTGCCTCGGCCGAGCAGGTTGAAAAGGAAGCGGCCAAGCAGTTTGAAGCGCTCAAGCGCGAGGCGGCTGACAAAAAGGCGCTCGCCCCGCCCGATCATCCGCAGACGCAGCGGCTGCGCCGCATTGCGCGCGACCTGATCACGTTCGCGCCGCGGTTCAATGAACGCGCCTCGGAATGGCGCTGGGAGGTGGTCCTGATCGGCTCGCGCCAGGTCAATGCCTTCTGCATGCCGGGCGGCAAGATCGCTTTCTTTACCGGCATTCTTGACGGGCTCAAGCTTGATGACGATGAAGTGGCGATGGTCATGGGCCACGAGATCGCGCATGCGCTGCTTGAGCACGGCCGCGAACGCGTTGGCAAGGCGCGCGCTGCGCAGGTGGTCACGATCGGTGCCTCGATTGCCTCGCAGCTGATGGGCTTTGGCGACCTCGGTGGTCATCTTGCCTCGGGCGCGGCCAAGCTCACGATGCTCAAGTACGGGCGCGACGATGAAACCGAGGCCGACCTGATCGGCATGGATCTGGCCGCCCGCGCGGGCTACGATCCGCGCGCCGCAGTGAGCCTCTGGCAGAAAATGGCCGCGGGGGCAGCGGCGGCGAGTGGTTCGCAGGGCGGCTCCCCGCAGGGCGGCGCGGCCCGACCGGCCTCGCAGCCGCCTGAATGGCTGTCCACGCATCCCTCGCATGAGCGCCGCATTGACGAAATCCGAGGCAAACTCGACAAGGTGCTGCCGCTGTTTGCGCGGGCGCGCGGATTTTCGCCTGAGACGCTGCCGCCCCGTGGGCAGGTGCCGCCGCGTGCCTCGTCCAGTGCGACGACCACCCGGTAAGGAGTCCTCGTGTTCAAGGTCATCACCCTAAATATGAACGGCATCCGCTCAGCGGCATCCAAGGGCGCATTCGACTGGCTGCAGGCCGAGCGTGCCGCGGTGGTCGGGGTCCAGGAGGTGAAAGCGCAGCATGATCAGGTCGAGGGCGTGCACGACCGTGTCGGCCGGATGGCGGGCCACTTCCACTACGCGCAGAAGAAGGGCTATTCGGGGGTGGGCCTGTACCTGCGCGAGGTGCCAAGCGACCTGGTGCGCGGGATTGGAGATGCCGAGTTCGATACCGAGGGCCGCTGGATCGAAGCGCGCTACGACCGGCCCGGGCGCAGGCTGAGCCTGATCAGCTGTTACGTGCCAAGCGGCTCAAGCTCGGAGGAGCGCCAGGCCGCCAAGTTCCGCTTTCTGGCGCTGCTTGGCCCAAAACTCGCCGAACTGAGCGCCGAGCGCGACTTCATTCTGATGGGTGACGTCAATATCGCGCATCAGGAGCGCGATCTGAAAAACTGGAAAAGCAATCAGAAAAACAGCGGCTTTCTGCCCGAAGAGCGGGCCTGGATGACGCAGCTTCTCTCGGGTTCGCGACTGGTCGATGTCTACCGCCATCTGCATCCTGATACCACCGATGCCTGCTACACCTGGTGGAGCAATCGCGGTGAGGCCTGGGCCAAGAACGTTGGCTGGCGGCTCGACTACCAGATCGCAACGCCCGCGCTCGCCGACAGCGCGCGCCTGGCCGCCATCTACAAGACGCAACGGTTTTCCGACCATGCGCCGCTTGCTCTCAGCTACGACTTCAAGCTCTGAGGCGTGCGCTCGCCGTATCATCGCGGACCGTTCCGCAATCCTGACGAGGGGGCCCTGTCTTGAGCAGCAGCGATCTGCGCACGCAGTTCATCCGGTTTTCGGTGCAGGCAGGCATCCTGCGTTTTGGCGAGTTCCGCACCAAAGCGGGCCGAATGTCGCCGTATTTCTTCAATGCCGGCCTGTTTAACGATGGCGCGTTGCTCGGCCAGGTCGCCGAGTTTTACGCGCAGACGCTGCTTGCCGCCGAGCGCGAGGGCCGCATCGCATTCGACATGCTGTTTGGGCCTGCCTACAAAGGCATCACGCTCGCGTCGGCCACTGCGGTCGCGCTCGCCCGGCTGGGGCGCAATGTGCCGTTCGCATTCAATCGCAAGGAAGCGAAGGACCATGGCGAGGGTGGCACGCTGATCGGCGCGCCGCTATCGGGCCGGGTGGTGATCATCGACGATGTGATCAGCGCCGGCACCTCGGTTCGCGAGTCGGTCGAACTGATCCAGGCGCACGGGGCGAGCCCGTCGGCCGTGATGATTGCGCTCGATCGCCAGGAGCGCGCCGGTGACGCCGACCATGTCGGCGAGCTGTCGGCCAGCCAGGAAGTGGCCCGGCTCTATGGCATGCCGGTGCTCGCCATTGCCAGCCTCGATGACCTGCTCGCCTATCTGTCGGCAGCCGATGCGTCGGATGCGCCGCATCGCGAGCGCGTCGCGGCGTACCGCACGCGCTATGGTGAGGCCTGACCGCGAACCGCTGACTGACTGGAGACGTGTGATGCCGCTATTGCCCCGCCTGGAAGACGACCAGCTTGCGCCCGAGGCGCGTGCGGTTTTCGATGAGATCCGCAAAGCCCGTGGCACCGACTATGTGAACGACATCTGGCGCGTGCTGGCCAACGACCCGGCGCTTCTGGCCCGCACCTGGTCGCAGACGCGGGCCACCATGGCGCCAGGGGCCCTGGACGGCCTCACCAAGGAGCTGGTGTATCTGGCCGCCTCGATCACCAATGACTGCGAGTATTGCATTCGCACCCATACCGCGGCGGCGCGCGCCAAAGGCATGACTGACGCTCAGTTTGCCGAACTGCTGGCGGTGGTGGGGCTTGCCAACCAGTTCAACCGGCTGGCTGCCGGGACTCGGGTTGAGGTGGACGCGCGTTACCGCGACTGATCAAGCCGCGCGCGCAGCGAATCGTTGACCTGCTGCGGGTTGGCCTTGCCGCGACTTGCCTTCATCACCTGACCCACCAGCGCGTTGAAGGCTTTTTCTTTGCCGGCACGGAACTCTTCCACCGACTTGGGATTGGCCGCGATCACCTCATCGACCAGCTTGTCGATGGCGCCGCTGTCGCTGATCTGGCGCAGCCCGCGCGCATCGATCAGCCGATCGGGCGCATCGTCTGCCGGTTGCGGCTCGGCCCACAGGAGCGCAAACAGTTCGCGGGCGATCTTGCCCGACACCGTGCCATCGTCGACACGGCGGATCAGGCTGGCCACCTGGCCCGGTGTCACCGGCGCGGCGCCAATGTCGAGCCCGTCCCGATTGAGCGCAGCAGCCACTTCGCCCATCACCCAGTTGGCAGCAGATTTGGCCTGCGCCGCGTTGGGCGGGTTGCCGAGCACGCTCAGTACCGATTCGAAATAGTCGGCAGCAGCCCGGCTGGCGGTGAGCGTGGTGGCATCGTAGGCCGATAGCGCGTAATCGCGCTCGTAGCGCTCGCGCCGGGCGCTGGGAAGTTCGGGCAGACCCGCGCGAACCGTGTCGATCCAGTGCGGCGCGATTTCCAGTGTGGGCAGGTCGGGATCGGGAAAATAGCGGTAGTCGTGCGCGTCTTCCTTGCTTCGCATCGAACGGGTTTCGTCGCGGTCGGGATCGTATAGCCGCGTTTCCTGCACCACCTTGCCGCCATCGTCGATCAGGTCGATCTGCCGCCGCACCTCGAAGTCGATTGCACGTTCGAGAAAGCGAAATGAATTGAGATTCTTGATTTCGCAACGCGTGCCGAGCTCGGTGCTGCCGTGGATGCGCACCGACACATTGGCATCGCACCGGAAAGACCCTTCCTGCATATTGCCGTCGCAGATGCCGAGCCAGACCACCAGCCCATGGAGCGCACGGGCGTAGGCGACCGCCTCGCGCGCGGAGCGAAGATCAGGCTCGGTGACGATTTCAAGGAGCGGCGTGCCGGCGCGATTCAAGTCAATGCCGGAATAGCCTTGAAAGTCTTCATGGAGCGATTTGCCCGCGTCTTCCTCAAGATGGGCGCGGGTGAGCCGCACGGCGCGCTCGCACGCAACGCCGTCCTGCTCCCAGGCGATGGTGAGATGGCCGCCCGCGACCACCGGTGTTTCGTATTGACTGATCTGATAGCCCTTGGGCAGATCGGGATAGAAGTAGTTCTTGCGCGCAAACACCGAGCGCGGTGCGATCTGTGCGCCCACGGCAAGCCCAAAGCGAATGGCGCATTCAACGGCGGCCCGATTGGCCACCGGCAGGACACCTGGCAGCGCGAGGTCGATGGCACAGGCCTGCGTGTTGGGCTCGGCACCGAAGGCCGTGGCGGCACCTGAAAACATTTTTGAGGTGGTGGCGAGCTGCACATGGGTTTCCAGCCCGATCACCACCTCCCAGGTGCGGCCGGCACGACGAACAAGAACGGCTTGCGGTGCGTTCATTCGAAGGGATGCCTTATTGAACCTGTGCGCACGAACCGGTGCGCGGATCGAACATCACGGGCCAGGCATCGTCGGCAATGCCCGGCGAACAGCGGCGTTCGCAGCCGGCGTGACCCATCGTGACGCGGCGCGCGTCCTGCCAGATCATCAGCTTGCACGCGCTGCCATCGCGCGCCAGAAGCTCGACATGCGGACGTGACTGCACCTGCCGAAAGTCGGCGAGCTCGAAACGGCAGGCGCCGCGATTGCCCACCCACAGCTGCCACGACAACTCACGAACCGTGCCGTCGGCGACCGACAGCCGAGCCTGTTCGCGAAAATCGTTCACGTCGCGCTGCTCGCAGCGCGCATCAAGATGAATGGGCCGGTCAGCGATCGGTGCGGGCGCGGCGGCAGGCCTGATGCCCGCGCAGCCGGTGAGCGCCATGAGCGCGGCAAGCGCAAGCGGCGCGCGCGGACCCCACGCTGACGCAGACCTTGCCGCCACACTCATTGCGACAGCCCGGGCCGGCGCAGATGCCAATCGGTGGCTTGCTGGAACTGGTGTCCAACGTTGAGCAGCCGCGCTTCATCGAAAGCCTGCCCGATCAACTGCAGACCCACCGGGCGACCGCGTGCGCCCAAGCCCACAGGCACCGACATGCCGGGCAGGCCTGCGAGCGAGGCAGGCAGCGTGTAGATGTCGGCGAGATAATTGGCCACCGGATCATGCGTCTGCGCGCCGATGTCCCAGGCCACCGTGGGGGCGACCGGCCCGGCGATCAGATCAACCTGTGAGAACGCCGCTCGGAAGTCGTCAGCAATCAGCCGGCGCAGCCGCTGCGCCTGAACGTAGTAGGCGTCGTAATAGCCGCGCGAGAGCACGTAGGTGCCGATCAGAATCCGGCGTTTGACCTCGGCACCAAAGCCCTCGGCGCGGCTGCGCCGATAGAGATCGGCCAGGTCGGCAGGGTTGTCGGCCCGGTGTCCGTAGCGCACCCCATCAAAGCGACTGAGATTGCTGGAGGCTTCGGCCGGCGCGATCACGTAATAAGCCGGAATCGCGAGCTCGGTCTGCGGCAGCGACACCTCCACCAGTGTCGCGCCCAGGGCACGCAGCACCTCAAGTGCCGCATCGATTGCCGCGCGCACATCGGCATGAAGCCCGGCACCGAAGAATTCTTTGGGCAGCCCGATCCGCAGTCCCTGAAGCGAGGCGCCAAGCGAGCGCGAAAAGTCTTCATCGGGCTGATTGGCACTGGTGGCGTCACGGGAATCGAACCCCGCCATCGCGGTAAGGAGCGTTGCGCAATCACTGGCGCTTCTTGCCATGGCGCCGCCCTGATCAAGGCTGGAAGCGTAGGCGATCATGCCCCAGCGCGACACCCGCCCATAGGTGGGTTTGATGCCGGTGATGCCGCACATCGCAGCGGGCTGCCGCACTGAGCCACCGGTGTCGGTGCCGGTGGCAAGCGGCGCGAGCCCGGCTGCGACCGCGGCGGCTGAGCCGCCCGACGAGCCGCCGGGAATTGCTGCGGGATCCCAGGGGTTGCGGGTCGCGCCGAAATACGAATTTTCGTTGGCGCCGCCCATGGCGAATTCATCGCAGTTGGTTTTTCCCAGGCAGACCGCGCCGGCGCGCGCGAGTCGTTCGACCACCGTGGCATCGAACGGGCTGACGTAGTCGGCGAGCATGTTGGACCCTGCGGTCGAGCGCCAGCCGCGGGTGACGAAAATGTCTTTGTGCGCCACCGGAACACCCAGCAGCGGGCCGCGCTCGCCACGTGCAAGCCGCTGGTCGGCGGCCCGGGCCTGGGCGAGCGTAAGTTCGGGCTGCACGTCGATGAATGCGTTCAGCCCGCTTGCCGCGATCCGGTCAAGAAAATGCTGGGCGAGTTCAAGCGCGCTTGTTTTGCCCTGGGCAAGCGCCGCCGACAGATCGGCGACCGAGGCCGCACCCAGATCGGATGGCCCGCTCACTCGATCACCTTCGGCACCAGGTAAAGACCCGCCTCGACCCGCGGCGCACCGGCCTGCAGGGCCTCGCGGGCATTGGATTCGGTCACCGCATCGTCGCGCAGCCGCAAGGCAAGCGCCTGCGGATGCGTGAGTGGCTCGACCCCCTGGGTGTCGACCGACTGAAGCCGGTCGATAAGCTCGAGCACCGCATTGAGGTCGGCCAGCAACGCGGCCTGTTCGGCCGGATTGAGGTCCAGACGTGCGAGGGTGGCCAGCCGCTGCACTTCTTCAGCATGGAGAGACATTCGACGAATGATAATACGGTATGATCTTGGCCCTGCCTGAACCGGGGTGTTCCTCCATCAGGCAGCCCGACCCGGCGGTTGCCGGACCCGTGCAGGCTGCCCGGGTCGGTCGCCTCGGTGCCCCTGGCCAGCTGGCCATTTTTACCCTTTGACCCTGGACGGACACCATGTTCGGGTTCCTACGCAAATACTTCTCCAGCGATTTGGCCATTGACCTTGGCACAGCCAATACGCTGATCTATGTTCGCGGCAAGGGCATTGTGCTCGACGAGCCGTCGGTGGTGGCCATCCGCCAGGAAGGCGGCCCCAACGGCAAGCGCACCATCGCCGCGGTCGGACTCGAGGCCAAGCAGATGCTGGGCAAGGTGCCCGGCAGCATCGAAGCGATTCGGCCGATGAAAGACGGCGTGATTGCCGACTTCACCGTCACCGAACAGATGCTGAAGCAGTTCATCCGGATGGTGCACGAATCGAGGCTGTTCTCGCCCAGTCCGCGCATCATCATCTGCGTGCCTTGCGGCTCCACGCAGGTTGAACGTCGCGCAATTCGCGAATCGGCGCTCGGTGCTGGCGCATCCCAGGTATTTCTGATCGAAGAGCCGATGGCGGCGGCGATCGGAGCCGGTCTGCCAGTCTCTGAGCCCTCGGGCTCGATGGTGGTTGACATCGGCGGCGGCACCACCGAGGTGGGCGTCATTTCCTTGGGTGGCATTGTCTACAAGGGATCGATCCGGGTTGGGGGCGACAAGTTCGATGAGGCCATCATCAACTACATCCGGCGCAACTACGGCATGCTGATTGGCGAGCCGACCGCCGAGCTCATCAAGAAAACCATCGGTTCAGCCTTCCCCGGCTCTGAAGTGCGCGAAATGGAAGTCAAGGGGCGCAACCTGTCCGAAGGCATTCCGCGCAGCTTCACCGTCTCCTCCAACGAAATCCTGGAAGCGCTCACCGATCCGCTCAACAACATCGTTTCATCGGTCAAGATTGCGCTTGAGCAGACGCCTCCAGAACTTGGTGCCGACATCACCGACCGCGGCATCATGCTGACCGGTGGCGGCGCGCTGCTTCGCGACATCGATCGGCTGCTGATCGAGGAAACCGGGCTGCCGGTTCTGGTCGCCGAGGATCCGCTCACCTGCGTGGTGCGGGGCTGCGGCATGGCGCTTGAGCGTATCGACAAGAACACCCTGATCTTCACCAGCGAATAGCGCGTGTGGCGGCCGCCCGCCGCGACCGCTGCCCTTTATTGCAGAGCCGATGGACCGAGCACCGCCGCCATTCTTCCGGCAGGGCCTGTCGGCCGACGTCAGGCTGTTCCTGTTTTCGCTGATCGCAATCGCGCTGCTGGTGGTTGATGCACGCTACCGTGCGCTCGAGGTGATTCGCTCAACCGTGGGCACGGTGCTCTACCCGGTTCAGCGGGCGTTGCTCGCACCGCGCGATGCGGTCACGGCGATCACCGATTACACCCACGGCGTCAGCCGGTTACGCGGCGACAACGACAGACTGATCCGGCTTGAGGCCGCCAACGCGCGCTCGCTGCAACAGGGCGAGCATCTGGCCGCCGAAAATGCGCAACTTCGAAAACTGCTGGGCATGCGCGAGCGCAACTCGTTTCGCTCCACGGTGGCCGAAGTGCTCTATGAAACCAGTGATCCGTTCACCCGGCGCGTGGTGGTCGATCGCGGTCAGCAGCATGGCCTGATCGCAGGCCAGCCCGTGCTCGATGCGCAGGGCGTGATCGGCCAGGTATCACGGGTGCTGCCGCTGTCGGCCGAGGTCACGCTGCTGACCGACCGTGCCTCCACGCTTCCGGTTGAGGTGCGGCGTAATGGCGTGCGCGCGGTGGCGTTCGGTGCCGGACGTTCGGGTCTGGTGGAACTGCGCTATCTGCCCGCAGCGGTGGACCTCCGGGTGGGCGATGAGCTCTTCACCTCCGGACTGGATGGCGTTTTTCCTGCGGGACTGCCGGTGGGGCGGGTGGTGGAAGTGCGTCGCGGCGGGTCGTCGTTTACGGTGGCCCGCATCGAACCCAGTGCCGCGGTCGAACGCTCCCGGATGCTGCTGGTGCTGCTCGAGACTGCAGGGGGCCGGCCCACCTTCGAGCCGCCGCGTCCGGCCGCTGAGCCGCCGCCGCGCTCGTCAGGATCATCCGGCGCTGCGGGCTCGCGTGCCAAGGGGGCCGGTGGATGAACTCTCGACGCGAAACCGTCTTGGCGCCTGCCAATCGTGCTTTTGCAGCGTTCAGCCTCTCCTGCGCGTTCCTGCTCAACCTGTTTCCCTGGGGGCCGCTGCCACTCGCGCCGGATTTCGTCGCGCTGGTGCTGGTGTTCTGGAGTCTTCGCGAGCCACGGATGATCGGCATTGGCGTGGCGTTCTCGCTGGGTCTCCTGATGGATATCCACTCGGCCGCACTGTTGGGCGAGCGTGCGCTGGCCTACACCCTGCTTTCTTATGGCGCGATCAGCCTGCACCGGCGGCTGGCCTGGTTCGGCGTGGTCGGCCGAATGCTGCATCTGCTGCCCCTGTTTGTGCTTGCGCAGATCACCACGCTACTGATTCGGCTGGTGCTGGGCGCCGAATTTCCCGGCTGGCTCTATTTCGTGCCAAGCCTCGCCGCCACCCTTCTGTGGCCGCCCACCGAGTGGCTGTTGCTCGCACCGCAGCGCCAGCCGGTCGAGCGCGACGAAACGCGACCGCTATGAGCGCGCGGCGCGGCCCACGCGGGCGCTATCCGGGCAGGACTGGCTGATGCGGGTCGCCGACGATGTCAATCAGGCACTCGCCAGTCTGCGAAAGATGCGCAGGCGGCTGCTGCTCTGCGCAATGTTGGCGCTGGTGGGCGGCGGTTTGCTCATCGCGCGACTGGCCTACCTGCAGGTAGTCCGCCACGCAGACTTTCAGGCGCAGGCCGAGGACAACCGGATCGCCCTGGTGCCGGTGCCGCCCACCCGCGGGCTGATCCTTGACCGCAACGGCCTGTTGATGGCCGAGAACGTCGCCTACTACACGCTTGAGCTTGCCCCGTCGCGTTTTTCGCGAATTGAGCAGACGGTGGCCGATCTGGCGGGTCTGGTCGAGATCACCTCCCGCGATGTCCGGCGATTCCGCCGGCTGCTTGAAGATTCGCGGCGGCTCGAGCCGCTACCGATCAAGTCCCGGCTGACCGATGAAGAAGTGGCAAAGATTGCCGCCAATCGCTATCGCCTTCCTGGTGTCGAGATTCGCGCCCGGCTGTTTCGAAGCTATCCGCATGGCGAGCTGGCGGGCCATCTGATCGGCCACATCGGGCGCATCTCTCAGGCCGACCGCAAGCGTCTCGACGATGCGGGGGAACTGTCGCGCTATCTCGGCGCCACCCATATCGGGAAGGCGGGCATCGAGCACGCGTATGAACGGCTGCTGCATGGCCGACCGGGGTATGACGAGGTCGAGGTGTCGGCAGCGGGTCGGGTCATGCGTACCCTGTCGCGGCGGCCACCCGTCAATGGCGCCGATCTGACGCTCACCATCGATCTCCGGCTGCAGGCGCTCACCGAGCAGCTGTTTAACGGTCGGCGTGGCGCGCTGGTGGCCATTGAACCGTCAAGCGGCGAGGTGCTCGCGTTTGTATCGCAGCCGGGATTTGACCCGAATCTGTTCGTGGACGGGATCGACCCGACAAGCTGGCAGGCGCTCAACGACGATCCCGACAAGCCACTACTCAACCGCGCGTTGCGCGGCACCTATCCGCCCGGCTCCACCTACAAGCCCTTCATGGCGCTTGCCGCGCTCGAGACCGGTATGCGCAGGCCCGGCGACATCACGTCCGACCCCGGCTACTTCCAGCTGGGCGAGCACCGGTTTCGCGACTCACGACCCGATGGCCACGGCTCGGTTGATCTGCACAAGTCGATCGTGGTTTCAAGCGACACCTACTACTACAAGCTGGCCTATGAGATGGGCGTGGACCGGATCCATGGCTTCATGAAGGCCTGGGGCTTCGGCCAGAAGACCGGGATTGACCTCGAGCATGAGGCCACCGGCGTGCTGCCATCGTCAGAATGGAAGCAGCGGCGTTTTCGCCAGAAGTGGCTGCCGGGCGAATCGCCCTCCATTGGGATCGGGCAGGGATACAACGCATTTACGATGCTGCAGCTTGCCCACGCCACGGCAACGCTTGCCAATCGTGGTCAGCCGATGCGGCCGCGGCTGATGCGTGCCTCGCAGGTGTCCGGTTCAGCACCCGAGTTCGTGCCTGCTGAACCCGGCGAGCCGATTGCCGTCAAGCCCGAGCATCTGCGCCTGGTGACACGAGCGATGATCGACGTCAACCGCTTCGGCACCAGCCGCGTCGTGTTCAACGAGGCAGGCTATCAGGCGGCGGGTAAGACCGGCACCGCGCAGGTGATTGGCATCCGTCAGAACGAAAAATACGATGTCCGCAAAGTCGCTGAGCGGCATCGTGACCATTCGCTGTTCATCGCTTTTGCACCCGCTGTGTCGCCAAAGATCGCGCTCGCGGTGATTGTCGAAAACGGTGGTTTTGGCGCGCAGGCGGCCGCGCCGATCGCCCGCGCGGTGTTCGATTTTCATCTGCTCGGGCGACTGCCGCCCGATCGCGCTGGCATTCGGCTGCCGCCGATCGATGAGTCCGAGCTGCGTGATGTGCCCGAAGACCTGGAGCCTGAGCGGGTTAGCCCCGCCTCGGGCACAGCCGCCACCGGGGGCGCGCGATGAGCCGGCTGCGGTCGGTGGTTGAACGGGTGCGTCCGTGGGTCGCGGTATTGGACTGGCCGCTCGCAATCGCGATCGGGCTGATCGTGGTGTTGAGCCTGGTCACCATGTATTCGGCCGCACATGATTTTCCGGGACGCTTTCAGGCGCATCTGCGCAATCTGCTGATTGCGGGTGCCGCGCTCTGGGTGGCTGCACTGACGCCCAGGGCCTGGCTGATCCGGCTCGCGGTGCCGCTGTTCGTGGGCGGCGTGGTGCTGTTGATTGCGGTGGCGCTGTTTGGCGATGTCGCAAAGGGCGCCCGGCGCTGGCTGAACCTCGGCTTTATCCGAATTCAGCCCTCAGAGATTTTGAAGATCGCTGCACCGTTGATGCTGGCGTGGTATTTCCAGCAACGCGAAGGGAGCTTGCGCTGGTTCGACTTCGCACTGACCTCAACGCTTCTGATGCTGCCGGTCTGGCTGATCGCGCGCCAGCCCGATCTCGGCACTGCGCTTCTGGTGCTGGCGAGCGGCGGGTTCGTCATCTTCCTGGCGGGGCTCAGCTGGAAGCTGATCGCCTCGCTCGCCGTGGGCCTTGCCTCCAGTGCGCCGCTGCTGTGGGCCTCGATGCATGACTATCAGCGGCAGCGCGTGCTCACGCTGCTCGATCCTGCCTCCGATCCGCTGGGCCGCGGATTCCACATCATCCAGTCAACGATTGCGATTGGGTCGGGCGGCCTCTGGGGCAAGGGTTGGATGGAGGGCACGCAGACGCGCCTCGAGTTCGT
This sequence comes from Betaproteobacteria bacterium, assembly GCA_016868375.1. Classification (GTDB taxonomy): domain Bacteria; phylum Pseudomonadota; class Gammaproteobacteria; order Burkholderiales; family Burkholderiaceae_E; genus SYIM01. The sequence continues at coordinate 25,941 of VGHA01000018.1, read as the reverse complement.
GCCCGAGCGCACGACCGATTTCATTCTTGCGGTGTTTTCTGAAGAGTTTGGACTGATCGGAAATGGCGTGCTGATCGCGCTCTACCTGGCCGTGGTGCTGCGGGCGCTTTCGATCGCGGCAAGCGGGCTCACCTTGTTTGACCGGCTGCTTGCCGGTGCGCTGGCGCTCGCGTTCTTCGTGTACGCGTTCGTCAATATCGGCATGGTGTCAGGGGTGCTGCCCGTGGTGGGCGTACCCCTGCCGTTCATGTCGTATGGCGGCACGGCGATGGTAACCCTTGGCCTCGGTCTGGGTCTGGTGATGGGGGTCGCGCGCGCCCGTACCCGTCCCGAAACCGCCGCTCAGCGCATGAATCGCTTCACGTAATCGGCACCCAGCCCCACTGCCTCAAAGTGCGCGCGATAGCGCTCGATCCGGCTGAATACGTCGTCGTAGCCCGTTGAGGCGCCTTGCGGGTCCACGTACATCAGCGAGCCGTGCACGGTAAAGAGCGTGATCATGTCCTGGCAGTCATCGGGCACCACCAGCGTGTGGGTTTCGCCCGGCGGCTCGAACACGTAGCTGCCTTCGTTGGCAATCCAGTCGTGTTCCAGGTAGTACCAGCTGCCGCGGATCACCCAGGCGTGCACCGAGCCCGAGTGCCGGTGTCGCTGCAGAATGCCGGAGCGCTTGACCCTGAGCAGATGGACGTAATAGCCGGCGCTGACGTTCAGATGCAGCGGCCGCGACCAGATGCCGGGTGCCACCGGCGCCCACAGTTGCTCGTCGCCGTCCAGTGCGTCCGCGATGACCATATCGCCGACCATGCCCCAGGGTTGAGGGCGGGCATAGGGCTCGAGTCCAGCCGGGTTGGTCGGCCGCTTGCGTACTGGCATATCCATTGTGCGTATCTCCATACCGCGTTCAGTTGCGTACAGGGGGGATGCTAGCCGAGAGCGGGCTTGCGTGCATGCCCGCGCGCGCCGCACTACACTGCCGCCGGTGAAACCGTCTGACCACTCCACTGTTGCGGGCCAAGCCCTGATTGCTGCCGCGCGAGCGCTGTCTCGTGAGGTGTCGGCGCTGCGCTTTTCTGCACCGGTCACCCATGTTTACAACCCGCTGCACTACGCGTGGGCGCCGCACCGTGCCTACATCGAACGCTTTGCGACCAACCGGCTCCAGGCGGTGTTTGTGGGCATGAATCCAGGGCCGTTCGGAATGATGCAGACCGGTGTGCCCTTTGGCGAAGTGGCGGCAGTGCGAGACTGGATGGGGCTTGTCGAGCCCGTTGAGGCGGTGAGCGATTCGCATCCGCGCCGGCCGATCGAAGGCTTTGCCTGTCGGCGCTCCGAGGTGAGCGGTCGCCGGCTGTGGGGTTGGGCGGCGCGTCGCTTCGGTTCGCCGCAGGCTTTCTTCTCAAAGTGCTTTGTACTCAACTACTGTCCGCTGGTGTTCCTGGAGGCCTCTGGCCGCAACTTCACGCCCGACCGCCTGCCACGCGCTGAACTCGCGCCGTTGCAGGCCGCGTGCGATGCGCATCTGCGCGCGGCGGTGGCCGCGCTCGAGCCAGCCTGGGTCATTGGTGTGGGGGGCTATGCCCGGGCGCGGATTGAGGCGGCGCTCGCATCGCTGCCCCCTGAAACCCGCCCCCGCGTGGATCAGATCCTGCACCCCAGCCCGGCAAGCCCTGCCGCCAACCGCGGCTGGGAGCCCGCCGTCGACCAGCAGCTTGCGCGTCTCGGGTTATTTGTCGACTGACTTCCAGTTGACGTAAACGTCAACTCGCCCGATCATTCGAGGCATGCCCACCTACAGCATTGGCGAACTCGCACGCGAGTTCGAAATCACGCCCCGAACGATCCGTTTTTATGAGGATCAGGGGCTGCTTTCGCCGCGTCGGGTCGGCGCCGGTGCGCGACAGCGGTCGTACTCGCACCGTGATCGCGCTCGGCTCAAGCTCACCCTGCGAGGCAAGCGTCTGGGACTGTCGCTCTCTGAAATTCGCGACCTGATCGACATGTACGACTCGCCCTCCGACACGGTGCCGCAGCTTACCCGCTTTCTCGAGGTGCTCGAGCGGCATCGGCTGGCGCTCGAATCGCAGCTTCGCGACCTGAACGAAACGCTCGCCGAGATTCACGAGCATGAGCGCCGAACGCGCGAACTCCTCGCGCAGGCCCAGGGCAGCCGGACACCCCGCGTACGCAAGTCCCGACCGGCCACTACGCGGTCGGCTTCACGTTAACGTCAACGTTAACCCGGGCACCTGGCATGTCATTGCATCATTCCGGTTCGCAAGGCCTGCCGCCGCCCGCCGATGCGCAGTTTGCCGAGCGCATCCGAACGAGCTTTGCCAGGCAGCCTGCAATGACCACGATCGGCGCAACCCTGGTTCGAGTGGCCCCGGGCGAGGTCGAAATCCAGATGCCGTTTGGGGCGCACATCACGCAGCAGCACGGCTTTATTCATGGCGGCATATTGGGTACCGCGCTTGATTCGGCCTGCGGATTCGCGTCGCTCACGCTGATGCCGGCCGACGCCGGAATACTGACCATTGAGTACAAGCTGAATCTGCTCGCGCCAGGCCGCGGCGAGTGGTTTCGGTTTGTTGGACGCGTCCGCAAGGCGGGTCGTACGATCACGCTTGCCGATGCCGACGCGATTGCGGTCGAGGCCTCAGGCCGTGAGCGGCTGATTGCAACCATGACCGCCACCGAGATGACAATCACCGGGCGCGACGACGTGCGCAGCTGAGCGCGCCGCACCGATCCGCCTCGCCTCGCGCTCGCAGGCGATGCCTCGAACGCTGGAGACTGACGATGACTGAGATTCCGGGACTGCAGTTTGAACTGGGCGAAGACGTGGAGCTGATGCGTGAGGCGCTGCGCGCGTTTGTCGCCCGAGAAATCACACCGCGTGCGGCTGAGATCGATCGCTCGGATCAGTTTCCGATGGATCTGTGGCGAAAGCTGGGTGAACTGGGCGTGCTTGGCATCACCGTGCCCGAAAGCCTTGGCGGCGCGGGACTGGGCTACCTCGCGCACATTGTCGCGATGGAAGAAATCTCTCGCGGCTCGGCTTCGGTTGGGCTGTCCTATGGCGCGCACTCGAATCTGTGCGTCAATCAGATCCTCCGAAACGGTACCGATGCACAGCGCAGCCGGTACCTGCCCGGTCTGATCTCGGGCGAGAAGATTGGCGCACTGGCCATGTCCGAGCCCAATGCCGGCTCGGATGTCATGTCGATGCGGCTGCGCGCCGAGTTCAGAGGCGATCGCTGGGTGCTCAATGGCACCAAGATGTGGATTACCAATGGCCCCGATGCCGATGTGCTCATCATCTATGCGAAAAATGATCTTGAGGCGGGCGCGCGAGGCGTCACGGCGTTTCTGGTCGAGAAAGGCTTCAAAGGATTCTCGGTCGCGCAGAAGCTCGACAAACTGGGTATGCGCGGCAGCCATACCGGCGAACTGGTGTTTGATCAATGCGAGGTGCCCGCCGAAAACGTGCTGGGTGGGCTTGGCAATGGCGCGCGTGTGCTGATGAGCGGCCTCGATTTCGAGCGTGCGGTGTTGTCGGGTGGGCCGCTGGGCATCATGCAGGCCTGCATGGACGCGGTCATTCCGTATGTGCATGAGCGCAAGCAGTTTGGCCAGCCGATTGGCGAATTTCAGCTGATGCAGGGCAAGCTCGCCGACATGTATTCAACCATGATGGCCTGCCGTGCGTATGTCTACGCGGTGGGTCGCCAGTGTGACCGCACGCGCGATGGGTCGATCGATGTCAGAAGCCTGCGAAAGGACGCCGCTGCAGCCATCCTGTACTCGGCTGAAAAGGCCACCTGGATGGCGGGCGAGGCCATTCAGTGTCTGGGCGGTAATGGCTATATCAACGATATGCCAACCGGTCGGCTTTGGCGCGATGCCAAGCTCTATGAAATTGGCGCGGGTACGTCCGAGATCCGTCGAATGTTGATTGGCCGTGAGCTGTTCGCGGACACGCGCTAAACCGTGTCGAGCAGCCTGCCCACCTCCATGCCATCGGTCGATCGTGCCGCGCACTGAAACCACTGTCATAGCCGCCCAGGACCTTTCATCGGTCCGCAGCGCGGGGTTGGCGGCACGGTCCGCCGACGCGGTGGAGTCGCGCGCTGCGGCGATCGCCGCGACGGTTCTCGCCGGCATCGACCGTCACTACGCGCTGTTTCGGTACAACGCGCAGCAGGCCAAGGCGCGCTGGGAGCAGGGCGACTGGCATGCGATCCGAAGGCTCGCGCGCGAGCGCATCGCGTTCTACGACCAGCGGGTACGCGAGGCGGTATCGCAGCTCGAATCGGGTTTTGCGCAGGCCGATCGCAATGAGGGCATCTGGGCGCAGGTCAAGCGCCACTTTGTGCTGCGCCTTGCCGAGCACCGCCAGCCCGAGCTCGCGGAAACCTTCTTCAATTCGGTCAGCACAAAAATCCTGCACCGCAGTTATTTCAGAAACGACTTTATTTTCGTGCGGCCTGCCGTATCCACCGAGCATCTTGATGCCGACCCGCCGTCGTGGCGGGTTTACTACCCGCTCGCGGCAGGCCTTGAGGCGGCGCTGCGGTCCTTGCTGATCGACATCGGGCTCGCCTGCCCGTTTGTGGATGCTGAGCGCGACATCCGCCGAATCGCCCAGTCGCTTCGCACCGAGCTCGGCGAGCGCTTCGAGCCCTCGGCTGACTGGCAGATCCAGGTGCTGCGCACCCTCTTCTTTCGCAACAAGGGCGCCTATCTGATCGGCCGCATCATTGATGATGGCGAGGTGCGGCCCTTTGCGGTGCCGTGGCTGCGCGACTCCCAGGGGCGCGCGTATGCGGATGCGGTGCTCTCTGGTGAGGCGCGAATCGAAGCGCTGTTTAATTTTTCGCGTGCTTACTTCATGGTCGATATGGATGTGCCATCGGCCTACGTGCGGTTTTTGCGAAGCCTCATGCCAGCTAAGCCCGAGTCCGAGCTTTACACCATGCTTGGACTTCACAAGCAGGGCAAGACGCTGTTCTATCGCGACATGCTTCACCACCTGCGCCACTCGCACGATCGCTTTGTGGCGGCACCCGGCATTCGCGGGCTGGTGATGGCGGTGTTCACGCTGCCGTCCTTTCCCTATGTGTTCAAGCTCATCAAAGACTGGCGCGCCAAAGACGTGTCGCGCGAGTTCATACAGGGTCGCTACCAGATGGTGAAGCTCCATGATCGGGTGGGTCGCATGGCCGATACCTGGGAGTATTCCGACGTGTCGTTTCCGCGGGGGCGCTTCGATCCGGCGCTGCTTGCCGAACTGCGCGAGGTGGCGCCGTCGCTGATCGAAGACGACGGCGATGCGATCGTGATCCGGCATCTGTATATCGAGCGTCGCATGACGCCGCTCAATCTTCACCTTGAGCGCGCCGATGAGCGAGAGCGCGAACGCGCGATCATTGAATACGGCAATGCGATTCGCGAGATGGTGGCCGCCAATATTTTTCCGGGCGACATGCTTTACAAGAACTTTGGCGTCACGCGGCAGGGCCGGATCGTGTTCTATGACTACGATGAGGTCGCCTACCTCACCGACTGCAATTTCCGCGAGATTCCCGAGCCGCGCACACCGGAAGACGAGATGGCAAGCGAGCCCTGGTATCCGGTTGGTCCTCATGATGTATTTCCCGAAGAGTTCGGCACCTTTCTGTTGGGCCATCCCGCGGTCAGGGCCGTGTTCACCACCCATCACGGCGAGCTGCTCCAGGCCGGCTTCTGGCGAGCGCGCCAGGCGCGAATCCGCGAAGGCGACCTCGAAGACGTATTTCCCTATCCGGAAGAGGTTCGCTTCCGCCATGTTTCTGATCCAGACACCCTGAACCAGGAGAACCTCCGATGAGCGATCCCGTCGTTATTGTTTCCGTTGCCCGCACACCGATCGGCAGCATGGTCGGCGAGTTATCGGGCTTTGCCGGCCACCAGCTTGGCTCGCATGCGATTCGCGCGGCGGTTAGCCGTGCGGGTATCGCACCCGAACAGGTGCAGGAAGTGATCATGGGCTGCGTGCTGCCCGCCGGTCAGGGCCAGGCCCCGGCGCGTCAGGCCACGCTCGGTGCTGGGCTGCCCAGGTCAACGGGCGCCACCACGATCAACAAGGTTTGCGGCTCCGGCATGAAGGCGGCAATGTTTGCGCACGATCTGCTCGTGGCTGGCAGCGCCGACATCATCGTGGCGGGCGGCATGGAAAGCATGAGCAATGCGCCCTTCATGATGTTGAAGGGCCGTGGCGGCTATCGCTACGGTCATGGCACGCTGTTTGACCACATGGCGCTCGACGGCCTGGAAGATGCCTATGACAAGGCCCCCAACGGCGGGGGCAAGTCAATGGGCCAGTTCGCCGAAGACTGCGCGGGCAAGTATTCGTTTACCCGCGGAGAGCAGGACGCTTACGCAATCGAATCCACGCGCCGTGCGGTGGCCGCCAACACCGACGGCAGCTTCGCCTGGGAGATCGCCCCGGTCACCGTGGCCGGTCGCAAGGGTGATGTTGAAATTTCGCGCGATGAGGCGCCCTTCAAGTCCAACGTCGACAAGATTCCGTCGCTCAAGCCCGCATTCCGCAAGGACGGCACGGTCACGGCGGCCACCTCGTCGTCGATTTCCGATGGCGCGGCTGCGCTGGTCATGATGCGGGCTTCGACCGCAGCCAAGCTCGGCGCCAAGCCGCTCGCACGGCTGGTCGCGCATGCCACGCATTCCCAGGAGCCGCAGTGGTTCACCACCGCACCGGTGGGCGCGATCGAAAAGCTCTACGCCAAATCCGGCTGGACCACCGACACGGTTGACCTGTTCGAGATCAATGAAGCCTTTGCCGTGGTGGCGATGGCCGCCATGCGCGATCACGGCATCCCCCATGCGAAGGTCAATGTGCATGGCGGCGCCTGTGCGCTGGGTCATCCGATTGGCGCCTCCGGCGCGCGTCTGATCGTCACGCTCATCGGCGCGCTGCGCGCACGCGGCGGCAAGCGCGGTGTGGCCTCGCTCTGCATCGGCGGCGGCGAAGCCACCGCGGTCGGCATCGAGATGCTGTAAGGGGACCCGGGCCATGCTGCTGACCGAAGACCACCGACTGATCCGCGATGCGGTGCGCGACTATGTCCGCGACCAGGTTGCCCCGCACGCGGCACAGTGGGATCGCACTGAAAGCTTTCCCCGCGAGGCGCTTGCGGGGTTGGCTGCGCTGGGCTGTTACGGCGTGGCGGTGCCCGAGCGCTGGGGCGGCGCGGGGCTCGACTACGTGTCGCTCGCGCTGGTCATCGAAGAGATCGCGGCGGGCGATGGCGGCACCTCCACGATCGTCTCGGTCAACAACTGCCCGGTCTGCTCGATTTTGCTGGCATGGGCAACGGACGAGCAGAAGGCGCGCTGGCTGACACCGCTCGCATCCGGGGCGATGCTGGGTGCGTTCTGTCTGACTGAGCCGCAGGTGGGCTCCGATGCTTCGGCGCTTCGAACCACCGCGCGCCGCGATGGCGAGCACTGGGTGCTCGATGGCGTCAAACAGTTCATCACCTCGGGCGCCAACGGCGATGTCGCCATCGTGATGGCGGTCACCGATCGCGAAGCGGGTAAGCGCGGTATTTCGGCCTTCCTGGTGCCCACCGACAGTCCGGGTTATCGCGTTGCGCATCTCGAGCGCAAACTCGGGCAGCACTCGTCTGATACCGCGCAGATCGCGCTCGAGGGCTGCCGCGTGCCGGCCGAGAACATGATTGGTGAGGCCGGCCAGGGCTATCGCATTGCGCTCTCCGGCCTGGAGGGCGGACGGATCGGCATTGCATCGCAGTCGGTGGGCATGGCGCGTGCCGCGTTGGATGCGGCGCTTCGCTACGCGCACGAGCGCGAGGCGTTCGGGGCCACCATCTTCAACCATCAGGCGGTGCAGTTTCGACTCGCCGACATGGCCACCAGCCTCGAGGCGGCGCGACAACTGATCCTGCACGCGGCGGCGCTGAAAGATGCCGGCCAGCCCTGCCTGAAAGAGGCTGCCATGGCCAAGCTGTTTGCATCCGAAGCGGCCGAGCGCATCTGTTCGGATGCGATTCAGATTCATGGCGGCTATGGCTATGTGGCCGATTTTCCGGTCGAACGTATTTATCGCGATGTGCGTGTGTGCCAGATTTATGAGGGTACCAGTGATATTCAGCGAATTCTGATTGGCCGTGCGCTCGCGGCATGAGTCGCTCGCCCGCTTCAACTGAACAGGACAGTCCGATATGCCGCAGATAGCCAGCAAGCTCGATCTCGTGGGCGCCGACTTTGCTGCCAATTCGCAGGCCATGCGCACACTGGTCGGTGACCTGCGCGAGAAAACCCGCCAGGTGGCAGCGGGCGGTGGCGAGACGGCGCGCGCACGCCATGTGACGCGGGGAAAACTGCTGCCGCGCGAGCGCATCGAACGGCTGCTCGATCCGGGTTCGCCGTTTCTTGAACTCTCGCCGCTGGCCGCACTCGGCATGTATGGCGACGAAGCGCCCTGCGCCGGCATCATCACCGGCATCGGTCGGGTAAGCGGACAGGAATGCGTGATCGTCTGCAACGACGCCACGGTCAAAGGCGGCACCTACTATCCGATCACGGTGAAGAAGCATCTGCGCGCCCAGGAGATCGCACGCGATAACCGATTGCCCTGCCTGTATCTGGTTGATTCAGGTGGCGCCAATCTTCCAAACCAGGACGAGGTGTTTCCCGATCGCGACCACTTTGGTCGCATCTTTTACAACCAGGCCACGATGTCGGCCGAAGGCATTGCGCAGATTGCGGTGGTCATGGGGTCGTGCACCGCGGGCGGTGCGTATGTGCCGGCAATGAGCGATGAAGCCATCATCGTGCGCAATCAGGGCACCATTTTTCTGGGCGGCCCGCCGCTGGTGAAGGCCGCCACCGGCGAAGAGGTGAGCGCAGAAGATCTGGGGGGCGGCGATGTTCATACCCGGCTGTCTGGCGTGGCAGACCACCTGGCGGCCAACGATGAGCATGCGCTTGCCATGGCACGCGCCATCGTGGCAACCCTCAATCGCACCAAACACGTGGCACTTGCCTGCCGTGCCCCGCAGCCGCCCGCCTATGCGCCCGAAGAGCTGCTGGGTGTAATTCCTACGGATTCGCGCAAATCGTTTGACGTGCGCGAAATCATCGCTCGGGTGGTCGATCACTCAGAGTTCGACGAGTTCAAACCGCGCTATGGCAGCACGCTGGTCACAGGCTTTGCCTGGATCGAGGGCATGCCGGTCGGTATCGTGGCCAATAACGGCATCCTGTTTTCCGAGTCGGCGGCCAAGGGCGCGCATTTCATCGAACTGTGCGCGCAGCGCCGGGTGCCGCTGGTGTTTCTGCAGAACATCACCGGCTTCATGGTCGGCAGGAAATATGAAAACGAAGGCATTGCAAGGGCGGGAGCCAAGCTTGTGACAGCAGTGGCCTGCGCGCAGGTGCCGAAATTCACCGTGATCATCGGCGGCTCGTTTGGTGCGGGCAACTACGGCATGTGTGGCCGTGCCTACTCGCCCCGATTTCTCTGGATGTGGCCCAATGCGCGGATCAGCGTGATGGGTGGCGAGCAGGCTGCTGCGGTGCTTGCCACCGTGCGCCGCGATGGCATTGAAGCGCGCGGCGGTCAGTGGAGTGCCGAGGACGAGGCCGCGTTCCGGACGCCCATCCGTGAACAGTACGAGCGTCAGGGCCATCCTTATTACGCGACCGCCCGGCTGTGGGACGACGGCATCATCGACCCGGTTGATACCCGACGCGTGCTCGCGCTCGGTTTATCCGCGGCGCTCAATGCGCCTATTGCGCCGACCCGGTTCGGCGTGTTCCGGATGTGAGGCGGGTCACCGTGTTTAAACGCATCCTGATTGCCAACCGCGGCGAGATCGCCTGCCGTGTTGCCGCCACCGCAGCCAGGCTTGGCATCGAGACTGTGGCGGTTTACTCCGATGCCGATGCGCGGGCTGCGCATGTGGCGGCCTGTGATCATGCGCTCAGGCTCGGTCCGGCGCCGGCGCGCGACTCGTATCTCAAGGGTGAGGCCATCATTGCAGCGGCGCTCCAGTCGGGCGCGCAGGCGATTCATCCCGGCTATGGGTTTCTGTCTGAGAACGACGCCTTTGCCAGCGCGGTGCGCGAGGCGGGGCTCGTCTTCATCGGCCCGCCGCCTGAGGCAATCCGGGCCATGGGAAGCAAATCGGCGGCCAAGGCGCTGATGGAGCGCGCAGGTGTGCCGCTGGTTCCCGGTTATCACGGCGAGCGCCAGGAGGCCGACTATCTGCGCGGTCAGGCCGATGCGATCGGCTATCCCGTCATCATCAAGGCGAGCGCGGGCGGCGGTGGCAAGGGCATGCGCATCGTCGAGCAGAGCGCTGATTTCGAATCGGCGCTGGCTTCATGCCGGCGTGAGGCGTTATCGGCCTTCGGCTCCGATCAGGTGCTGGTTGAGCGCTATCTGCGGCGGCCCCGCCATATCGAGGTGCAGGTGTTTGCCGATCGGCATGGGCAGGCGCTGCATCTGTTCGAGCGCGACTGCTCAGTGCAGCGCCGTCATCAGAAAGTGGTTGAAGAGGCACCTGCTCCGGGTTTATCGGATGCACAACGCACGCAGATGGGTGAAGCGGCTATCGCCGCCGCGCGGGCGGTGGGGTATGAGGGCGCTGGAACGGTCGAGTTCATCGCTGAGCAGGACGGCCGCTTTTTCTTTATGGAAATGAATACCCGGCTGCAGGTCGAACATCCGGTCACCGAGATGATTACCGGTCTGGACCTGGTCGAGTGGCAGCTACGGGTGGCCGCGGGCGAGCCGCTGCCGCTTGCGCAGTCTCAGCTCATGCGTCGCGGTCATGCGATTGAAGTCCGGCTGTATGCGGAAAATCCCGAGCGGGGCTTTCTGCCCTCCACCGGTCAGTTGCGTGCGCTTCATCTGCCGCCTGCCGTCGGCTTTTCGGTGGCGGCGCACGGCATCAGGGACGCAGAACCCGCGCCGATCCGCATCGATAGCGGGGTTCGCGCAGACGATACGATCACGCCGCACTACGACCCGATGATCGCCAAGCTGATCGCCTGGGGGCCAGACCGCGATCAGGCCCGCGCACGGATGGCGCATGCGCTGTCGCAGGTTCGAATCGCGGGCGTCTCAACCAATGCGCAGTTTCTGTTTCGGCTGATGCACGCCCCCGCTTTTGCGTCCGCTGATCTCGATACCGGACTGATTGAGCGCAACCGGGCGCTGCTGCTGCCTGAGCCCGCGCCCTTAGCGTCTGATGACTGGGCGCTGGCTGCTGCGGCCTGGCTCGCGCATCAAGCCGCGTGCGCGCCGCGCAGGGCCGGCTGGACCGATCCCTGGTCGGTCACCGATGCGTGGCGCATGGACGGCCAGGGCGCACAGTGGCTGAAGCTCGCCGCCGAGGGTGAGCGCGGCGAGGTACGGATTGAACCCGCGCGCTCGGGCTTGGGGCTCAGTGTGTTCGCAGGATCCGATGTGGTGTGCGTGGCCGAGCCGCGTCTGGATTTGGCAACGGGCCAATTCAGTGCCCTTGTCGGATCGCGTGCGGTACGGCTGGGCGCGGTGATGGATGGCGACAACATTCTGCTTTTCGAGCCGGGTTGTCTGAAAAGAATCGCGGTCGTGCCTTTCGGCCAGAATCCCGATGATGCCCAGGCCGATGCCGGCAGCCTTGCCGCGCCCATGCCTGGCAAGGTGGTGGCGCTGATGGTCGCAGTGGGTGATCAGGTCGAGCGCGGCCAGCCGCTTGCGGTGCTCGAAGCCATGAAAATGGAGCATGTGATGACCGCGCCGCAGGCCGGCCGGGTGACCGCCATTCTTTATCCGGCCGGCTCCCAGGTTCAGGAGGGTCATGCGCTTCTGGCCATCGAGCCACTACAGGCCACCGGAGGAAAATGATGGATCGCAACGGCGAGGTGTCGATTGCGTTGGGGCTGCGAAGCGCCGAGGCAGCGTCTGAATGGCGAAGCCAGCTTCAGCAGGCCCTGCCGCAGGCACGCATTGTCGACGACGCACCCGATGCGCCCGCCGCAGACTATGCCGTGCTGTGGCGGCCGCAGGCGGGGTTTTTTTCGCGCCAGCCCAGGCTCTCGGCGGTGTTCGCAGCCGGCGCGGGCGTCGACTGGCTGCTTGCCGATACCAGTCTGCCTGCCGGGCTTCCCGTGTTCCGAATCGAAGACGGCGGCATGGCTGAGCAGATGGCCGCCTATTGCGTGCATGAGGTGCTGCGACGCCACTATCGCGTCGACCGCTATGAGGCGCAGCAACGCGAGGCGCAGTGGCGCGAATGGCCTTACCTGAGCCCCGCCGGCTGTACGGTCGGTGTCTTCGGATTGGGCAAGATGGGCGAGCCCATTGCCCGTGCGCTCGCGTCGCTGGGATTTTCGGTGCGTGGCTATGCCCGATCGGCGCGCGCGCTTGAAGGTGTTGAATGCTTCGATGAGTCCCACGGCCTCGAACGTTTTCTTTCCGGCTGCCAGATGCTGGTACTTGCCGCGCCGCTCACGCCGGCCACCCGCGATCGGTTCGATGCCACGCGTCTTGCGTGTCTGCCGCGCGGCGCCTGGCTGATCAACGTTGCGCGCGGCGAGCTGGTGCGCGAGGAGGCGCTGCTTGCGGCGCTCGACGCCGGGCACCTCGCCGGCGCGTCGCTCGATGTGTTTCGCACCGAGCCCTTGCCGCCCGACCATCGGCTGTGGCGGCATCCGTCGGTACGAATCACGCCGCATGTCGCCGCCATCACGGTGATTGCCGAGTCGGCGCGACAGGTCGCCACCCGGGTGCTGCAGCTTCGCGCAGGCCAGACCCCCAGCGGCCTGGTCGATCGCGGCCGCGCGTATTGACGAGTCCATCCAAAGGCGTGTCATCGATGTCCCATACCCTTCCCGAAGAAGTCCTGATCACCGAGGTGGGCCCGCGCGACGGGCTGCAAAACGAGAAGCAGCCGGTTGCCACCGACATCAAGGTGTCGCTGTGCGAGCGATTGCTCGCAGCCGGCGTCTCACAACTCGAGGTCACCTCATTCGTGTCGCCAAAATGGGTGCCGCAGATGGCCGATGCGGCGCAGGTGCTGGCGCAGCTTCCGCGCCGCGCGGGCCTCACGCTGTCGGCACTCACGCCCAACATGAAAGGGTTTGAAGCGGCGCTTGCGAGCGGCGTTGACGAGGTGGTGATCTTTGGCGCGGCCAGCGAAGCGTTTTCGATGCGCAACACCAACTGCTCGGTGGCGGAAAGCATCGAGCGGTTCCGACCGGTGGCCGAGCAGGCGCGCGCGCACGGCATCCGCCTGCGCGCTGCCATCTCGGTTGCCTTCGGCTGCCCGTATCAGGGCGCGGTACCCATCGACTCCGTCATCGATCTGGTGCGACGCACGCGCGACCTGGGCTGTGACGAAATCGGCATCGCCGACACGATAGGGGTGGCCACCGTCGGACATGTGAAAACCGTCTTTGAAGCGGCCGCGCGCGAAGTGCCGCTCGCCAGCCTGTCGGGCCACTTCCACGACACCTACGGCCAGGCCGTTGCCAATGTCTATGGCTGTCTCGAGGTGGGTGTTCATCGGTTTGACAGCGCCATCGCAGGGCTCGGCGGCTGTCCCTACGCAAAGGGCGCAACCGGCAACGTTGCGACTGAAGACCTGGTGTGGCTGTTTCAGGGGTTGGGGATTAAAACCGGTCTTAATCTGGATGCGCTGATCGAGTCCGGCAGCTGGATCTCCGAGCAGATTGGCCGGCGTTATTCATCGCGGGTCGGCGCGGCGCTTGCCGCGCGACGCGCAACGGCCGAGGCACAGACATCATGAGCGGCGCAGAGTTGAAACTTCAGGTTGAAAGGGTGGGGCGCTGATGAACGAAGCTGTGGTCCCCTCGCCCTGCATCTCGGTATGCAAGCTCGATCCTGACTCCCGACGCTGTGTGGGCTGCACCCGCACGGTCGAACAGATCGAGGCCTGGATGCTGCTCGATGACGCCGAGCGCATGGCGATCTGGTCGACTCTGGCACAACAGTTCTCGATCGATCTCGAGACCGCGCTCGCCTCGAAGGTGGGCGCGTTTCGGGCGCGCGAGCTGATCCGCGCCAACACGTCGTCGCGCTGATTTCACGATGCAACTGCCTGCCGGCATTCGGTTCATTGAGCGCGACTGGCTGTCGTCGAACATGGTGCTGATCGCGGAGCCCGATGGCAGCGCTTCGCTGATCGACACCGGCTATGTCAAGCATGCCGAGCTCGCGGTGGCCCTGGTTGAGCAGGCGCTCGAGCAACTGGGCGCACGAACGCTCACGCGCATCCTGAACACCCATCTTCACTCCGATCACTGCGGCGGTAATGCGGCGCTCGCTGCGCGCTTCGGCTGCGACATTCTGGTGCCGGTCGCCAGCGAGGACGACGTCCGGCGCTGGGATACCGAGGCACTCAGCTACGACGGTACCGCGCAGCGCTGCGCGCGGTTTGAGGCAACCGGTGTGCTTGAGCCAGGCAAACCGCTCACGATGGGTGGCGCCGTCTGGCAGGTACATGCTGCGCCGGGCCATGATCCGAAGAGCGTCGTGTTGCATTGCCCCGAGCATCGTCTGCTCGCCTCGGCCGATGTGCTCTGGCAGAACGGTTTCGGCGTGATCTTTCCTGAACTGTATGGCCAGTCGGGTTTTGCCGAGCAGCAGGCCATGCTTGAGCGCATTGCATCACTCGAGGTGGCGTGGGTGCTGCCGGGTCATGGGCCTGCCTTCTCCGAGCCTGTGCCGGTCATTGAATCCGCGCGGGCACGGCTCGCCTCGCTGCGTGCCGACCCGGTACGAAATGCGCGCTACGCCATGAAGGTGATGATCAAATACCTGATGCTCGATCTTGAGTCGATCGAAGAGACCGCGCTGGCCCGCCGTGTGGCAGGCGCGTCGGTGCTGCGTTGCGCGGCGGCGCAGCTGGGCATGTCGATTGATGAGGCATTCAACTGGGCGGCCGGTGAGCTTCTCGCGCAGCGAGCGCTCGAGCGCCGCGAAGGAATTCTGTTCAATGTCTGAGCCGGCATCGCGCCCCCTGATCCGAAACACCACCGACGCCGACCTCGAGGCAATCTACGACATCTATGCGCATCACGTGCGCCACGGCACCGGGTCATTTGAGCTCGATGCGCCGTCGATCGATGAGATCGCCCGCCGCCGCGCCGATGTGCTCGCGAACGGGTTTGCGCATCGGGTGGCCGATCTCGACGGCCGCGTCGCGGGCTTTGCCTATTTCAACTTCTTTCGGATGCGTCCGGCCTACCGGTTCAGTGTCGAGAACTCGGTGTATGTGCGCGCTGGCCTGCAGGGCCGTGGCATCGGACGAGCCCTGCTCGCCGATCTGATTGCCCAGGCCGATGCGCGGGGCGTGCGTCAGATGATTGCGGTCATCGGCGACAGCGCCAATACCGGCTCGATCGGGCTGCACGCGGCCTGCGGCTTTCGCTTTGCCGGGCTGCTCCGGGCAAGCGGCTGGAAGTTCGACCGCTGGCTTGACACCGTCATCATGCAGCGCGAGATCGGCGCGGGTGATCAGCGCGCGCCCTAGCCCCGCCTACATCAGATACGACGTGTCGTTGTCGTGGCCGAGAATCACGTAGTTCACGCGACGCAAGTCGGTCAGCCTGCGTCCGCCCGCATATGAGATCGAGCTTTGCAGATCTTCTTCCATCTCGCGGAGCGTGTCGCTCAGCTGCCCCTTGATCGGCTCAAGGATACGTTTGCCTTCGACAAAGCTGCGGTGACCCTTATTGAACTCCGAGGCTGAGCCGTAGTATTCCTTGTAGAGCTTGCCGTCGACTTCGACCGTGGTGCCGGGCGACTCTTCGTGGCCGGCGAACATCGATCCAATCATGACCATGGTCGCGCCAAAGCGCACCGACTTGGCGATATCGCCGTGCTCACGAATGCCCCCGTCGGCAATAATCGGACGAGTGGCCACCCGCGCGCACCACTTGAGCGCCGACAGCTGCCAGCCGCCGGTGCCAAAGCCGGTTTTCATGCGTGTGATGCAGACCTTGCCTGGTCCCACGCCCACCTTGGTGGCATCGGCGCCCCAGTTCTCCAGATCAATCACGCCCTCGGGTGTGCCCACATTGCCCGCGATCACGAAGGCGCTTGGCAGATGTTCGCGGATGTGAGCGATCATCTGTCGGACCGACTCAGCATGGCCGTGCGCGATATCGATGGTGAGGTAATCGGCGCCGAGGCCCTCGCGGGCAAGCTGCGTGACGACCTCGCGGTCGGCTTGCTTGACGCCCACCGACAGCGACACGAACAGCCCCTTCTCGCGCATCGCGCGCGCAAAAGCGACGCTATCGATATCAAAGCGATGCTGAATGTAGAAGTAGCCCTCGCGCGCGAGTTTTTCGCAAATCGCGTCGTTCACCACCGTTTTCATATTGGCGGGCACCACCGGGATGCGAAACCGACGTCCCCCCAATTCAATGGACGGATCGCATTCAAGGCGGCTTTCCACCACGCAGCGGCGAGGCAGCAGCAGAATATTGTCGTAATCGAAGATTTCCATCGTAGAAGCTCCGTGGCCGGATCAGACCGGCGCGCCATGCGTGCGCATGGTACCGCGTTGGCGGATCGGTTGATGGGGGGTGGGGTTTCGCAGCGCGCCTCAGGGCTATGGCGCGTTTGCGAGGGCTTGCGTCAGTCGAGCTTGCGCGCGTCCTCGATCACCTTGCCATCGTTGGGTAGCGACCCGGGCGCCACCGCCAGCACCTCACCCCGCAGCTTGGTGACCTCGCGGATCGATGTGCTGATCGATTCTGCCAGCGCCGCGCTGAGCGCGCCCGCTGTCAGTTCGCAGCGAAGCGTCATTCGATCGTTGGCCATTTCGCCTTCGACCACCAGTCGTGCGCGTACGATTTCAGGGTGCCTGCGCACGATCTGAGCGACCTGTCCCGGATGCACGAAGAGGCCGCGCACCTTGGTGGTCTGGTCGGCGCGCCCGAGCCAGCCGCGGATCCTGACATTGGTGCGGCCGCAGGGCGAGACGCCCGCGAGCACCGCAGAGAGATCGCCGGTGCCGAACCGGATCATGGGGTAGTCGGGGTTGAAGCTGGTGACGACCACCTCGCCCACTTCGCCGTCGGCCACCGGTTCGTCGGTTCCCGGCCGCACGATTTCAAGCAGCAGCTCTTCGTCAAGGATCATGCCCTCAAGGGCCTCGGATTCATAGGCGATCAGGCCGATGTCGGCGGTGCCGTACCACTGAAGCACGGTCGCCACGCCCTGCTCGCGGAGCCAGGCGCGCAGGCTGGCCGGCAGGGCTTCGGCAGCGACCAGCGCGCGCTTCAGGCGCGAAATGTCGGCGCCGGTTTCCTGCGCCTTTTCGACCAGGATGCGCAGAAACGACGGGGTTCCCACATAGGCATCGGGCGCGAGCGTGCGGATGATTTCAAGCTGCTGCTCGGTCTGTCCGGTTCCCGCCGGAATCACGGCACAGCCGATGTGTCGGGCCGCGCCATCGACCATCCAGGCCCCCGGCGTCAGGTGATAGCCGAAGCAATTCTGAATGACCTGGCCTGGTCGGATCCCGGCGGCCCACAGCGCGCGCGCCGCACGCCAGGGATCGGGGCGGGCGCCCTCCGGATCGAATATTGGCCCCGGCGACATGTAGAGCCGCCCCATTTTTCCGGGTTCGGCGGTAGTCAATCCGCCAAACGGTGGTCGCGCCGCCTGCAGGTCTTTGAGCTCGGTTTTACGAAGCACCGGAATGCTGGCCAGCGCCTTGCGCGAGGTGATCGCCGCGGGCTCGACAGCCTGAAGGCGCTCGGCCCAGCCGGGCGCATGAGCCTTCGCATGCGCGATCAGGCCGGGTAGCCGGGCAAGCAGCGCCCCTTCGCGTGCCTCGGGCGCCCGCGTCTCGAGATCGTCATAGTGCTTGCGGTTCGCGTCGTTCATCACGGACTCTTCGCTCGTGGAGGGGCTATCGCTTAAAGCCAGCGCTTGCGTCGCCGATAGGACTTGATGTCGCGGAAGGATTTGCGGCCTTCCTTGGCCACGCCCAGATAAAACTCTTTGACATCCTCGTTCTCGGCGAGATCTTTGGCCGGGCCGTCCATGACGATGCGGCCGTTTTCCAGGATGTAGCCGTAGTCGGAGTTCTTGAGCGCCACGTTGGTGTTCTGTTCTGCAAGCAGAAAGCTCACTTTTTCTTTCTGGTTCAAATCGCGCACGATCGCAAAGATCTCGGCGAGGATCTGCGGCGCAAGCCCCATTGAAGGCTCATCGAGCAGGATCATTTTGGGATTGGCCATGAGGGCGCGCCCAACCGCTGTCATCTGCTGCTCGCCGCCCGAGGTATAGCCGGCCTGCGAATTGCGCCGGGTCTTTAAGCGAGGGAAATAGTGATAGACCCGCTCGAGTGCCGTAGCGGACTCGGCCCGCGACAGACTGCGTGTGTAGGTGCCGGTGAGCAGATTTTCTTCGACGGTTAAATGGCCAAAGCAGCGCCGGCCTTCCATGACCTGAATCACGCCCCGCTTGACCAGATCGGCGGGCGTCAGATGGGCGATCGGCTCGTCGCGATAGCGGATCGAACCCTTGGTAACCTCGCCGCGCTCGCCTTTCAGCAGGTTCGAGATTGCGCGCAGCGTGGTGGTTTTACCCGCGCCGTTGCCGCCCAAAAGTGCCACCACGCCACCCTCTGGCACCTGAAGCGACACGCCTTTGAGCACCAGGATCACGTGGTTGTAGATGACCTCGATGCCGTTGACGACCAGCAAGGGACTGCTCACGACTGTCTCCCGGGATGAACGCTGAGCGGGACCGGGCGCGCCCGGTCCGGGTCAGCGCGCCGCGGCAGCCGGGGGGCTGTCGCGACGAGCGGGCCGTCGCGCGCGAGGCGCGGCAAGCCCGAGGGGCCGCCGGATGCAAAGTGCGGCGGCAGGATCTGACCGATCAGTTTGAAGCCTCTTTCGCGCAGTCACGCGGCTGAATCTTCTTTTCGGCCGCATACCGCGCTGCAAAGGCATCCTGCATCGGCTTGAGGATCTGCATGTCGGCTTCGTACACCTTGGGCGCGACAACCCACTTCTTGCCATCCCAGCTGTGGATCTGCGCGCTGTTGCCACCCATGTGGTCGCGGCAGCTGGTGCTGAGCGGTTGCATGAGACCTTCAAATCCGAGTTGCTTGATTCGGGCGGTATCGATGTTGAGGTTCTCAAGACCCCAGCGCACTTCTTCGCCGGTCAGCGACCGCTTGCCGTAGCGCTCCTGTGCAACGCGAACCGCTTCCGCCGTGACTGCCGCAGCGGTCATTCCGCGGTTATAGAGCACCTGCCCGACTTCATCGCGCGGACCCGAGCTCTGACCCTTGTCGTGCAGATGCCGGAAGATGTCCTGGTGGACGCGGCTGGTGCCTGCCGGCGCCATGAAGGTCAGCGCGTTGTAGCCCTTGCCACCATCGCCTGCCGGCACGATATCGGGCTCGGCGCCCGACCACCAGACACCGTACATCTTCTCGCGCGGGTAACCGGTGGCAATCGCTTCCTTGACCGCGGTGGAGTTCATGACGCCCCACCCCCACAGGAACACATAGTCAGGACGATCACGACGAACCTGCAGCCAGGCCGCTTTCTGCTCAACGCCGGGATGCGTGACCGGAATCAGGATCAGCTGATAGCCGTGCATCTTCGCGCGTTCCTGCAGCAGCGTGATTGGCTCTTTACCAAATGGCGAGTCGTGATACACCAGCGCGATCTTCTTGCCCTTCAGCCGGTCGAGACCGCCTTCGAGCGACCCGATATGCTGTACCAGGATGTCAGCGGCTACCCAATAACTGCCGCCCAGGATGAAGTTCCATTTGAACACTTCACCGTTGGCCGATTCAGAGCGGCCGTAGCCGGCGGTGATCAGCGGAATCTTGTCGGTGGGCACCTTGTCGGTAAGCGCGAAGGTGATGCCAGTGGACAGGGGGTGAACCGCTGTTGCGCCGGTGGGGCCCTTACCCTTTAAGCGCTCGTAGCACTCGACACCGCGGTCGGTGGCGTAGCCGGTTTCGCACTCTTCCATGGTGAGCCGTATGCCGCCGATGCCGCCATCGCGGGCGTTCAGCATCTTGTAGTAATCGGCCATGCCATTGGCAAACGGTACGCCGTTGGGCGCGTAGGGCCCGGTGCGATAGACGAGCAGCGGGAAGAACTGCTCTTTGGCGCCTGACGCAGCGGGCGCCCCCTTGGCCTGCGCCTGCGCGGCGGTGGGCGCAAGCGCCATCAGACCGGCTGCCAGCGCGGTGGCGGCCAGAATGCGGGCCGCTTTGATCTCTCTCATCGAAACCTCCTTGTTGTTACATCAATGTTCGAGCCCATCAACCTGCTATCAGGCGCTGCTGCCGGCTCGCCGCAGCAACGCGCTCAGAACGCCTAGTGGGGAAATGGCCACAACCGGAGCTTTTCCTTGCCGATTGACCATAGCCGCGCGAGCCCATGCGGCTCCACGATCAGAAAGAATACGATCAATGCGCCAAAGATCATAAATTCAAGGTGTGAGGCTAGGGCTGTGGAGATGGGTACACCCATCCAGGCGGGCACCTGATTGAGCATGATCGGCAGCACCACGATGAAGGCCGCGCCAAAGAAGCTGCCCATGATCGAGCCCATGCCGCCGATGATGATCATGAAGAGCAGGTTGAGCGAACGATTGACATCGAAGGCGAGCGGCTCCCAGGAGCCCAGGTGGATGAACGCCCACATGGCGCCTGCCACGCCGATCACGAACGAACTGACCGCAAAGGCCGACAGCTTGGCAACCATGGGGCGAATGCCGATCACCGTGGCGGCGACGTCCATATCGCGGATTGCCATCCAGGAGCGGCCAAAATGGCCCCGAACAATGTTTTTGGCTGCCAGCGCCATCACGGTAACGATGGCAAGGCAGAACAGGTACTTGGATTGCGGGGTGTCCAGCGTGATGCCCGCCACCGATAACGTGGGCACCGACACCGACCCTGAGGCCGAGTAGTTGGTAAACCAGGCGATACGGGCGAACACCCAATCTGAAAAAAACTGCGCGGCAAGCGTGGCCACCGCCAGATACAGCCCCCGGATTCGAAGACTGGGAATGCCGAACACAATGCCCACCAGCATTGCGGCCAGCCCACCGATCAGGAAGGCGCCGATGACCGGCATGCCAGGGATTCGGGTGTAGGCGTTATATGCAATGTAAGCGCCCACTGCCATGAACGCTCCCGACCCAAGAGAGATTTGTCCGCAATACCCCACCAGCAAATTAAGGCCGAGTGCGGCCAGCGACAGGATGACGAACGGAATCAGAATGGCTCGAAAGGTGTATTCGCTTGCGAGCATCGGTACGCCGATGAAGGCAAATGCGATCAGCGCCAACACCAGCCACCGGTCCTGGACGATCGGAAAGATCTGCTGGTCTGCGCCGTAGCGCGTCTTGAACTGGCCGTTTTCGCGGTAGAGCATCGTCAGAGCCTCTTGATTACACGCGATCGATAATGCGTTCGCCGAACAGCCCCTGAGGCCGTACCAGCAGGACGGTGAGCGCAACCGCGTACGCAAACCAGTTTTCGAGCCCGCCACCGATGATCGGGCCCAGGTAGACCTCGGCGACTTTTTCGCCCAGCCCGATGAGAAGCCCTCCAATGATGGCACCCGGGACCGAGGTAAAGCCGCCCACAATGACCACCGGCAGCGCCTTCAGCGCCAGGATGGCGAGCGAGAACTGCACGCCGAGTTTGCTGCCCCAGACCATGCCAGCTACCAGCGCCGTGAAGCCAGCGACCGCCCACACGATGACCCAGATCCGGTTAAGCGGGATGCCGATCGACTGGGCGGCCTGGTGGTCATCGGCGACGGCGCGAAGCGCACGCCCGGTAGCGGTTTTCTGAAAAAAGATTGCCAGGAC
The DNA here is from genome assembly GCA_016868375.1 of Betaproteobacteria bacterium. Lineage (GTDB taxonomy): Bacteria > Pseudomonadota > Gammaproteobacteria > Burkholderiales > Burkholderiaceae_E > SYIM01. The sequence continues at coordinate 4,028 of VGHA01000018.1, read as the reverse complement.
CAGCACCAGCGCGACAGCAATCAGCGCTGCGGCGATGTCGTCGCGATTGAGCAGGATGCCGCCCTCGAAGATATTGCCCAGCACCAGCAGCGGATCTTTGGACAGACCCAGATTGATCTCGTAGATGTCCGAGCCCCAGATGGTCTGGCCGAAACCATCGAGAAAGTAGGTGACACCCAGCGTGGCCATCAGCAGCGTGACCCCCTCCTGGTTCACCAGCGGCCGCAGCACTATCCGTTCGATGCCCTGGGCGACCACCACCATGATGAGCGCGGCCAGCACGAAGGCCAGAAGATTGGCGAGCAGCAGGCTCTCAAAGCCCAGCAGGCCTGGCAACCATTCGGCCAGCCGCGCCATGGCAAGTGCTGCAAACAGCACCATGGCGCCCTGCGCGAAATTGAACACACCCGAGGCCTTGAAGATCAGCACGAAGCCGAGCGCCACCAGCGAATAGAGGACGCCCGCCATCAGGCCGCCCAGCACCACTTCGATGAAAAATCCCATTCGGAGGCCTCCTGCGCCTAGTGCGCAACGCCCAGGTACGCGTCGATCACGTTCTGGTTGCTGCGAACTTCATCGGGCGTGCCATCGCCAATCTTCTTGCCGTAATCGAGCACCACCACCCGGTCTGAGATGTCCATGACCACGCCCATATCGTGCTCGATCAGCACGATGGTGGTGCCAAACTCGTCATTGACATCGAGCACGAAGCGGCTCATGTCCTGCTTTTCTTCAACGTTCATGCCGGCCATCGGTTCGTCGAGCAGCAGGAGCGACGGCTCCATGGCAAGCGCGCGTCCCAGGTCGACCCGCTTCTGAAGGCCGTAGGGCAGGCGCCCCACCGGGGTTTTGCGATAGGGTTGGATCTGCAGGAAATCGATGATGCGCTCACAGAATTCGCGATGCTCGATTTCTTCGCGCTCGGCTGCGCCTTTCCAGAACGCCTGCTGCAGGAGGTTGGTGCGCATCTTGAGCGTGCGCCCGGTCATGATGTTGTCGAGCACAGACATGCCCTTGAAGAGGGCCAGGCTCTGGAAGGTGCGCGCCACGCCGTTTGCGGCCATCGCATGCGGGTCGGTGTGCGTGTGATGCTCGCCGCGGAAAATGATTTCGCCCTGCTGCGGGGTGTAGACGCCGCTGATCACATTGAGCATCGAACTTTTGCCAGCGCCGTTGGGGCCGATGATGGCGCGAATCTCGTGCTCGCGAACATCAAACGAAATATCGGTAAGCGCCTTGACGCCGCCAAATGACAGCGAGATGTTGCGAAGATCGAGAATGACTTCGCCGATGTTGCGATGGTTCATGCGGCCCTCTGCTGCGCAGCCGCGGGCGCGAAGGTTTTGGCGTTCTCAAGGCGCAGCGTCGCCGACACCGCGCCGGTGCGGCCATCTTCGAAGCGCACCTGAGTCTCGATGAACTGCTCGTCGCGGCCGGCATATAGCGCATCGACCAGCACCTGATACTTTTGCGCGATGAAGCCACGCCGCACCTTGCGGGTGCGGGTCAATTCCTCATCATCGGCATCAAGTTCCTTGTGCAGCACCAGGAAGCGATGAATTTGCGAGGCGCTCATCACGGAGTCGGCTGCCAGATCGGCATTCACCTTCTCAACACACTCGCGGATCAGGGAATAGATTTCAGGGCGCGAGGCCAGATCGACGTAGCCGGTATAGGACAGGTTACGACGCTCAGCCCAGTTGCCGCAGGCCTCGAAATCAATGTTGATGAAGGCGATGACCTGATCGCGACCGTCGCCGAAGGCCACCGCCTCTTTGATGAACGGAAAGAACTTGAGCTTGTTCTCGAGATACTTGGGCGCAAACATCGAGCCGCCAGCGAGTTTGCCGACATCCTTTGCGCGGTCGATGATACGCAGATGACCGTCTGAATCGAGATAGCCGGCATCGCCCGTGTGATACCAGCCTTCAGCGTCTTTGACCTCTGCGGTGGCCTGGGCATTGCGGTAATACTCACGCAGAAGCCCCGGGCTTCGGATGAGCACTTCGCCTGCTTCAGTGACACGAATGCTGACCCCGTCCATCGGCGGGCCCACGGTATCGGGCTTGACCTGGCCGTTGGGCTGAACACAGACAAACACGGCGGTTTCGGTGGAACCGTAAAGCTGTTTTAAGTTGATGCCGATGGATCGATAGAACACGAACAGGTCGGGCCCGATGGCCTCACCCGCGGTGTAGGCCACCCGCACGCGACTCATGCCGAGCGCGTTTCGAAGCGGCCCGTACATCAGAATGTCGCCGGCGCGGTAGAGCAGCCTGTCGGCCACCGAAACCGTCGTGTCGCCATTGAGGATGCGCTCGCCAACCCGGCGGGCGACCTCCATGAAATAGCGGTAAAGCGCCCGCTTGGGCGCGGCCGCATCCTCCATTCGGATCGTGACCTGCGTGAGCAGCGCCTCGAGCACGCGGGGCGGCGCGAAATAGTAGCTGGGGCCGATCTCGCGCATGTCGGCCGAGACCGTGGATTGCGACTCAGGGCAATTGACGGTGAACCCTGCGGCAAGCCACTGCGAGTACGAAAAAATATTCTGGCCAATCCAGGCCATGGGCAGGTAGGCAAGCACCTCTTCGCCGCTGGTGAGGCCCTCCATCTGCGAGGCTGCGCGCGACATCGAGATCAGGTTGCGATGCGAGTGGATCACGCCCTTGGGGTTGCCGGTGGTGCCCGAAGTGTAGAACATCGCCGCGATGTCGTCGGGCGAACAGCTGGCGGCGCTGCGCTTGAGAAGCTCGGGATGCGAGCGGAGGAAATCTTTACCCCGACTGATCAGCGAATCCATGCTGAGCAGTTCGGGTTGGGTGTAGTTGCGAAGGCCGCGCGGGTCGTCGTAGACGATATGCGCAAGGAGGTCGTGCTGCGCCTTCAACTCGAGCAGCTTGTCGGTCTGTTCCTGATCTTCAACCACCGCGAAAGCAATTTCGGCATTGCGGAAGACGAACACCATTTCGGCGGCCACCGCATCCTGATACATGGGAACCGGGATGCCGCCAAGCGCCTGCACCGCGATCATGGCTGCGTAGAGCCGCGGGCGGTTCTCACCGATGATGGCCAGATGCTGGCCTTTTGAAAAGCCGAGCTCGGTCAGGCCGGCTGCGATGGCCTCGACCTGAACCGCGAGCTCGCGCCAGCTGGTGGTCTGCCAGATTCCGTAGATTTTTTCGCGCAGCGCCGGTGCATCCGGGCGCGCGGCGGCGTGCTCGAGCAGCAACTGGGGGAAGGTCGTTGCGCCAAGCGTAAGCACGCGCGCTTCGTCAGCATCGGGCCCCTGAGCCATCGGCGTTGTCCCCTCATGGTGTTGTTTGGATCAGCGTTCTACGCCGGCCAGCTTACCCGGAACTTACCGGCAACGGCCGCAGCGGGTAAACCCCTGTTGCGCGTCGCCGGCTGATTTGCATCAAGCGTAGCTGTAAAACCCGCGGCCGGTTTTGCGGCCGAGCAAACCGGCATCAACCATCTCGCGAAGCAGCGGCGCGGGCCGGTACTTGGGATCCTTGAAAGCGTTATACAGCACATCCATGACCGCAAGCAGCACGTCGAGCCCGATCATGTCGCAGAGTGCAAGCGGCCCGATGGGATGGTTGCATCCCAGACGCATGCCGGTGTCGATTTCATCGGCGCTTGCAACGCCCTCCGCGAAAGTGAAGATTGCTTCGTTCAGCATGGGGCAGAGGATGCGATTGACCGCGAACCCGGCACTGTTTTTGACGCCAATGGGGGTTTTGCCCAGCCGCCTGGCCAATTCAGCCACCGCTTCAAGGGTTTGTTCCGAGGTGCGCAATCCCCGAATGATCTCGACCAGCGCCATGACCGGCACTGGGTTGAAAAAGTGCATGCCAACGAACAGTTCGGGCCGGCTGATCTGAGCGGCCAGCCGGGTGATGGAAATCGATGAGGTGTTGGTGGCGATGATCGTGCCCGGGCGGGCGATCGCGTCGATGCCCTTCAGAATCTTGATCTTGATCGCTTCGTTTTCGGTGGCCGCTTCGATGATCAGGTCGGCGCCCGCC
>VGHA01000017.1 GCA_016868375.1 Betaproteobacteria bacterium | reverse complement strand
CTGGTTCAGCGAAGCAGAGGTAGATCATTCGATTGGAGGCGAACGCCGGATCGAGCGCGACATCCAGCAAGCCGCCCTGGCCCCGCGCGAACACGCGCGGTACGTTGTCGAGCGGCGCACCGAGGCTACCGTCTTTTGCGGCGTAGCGCAGCCGCCCCGGTCGCTCGGTCACCAGCAGCCTTCCATCGGGCAGAAATGCGAGGGCCCACGGGTGTTCCAAACCGTTGGCAATACGGGTAACGCGCAGCTCGCCGTGCTCGCTGCGGTAGGTCTGTGCGGCGGCCGATCCGGCCACCAGCACTGACAGGGTGACTAACGCGGCGGCGCGGCCTAACGAAGCCATCGACATGGTGAGTCGCTTCCTACTAAGACGTCGACGCGAAGTGTGACACGCCATGTGGGGTCCGTCTCAGAGATCAATAACAACTTCGTCAAACGGTACCTCGCCGGGGTGCAAGATCATCACAGCGATCACAGCTTTTACCGAATCGACAATGGCGATAAGGTCAAACTGTCCAACCCCCACCGGCCTGACCTGACCAATCGCGAGTTCCACAACATCATTGGCAAGGCCAGCTTGACCAGCCCGATGTTTTACAAAGAGCGGGAACGAACGTCTGTTTGGCGAGAAGGTGCCCCCCGCAGCCCGGTGCTACCCCCCGCGTTTCCCATCGAAGGGTGGAGGGAGTTAGAGGTGATTGGGAAGCGACGAATGCAGGTCGGGGCGTGGTGGGGACAGCGCGGGGAGCGGAACCTTTACTCCATGTCGCGCCGCATGCCTCGCAGTTCCGTCTGTGGGTGCGGGACTACGGGATGCCGGCCAGCCAGAGTGGTAGGTTCCACCACCAATACCCAACGCCCAACCCTTCTCGGTTGGGCGTTTTCATGTGCGCGAGGCCCACGCCATGCGGGGTTCGGGCTCATTCTGCATGTGCCACCGTCCTCCCGGCATGGGGCCGAACAGGGCGCAGTTCGATTCGGTATTGCTCTCTGTTCTCTCGAAACCTTCGCGAACCGTTTCGCCGCAGCACACGCAGGCCCCTAATCAGATCAACATCTTGTACGTGTGTCGGATGAGGGAGTTTGCCAGCCGGTTTGGATGAGCAAGGTATCATTTCGAACGACGGCGACTGCAGGCGAAGCCTCCAGACCCTGCGCTTACATCTACAGCCGAGTAGCACCCTTCCCAAGGTTGCACGCCTCACAGGACGTCCTGAGGTTCTCCGCAGACAGGACACGGAGCCCATGAAGATTCAGTCAATCTCTCCAATTTTCTCCGTAACGGATCTAGCACAGTCAATAGACTTCTATCGGCAAGTACTTGGATTTGACCTTGCGTGGTCATGGGGTGAGCCGCCCAACATTGCAGCAGTTTGCCGTGACAGCGTTGAGATCATGCTCATACAACGCGCGGACGCAAAGCCTGTCGGCGCATCACACACTAGTCTTGTCGTATCTGGCATAGATGACTATTACTCCACCCTTGTAGATTCGGGTGTCACAGTTGTTGTTCCTATCGGCGAGCGTCCGTACGGCATGCGCGATTTCCGCATATCTGACCCAAGTGGCAATGAGCTAAGTTTTGGGCAGGTCATCGCAGGTGAGGGCGAGGCCTAAAATACAAGTTATGCCCAAGTAGGAGACGCGGAATGCCGCCAAAGGTGAGGGAGCTTGTCAGCGCCCTACCTCTCTCGGTTGGGCGTTTTCATTTGCGCGAGGCCCGCGCCACGCGGGGTTCGGGCTCATTCTGCGTGTGCCACCACCCTCCCGGCATCGGGCCGAATAGGGCGCAGTTCGATTCGGTATTGCTCTCTGTTCTCTCGAAACCTTCGCGAACCGTTTCGCCGTAGCACACGCAGACCTCTAATCGGATCAACATCTTGCACGTGTGTTGGATGAGGCAGTTGGACAGCGGGGTTGGAGGGGCAAAGCATCACGCCGAAATGACGGTCCCGCCAGCGCACGGCATCCAGTACGTTCCCTCGCGCCTGTTCGACTTTACGAGCGCCCGGTAGGCAAAGAGCGGGCCCTCGTAGTCCGGATCCCCTTTGTACCGTTGCTTGATCTTGAACAGGTCATTGGGCTTGCCGCTCGCGAGGCCCGCGCGCTGCATCACGCGGTCGCCGTCTACCTCGACGGCCTTGAACGACCACAGGGACCTGAAGACCGCCGCCTGACCGTCGGTGCAACGGATCGCCCCTTGTGACCGCCCCGGGAGCGTGACCCTGTTGAATCACATCCAAAACTGAGCCACTGGCTCAGTTTGGCTGATGAATCAACAGTGAGGCCCCAAAAGGGCGAAAAGCTTATGCTTGAGAAGCCCTACCGAAGACGTCGAGCGGTCAACTGCCGGGTTTGGGATTAATTTACGCTCTCCCTGAGGGCGTGCCTTGGGCCGCACGAGCCAACGCTTTGAAACCTCTAGGCGACTTCCCTTGACTCTGGCAGTTGACGCATTTTCTGAATTGGTGACCGCTTTTTCTAAGCGGATGGGCCATCCGCGGGCAGCCGGTGCTGTCTCCACGGGGTTCGAATTCGAGACCGACGACCATGTGCTGCGCTGCCTGACGCACCCGGCCGACCCGGCACGCTATCTGGTGGAGGCCCATGTCTGCACCATCGAGCCGTCGGATCAGCGCAATGCGGCCCTGTTGCTGATGCTCCACCAGCTCAACGAGGCGGCGGCCCTGTCGACCGGCTGGATCCTGCTCATCGACACCGAGATGCGGGTGCTCATCCAGTGCGCCCTTACCCTCGAGGGCGCCACCGCGTTGCGTAACCGTCTACCCAGCGGCGTCCTTCCCGCCATCGCGTAGATAGTGAGTGCTCGCAGCCTCGTGCAACGCTAACGAGGGCGCACTGATGAGCGAAGAGCATACGGGGTTACCGGCAGGTCCGAGTCGAAAGACGAGGGCGCACCGCAGCGAGAGGTCATGGCGAGGGATTTTTGCAAGGCAACGAGCGAGCGGCCTGACGATCGAGGCATTCTGTCGAGTTGAAGGTATCGGCCGCTCCACCTTCAATCGGTGGCAGATGCTGCTGAACGCTAAGGACTCGATTGTGGGCAGGGCGCGGTCGGTGCAGTCCGATGAATTGTCCACGTCTGACGCTGGCGACCGATTCATCGACGCCGGAGAGATGCGCGTCGATAACATAGGCGAGGCGATTGAGATCCGACTCGATCTGGGCGGTGGTGTGCTGCTCACGATCCGTCGCGGGTGAGATGTTCTTTCCGGAGGGGGCGCTACGGGTTCACGTTTATGGCAAGCCCGTGGACATGCGCAAATCCTACGACGGGTTATGCGCGCTCACACGGCACACGATCGGTCAGGACCCGCTCTCTGGCGCGCTCTTCGTGTTCATCAATCGCCGCGGCAGCCAGGTCAAGGTGCTGTACTGGGATAGAAGCGGTTTCTGCATCTGGGGCAAGCGTCTGGAGCGAGGTCGATTCGTGTCGGACTGGTCGAAGATGCGCTCGACCGAGCTCGACTGGATGCAGCTGAAGATGATGCTCGATGGCATCATCGAGAGTCGCAGAAAGCTTCGCTACAGTGTTCCGATAAGTGCTCGGAAAGCCGCATGAACACTGGCTTTGCGTGTAATGTCTCGACTCATGTCGACACTGAATCCGGTCAACGCTCCGAGCCTCGAAGAGGTGGTGCGCTGGTCCGCACAAGAGGTGCTCGAAGTCGTCTCCGACGTGAGCGCTCTGCGCCAACGCAACGCCGAGCTGCAACGCGACATCGAATCACTCAAAGAACAAATCGACTGGTTCCGCCGTCAGGTATTCGGCTCCAGGAGCGAGAAGCGAATCGTCGATGCTGACCCCAGTCAGCTTCACCTCGGGCAGTTTCTGCCCGTCCCCGATCAAACGCCCGCCCCTGCCGAGCGCGATGTCCCCGCACACAAGCGCCGCGCCCCGCGCAGCAACTTCAGCGAAGGCGCCAAGGACGAGTCGAACCTGTTCTTCGATAAAGAACGCGTGCCGGTCAAAGTGATCGAGCTTGCCAATCCCGAGATCGAGGGGCCCGCGCCCGATCAGTACGAGGTGATTGGCGAGAAGGTCTCGCACCGCCTGGCGCAGCAACCCGGCAGCTACGTGGTGCTCAAGTACGTGCGGCCAGTGATCAAGCGCAAGGACACGCAGGCGCTTTCATGTCCGCCTGCGCCCCAGGGCGTGATCGATGGCAGTCGCGCTGATGTCAGCCTGATCGCGGGCATGCTGGTCGACAAGATGCAGTGGCACCTGCCGTTCTACCGTCAGCACCAGCGGATGTCGCAGTCCGGTGTTCGGGTGAGCCGCGGGTGGTTGACGCAAGTGACCTCGCAAGCGATCGGATTGTTCGAGCCGATCTACGAGGCGCAACTTGCCTCGGTTCGCACCTCGCGGGTGAAGGCAATGGATGAGACGCCGATCAAGGCGGGGCGAGCGGAGCCAGGCAAGTTGAAGAGCTGCTACTTCTGGCCAGTGTACGGGGAACACGACGAGGTGTGCTTCCCGTTCTTCGAGACGCGGGCGCACGCTACGGTGGAGGCCATTCCGGGATTGGAGCCTGTGCCCAGCGCAGTGTTGCTGAGTGACGGGTATCGAGCCTATGCGGCATATGCCGAGAAGACGGGCATCAAGCATGCGCAGTGCTGGGCGCATTGCAGGCGGGAGTTCTTCAATGCGCAGTCGGCCGAACCAGTGCTGGCGAACGAAGCGCTAGATCGAATCGGCAAACTCTACAAGATCGAAGAAGAGATCCGAGCGCGTAAGCTCACGGGTGAGAGTCGGCACCTGCACCGGTTCGAGCGCGCCAAGCCGATCGTGGAGGGTTCTTCCAATGGGTACGCGAGCCAGGCGAGGATAAAGCGCTGTTGCCGACGAACCGATTCGTACAGGCGCTTGGGTATGCGCATGCGCATCGGCATGCGCTGTCGGTGTTCCTCATCGATCCGGATGTGCCGGTTGACACCAATCACCTCGAGCGCAGTCTGCGTCCGATCCCCCTGGGTCGCAAGAACTGGTTGTTCAGCTGTACTGAGCTCGGTGCGCGGCAGATCGGAATCGTGCAGAGCTTGATCGTTACGTGCCAGCTGCATGACATCAACCCCTTCGACTATCTGGTCGATGTGCTGCAGCGAATTGATCACCATCCCGCCGCCTCGGTGGCGCTGCTCACCCCTCGCCTGTGGAAGCAGCACTTCGCTCATCAGCGTCTGCGCTCGCCTGTCGAATCGCTGGCCGCTTAGCAAGAACGCCGCTCAGAGAGCGGTTACGCTCGGCCCCCATTTGAACGTCAGTCGATGTTGGGATTTCGTGAAGAAGACCGACCGCAAACCCGCGCGCGAGTTGGATACGGCGATGAGTCGCTTGAAAGAGGTGAAGCAAAGATCGTGCTGGCCGCGCTGCCTGAACTGTCATTGCAGATCGTGGAATTCGCCCGCGAGCACGGACGCGTCACGATGATGGATGCCATCAAACTGACCGGAGCCAGTCGCAACACCCTGAAGCAGCACTTCCGTGACCTGACCGAGCGCAACCATCTGGAGCAGCACGGCAGCGGACGCGGTGTACGGTACGGGCTGAAGTAACGCCGTCGGTTCGATTCCCGGTTTGGGAATTGAACCCGCGTCCGCAGCCCGCGACACTTACTTTCTACAGTTTCGCCGCCCATCGTCACCCTTTGGCCCGAATCTCAGCTCCGCAGCCACGTCGCGGATCGTCAGCAACCGGACAGGTTGATCGGGCGCTTGCGCATCCAGCATCAGTAGGCTGCTTTCGAACTACTCTCGGTTGCACACGCAGAGCGCCTGCAAAATCAGGGGCTTATACGTGTGTAACTTGGAGCGGTTCGCCAGGGCGCACTGGGGCCGAGGATGCGGAAAAATAAGGGGTGCGGTGGCGAGGGGGAGTTCGAGCCAGCATGACCACCTACTCCTACTGGTCAATCTTCATATCGCGAATAATGGGCCGAAACTGATCCATCTGACGACGCAATATTCCATCCTGCTCCGCCGGTGTTGATCCGACAGGCTCGGCACCCATATCCATCAGGCGTTTGGAAACCTCTGGGTGTTTAATGGCAGCGACGACTTCGCGATGCAGGCGATCGATGATGGCCTGAGGCGTGCGGCCAGGTACGAATAGTCCATTCCAGCCCTCCAGCTCCAACGCCGGGAAGCCGAGTTCTTTGACAGTGGGGACATCCGGCAGGGACGAAATTCGCTGCGATCCGGTAGTAGCTAGCGCGCGCAGTGTGCCGGCCCGAATCTCTCCTAGAGAGGTCGACAGTTGGTCACCCCCGATCTGAATTCGGCCCGCCAGCAACTCCTGCTTCATCGGAGCCGCGCCTCGGAAGGGCACATGCTCCATACTCACTTTGGCCTCACGTTTGAAGGCTTCGCCCAGGACATGCATGGCCGAGCCCGGGCCAGTCGATCCGTAGTTGTACTGAAGGCTTGTATTTGAAGACAGCAGTGTGGCCAGGTCGCGCAGATTTCGGGCGGGCACTGCGGGATTGCTGGTCAGCACGAACGGCACATTGACAGCAATGGACACGCCAGCGAAATCGGTTTCGACATTGAAGGGCGAGCGATTGGCGAGCGCCTGCGCGACCGACGAGAGCGGAAAAGTGAGATTGTGCATCAACAGGGTGTAGCCATCGGGGGCGGCCTTTGCCACCGCATCAGCTCCAATGGAGCCGCCAGCACCAGCGCGGTTTTCGACCACGACAGGCTGACCCAGGTTTTCGCTCATGCGCTGCGCCAGAATGCGCGCGACCACGTCGGTGGTTCCGCCAGCGGGAAAAGGGACCACGATACGTATGGTCTTTTGGGGGAATACTTGCGCGGTCGCATCGGTCGCCAAAAGCAACGAGCTCGTGATTGCCGCAGCTGCGCCCAGAAGATGACGCCGTGGCCGAAGCATTGCGCAGGGGGGCTTTTTAAATGAGTTCATGATCTCCTCGACTTGGTTTTCTTTTGAATTTGGATCATAGCCTGCCCGTGCTTGGGTCGCATCTGGTCGAGGCTGGGTAACCTCGGAGCGCCGGGCTCGGGTAAAGCACCAGGCCGGCCAGCGAATCAGCACGCAGCAGACCTAACTAACGAAAGATGGCGGAACACAGTAGGCGTGGCCCAATAGGCTGATGGAGCCTTGTGTGATCGTCCCCTCCGCCATTCAGGCCTAAGTTTCCGGCGAGGAGTCAGCCGGGCAAACCAAGGGTTTGTACTGCATCCGCATTTGCCCACAACCGTGTTAGCGTCCTTTTCCGGAGTCCGAAAGTGGCTCGGTGTGGTCGCGCCTGGCTGGTTGCGCGTCCAACAACCTAACTAAACAGGAGACATTCATGCGACGTTTGATTGGTGTGGCCTGCGCGGCCGCGTTGCTTGCATTGGCGGTGGCTCCCGCAGCGGCTCAGGAAAAACGAGTGAGAGCACAGATGGGCTGGGCATTCCCGAGCAATACCGGCCTGCTGGGACCCACCCAGACCAAGCTGGTGGAAACCCTTCGCATCGTCTCGGGCGGCAGTATTGACGTGCGCGGCTTCGAGCCGGGCGCTCTGGTGCCAGCCAACCAATACCTCGACGCGGTGGGCAACGGATCGCTCGACATGGCCTGGACGGTGTCGGGTTTCTGGACCGGTAAGAACATTGCGTTCGCGATGTACGCGTCGGTGCCGTTCGGACCCGACGTCGGCGAGTACCTGGCGTGGATGAAGCACGGTGGCGGTGTTCAGCTGATGAAGGAGTTGCACAACAAGTACAACGTCGAGGTGATTCCCTGCGGCGTGATATCGCCCGAGGCATCGGGCTGGTTCCGCAAGGAGATCAAGACACTCGATGACCTGAAGGGCCTGAAGATGCGCTTCTTTGGGTTAGGTGCCAATGTGATGCAGAAGCTGGGCGTATCCACCCAGCTCACCCAGGCGGGCGAGATCTTCCAGGCGCTGCAGCTGGGCACCATCGATGCGGCCGAGTTCTCGATGCCGGTGATGGACCTTACGCTGGGCTTTCACCAGGTGGCCAAGCACTACTACTTCCCGGGCTGGCACCAGCAGGCCACGATCAACGAACTGATCATCAGCCAGAAGAAGTGGGCCGAGTTCTCCGACAACCAGAAGCGGATCATCGAGACCGTCTGCGACGCGACGATGCTGAACCAGTTCGCCGAGGGCGAGGCCGCGCAGTTCAAGGCGATGAAGGAGATCCAGTCCAAGGGTGTCACGCTTCACAAGTGGCCCAAGCAGTTCCTCGACGCGTTCGAGAAGGCCTGGAACGAGGTGGCGGCCGAACAGGCGGCCAAGAGCCCCGAGTTCAAGAAGGCCTGGGACTCCTACAGCGAGTTCCGCAAGAACTACGCGGTGTGGAAGGACATGGGCTACCTGCGCTGAGGCGCCATACCCAAGCCCACTGGCTCATGCTCTGACGAGGGGGCGGCGCTGGGTGCGCCGCCCCTGTTTCCGCGCCGTTCGTCGAGGACTCCTTCATGGCATTCCTGCTCCGGCTGGCAGACCTGATCGAAGGTCTTCTGCGCCGCATCGCCGACGCCGGCGCGTGGGCTTTCATCGCCTGCATCGTGACGATTGCCTTCGATGTCGTCACCCGCAAGTTCGGGTTCCAGCTGCCCGGCCTCGGATCGACCCGGCTTCAGGAGCTTGAATGGCATTTGCACGGGGTGCTGTTCTGCACCTGGCTGGGCTACGCCTACATCCGAAACGCGCATGTTCGGATCGATGTGTTTACGTCACACCTGGCCGAGCGGAAAAAACTCTGGCTTGAACTGGTCGGCTGCCTGCTGTTTGCAATCCCCTACCTTTGGGTAGCGACGCCTTATTCATACGACTTTTTCATGGTCTCACTGATGCAGAATGAGTCATCTGATGCGCCCACTGGCCTTCCCTACCGCTGGGTCGTCAAATTCTTCCTTTTCATCGCCTTTGTGACGATATCTGCTGCCGTCGTTGCCGTGATGGCCCGCTGTGTGGTTGCCCTCTTTGGAACGCCCGAGCAGCAGCAGCGGGCCTATGTGCCCTTCGCGCGATCATGATGGAGCGACCGCATGATTGACTGGCTGATCAATCACTTGGCGGTGGTCATGTTTTTTGCTTTGGTCGCCATTATGTTTCTGGGCTATCCGGTTGCATTACTGATCGGTGCCATCGGCATCGGCTTTGGCTTTCTCGGCATGCTCTTCGATATCTACAGCATGACGCAATTCGCCAACCTGCTGCCTCGGATCTACGGGCAGGCGGTACAGAATCAAGTGCTTGTCGCAATCCCGATGTTTGTGTTCATGGGCACCATGCTCGAGAAAAGCGGCGTGGCCGAGGATCTGCTCAGAATTCTGCAATTGATGCTGCGCCGCGTCCCGGGTGGGCTTGCGATCGCAGTCACGCTTCTGGGCACGATCATGGCAGCTACCACCGGCATTGTCGGTGCTTCTGTCATCATGCTGACGCTGATCGCGCTGCCGGTGATGCTAAGGGCGGGCTACGACAAGGCGCTTTCGGTCGGAACGATTGCCTCGGCGGGCACGCTTGGCATCCTCATACCGCCTAGCATCATGCTCGTAATCATGGGTGATCTAGTTGGCATCCCGGTGGGCACACTCTTTACTGGCGCGATCATCCCGGGGCTTATCCTATCGGCTGTTTATGTGATCTTCATCGCTGTCGCCTGCATCATCAAGCCCTCGCTTGCCCCGAGCTTGTCAGGCGGCGGGGGGGATACCGGCGAGCCGCTCAATGCGGCAATGATCATCAAGGGCTTCATCCCTCCCGCGTTGCTCATCATGCTTGTGCTGGGCTCCATATTCGGGGGGTGGGCTACACCCACCGAAGCCTCGGGGGTCGGCGGGCTTGGGGCCATCCTTCTTGCTATCGGTAACCGGCGATTTTCAATGACCATCCTGCGCGAGGTCATGACCTCGGCAGCACTCACCAACGCCATGGTGTTTTTCATCATCTTTGGCGCGACGCTTTTTTCCTACGTGTTCCGGGCTCTCGGCGGCGACGATGTTGTGGCTGAGATCCTCATAGCGATGGGGCTTGATACCGGCTGGGAGGTCATGATCTTCGTGCACCTGCTTGTTTTTTTCATGGGTTTCTTTTTTGACTGGATTGAAATCTGTCTGATCGTCCTGCCTATCTTCGCGCCAATCATCGCCAAGCTTGATTTCGGCACCCTTCTGCAGGGCAAACAGGTGGTGCTCGCCTGGTTTGCCATCACGCTGGCTGTCAACATGCAGACTGCGTTTCTCACTCCACCGTTTGGCTTTGCACTGTTTTACATGAAGGGGACAGTTCCGCCCTCGGTCACCATGACGGACATTTATCGCGGTATTGTTCCGTTCGTGATCCTCCAGATGGTGGCGCTCGCTATTCTCCTGGTCTGGCCCGAAACGGTGCTCTACCTCCCAAGACGGTTCGGCTTCCTTGATTGATATCCAGAGAGATTGAGCATTCGCCACGAACGGCCTACACTGGGGCGCTATTGACGTGGATCTTTTGAGTTGCGGTTGTGTCGTATCGTTTCATTCTCGCTGCGGTCACGAGCCAGTGCGCGTTGACCCACCCTTGAACTTCACTGCGAGAGAGGTCGCAAGGGGATGACTGTTTGAGCGTCGCTTTGAGAAGCTGAATGCTCTACTGATATCCTTTCAGCGAAAGCCCATCGCGGTTCCGCGTTGTCCTCGTTTTGCCTGAACGTATTGGTAAATCAATGACCGGCGGAGGTCCAGCATGAAATCTCCTCTAGTGGTTCTGCTGACGACGATCGGGCTTGCAGCCTGTCAGTCCCAGTCGCGCTTCGAGACTTGCGTCGAAGATCGGCAAAAGCAATTTAAAGCAAAAAATCCAGGCGCCCCGTACTCGTTACTGGTCAACAGGCGTGAGGTTTTTGAGCGTGAATGCTCCCATCTGAAGTGACTGAGTTTTTCTGTAACTGTTAGTCCTAGCGATCGATGCTTTGGCAGTGGCTCCGACTTAACGGACGCTCTGGTTTGCCTGTACGTGTCGGACTCTTACATCAATTACGGAGAAAAATATGATCAACGTAGGTTCAGTCATCAAGGCATCCGGCCGAGGGATTTTTTCGGTCTTGCCGGACCATACGGTGTTGGATGCGCTCAAATACATGGCGGAAAAAAATATTGGCGCTGTTCTAGTAATTGAAAAAGGCGCGCTGGCCGGAATTTTTTCAGAGCGGGACTACGCAAGGAAGGTGATCTTAGAGGGACGATCCAGTCAGACAACGCGGGTTCAAGAGGTGATGGTTTCAAACTTGATCACTGTCCAGGCCGAGCAACCTCTCGATGATTGCATGCAGTTGATGACAGACCATCGTATCCGTCATTTGCCGGTGTTCGAAAAGGGTGTCCTGGTAGGGGTAATTTCTATTGGTGATGTGGTTAGGCAGATGCTCGTAGAGCAAAAGTTACTCATCGATCAACTTGAAGCTTACATACGTGGTTGATGGGCTGTTGGATGTCATGCCTTGAGCCATGCAGACCCTAGCAGTCAGCACCTGTTTGCTGGCCGGTAATCAGTCCGATGAAGTGTTCAGAGGCCTCCAGCAGGTGTGCGCGGCGGGCCTCTTCGGTGGTCAACTGAGCACCCAGCGGTCCGTCCAACACCAGGCAGGCTAGGCCGTGCACATGAGCCCAGTGCACGCTGGCCAGGGATTCGCTGAAACGGCCGTCGTGGACGATGCGTACAAGGCGTTCGCACTGCGCCCGGGCACTCTGCGCCGCCACCTGTGCGTGCGGAAATCGGTTGGAGTCGCAGATCTCGGGGCGGAACATCACCCGAAACACGCCGGCATGCTCCAGCGCAAAGCCCAGGTAGGCCTGCGCTGCACGCCGCAGCACTTCGGGTTTGCCGCCTTGGGCCGCTGCATCGTTGGCGGCGCTCATTCGTCTGGCGAGTTCTTGAAAGCCCTCGGTGACCAGTTCGGCCACGATCGATTCCTTGTCGGGGAAGTGATGGTAGGGCGCCTGGTGCGTCACGCCTGCGCGCCGCGCCACCTCCCGCATGCTGAGGGCGGCCAGGCCGCCTGAAGCGAGCAGTTCGCGGCTCGTCGCCAGCACCCGGTCACGAAGATGCGGCGACTGGGTTGGAGGCGCGGGCTTCAAGGAATAAGAACTCGGGTTCGGCGGCTGCACGTCGCAAGTGAGATAAGGGTCACCGTCTTACTTTGGGGGAATGACTTGACACTGTCAAGACGCGTCACTAGCATCGGTCGCACTTGACAGCGTCAGGTCCTCACCTCATGAAAGATCCCAAGCCCGTGTTTCGGCTAACTTGCCGCCTGCTGCCCGCGCTCGTCAGCTCGGCCGCTATCCTTCTTGCCGGCTGTCAGCCGGCACCTGCGCCGGTGGAGCCTGTGCGGGCCGTCAGGACCCTGGTCGTGCAGACAGCGCCTACTCGCTCGCAGCTGGAGTTTGCCGCCGAGATCCGCCCGCAGGTGGAGTCACGCCTCGGCTTTCGCGTACCCGGCAAGTTGGTCGAACGTCGGGTGCAGTTCGGCCAGACAGTGCGCGCTGGCGACGTGCTGGCACGGCTGGACGCACAGGATCTTCAACTCGGCCAGGAGGCCGCGCGCGCCGCGCTCGGGGCGGCTCAGGCTCAGTTGGATGTGGCCGAGAGTGAGTTCAAGCGCTTCGTGACTCTGCGCGAACGGGGTTACATCAGCGGTGCGGAGTTGGAGCGCCGCGAGGCCAGCCTGAAGAGTGCTCGCGCGGCGGTTGAGCAGGCCAACGCCCAGCTGCGATTGCAGGTCAACCAGTCTGGCTACTCGACCCTGGTCGCGGATGCTGCTGGTGTGATTACCGCGGTCGAAGCGGAGCCGGGTATGGTGATGGCGGCCGGCGCCACGGTTGTACGCCTTGCTCATGATGGGCCCCGAGATGCCTGGTTCAGCGTGTCCGAGGATCGTATCGCTGCAGTGCGGGCCCTGATCGGCCGGCAGGGCGTGCTCCAGGTGCGCAGCTGGGGGGCGAGTGACCGGAACTGGCCCGCAACGGTCCGCGAGGTGGCTGCGGCCGCCGACCCCGCCACCCGAACTTTTCTGGTCAAGGCAGACTTGGGCGCAGCGCCAGTGGCCTTGGGGCAGACCGTCACCGTGCTCCTGCCCGGGCCCGAGACCCCGCCCGCGCTGATGCTTCCGCTGACGGCTCTCTTCGAGCACCAGGGAAAGTCGCAGGTCTGGGTGCTGGACCGCACGACGATGACGGTGCAGATGAGGGCGGTGCAAACGGTAGGGCTTCAGGCCAACCTGATCGTCCTCGGCGCTGGCCTGAACCCGGGCGACACGGTCGTGACCGCCGGCGTTCACACGCTTTCGCCAGGCCAGAAGGTCTCGCTGTATGTGGAGCCCAAGCCATGAGGGGTTCGCCCGATCATTCGCAGCGGCCGGTGCCTCCTGATTCAAGCCCAGTACCGCGCTCGCGGTTCAACATTTCCCGCTGGGCCCTGGAGCACGGGGCGCTGACTCGCTATCTGATGTTGGTGCTGCTGGCGTTGGGCGTTGCAGCCTATTTCCAGCTGGGCCAGGATGGGGACCCGCCCTTCACTTTCCGTGCGATGGTGGTGCAGGCCTGGTGGCCGGGCGCGACCGCGCAGGAGATGGCGGAGCAGGTCACCGACAAGATCGAGCGCCTGGCGCAGGAAGCGCCTTATGCGGATGTCATCCGCAGCTATACCAAGCCTGGCGAGTCGGTGACCATCCTGCAGATCAAGGATAGCTCGCCCCCTAAAGAGGTTGGTAACGTCTGGTATCAGGTCCGCAAGCGCATCAACGACGCACGGGGCACGCTGCCGGCGGGCGTGATCGGGCCATTTTTCAACGATGACTTCGGGGACGTCTACGGCTCGATGGTCGCGCTGTCGGCGCACGGTTTTTCCGAGGAGGAACTGCGAGTCTTCGCCGAGAGTGTGCGTTCGCGCCTGCTGCGCGTACCTGATGTGGCCAAGGTCGAACTGTTTGGTGTTCAGCCGGAAAAAATCTACGTCGAGATCGCGCAGAAACGTCTGGCCCAGCTCGGGCTGGACTTCAACCAGGTACTGGGACAGCTGGCGGCGCAGAACGCGGTTGAAGGCGCTGGCGTATTCGATGCCGGCTCACAGAACCTGCAGATTCGCGTACAGGGGGTGTTCAGGTCACTGGACGAGTTAAGCCGCATGCCCATCCGTGCGGTCAACCCGGCCACCGGCCTGGGCAGCACACTGCAGTTGGGCGAAATCGCCGAGGTGCGCCGTGCGCCGGTAGACCCGCCGCAGGTGCTGGTTCGCCACCAGGGGCGGCAGGTCATTGCTGTCGGGGTGTCCATGGCCAAGGGCGGGGACATCATCGCCCTGGGCCAACGACTGCGCTCGGAGATCGACGATATCCGCCGCACGCTGCCGGCCGGCGTCGCACTGGAACAGGTGCAGGACCAGCCGCAGGCTGTGTCGAGCTCGGTCAGTGAATTCGTCAGGGTGCTGATCGAGGCTATTGCCATCGTACTGGTGGTGAGCTTCATCAGCCTGGGCCTTCACACCAGGCCGCTGCGTATCGACATATGGCCTGGCATGGTGGTGGCGCTGACCATCCCACTGGTGCTGGCGATCACCTTCGTCACCATGTACTACTGGGGCGTGGGCCTGCACAAGATCTCGCTGGGTTCGCTGATCATTGCGCTCGGCCTGCTGGTGGACGACGCGATCATTGCGGTGGAGATGATGGTACGCAAGTTGGAGGAGGGCTATGACAAAGTGTTCGCGGCCACCTACGCCTACGAGGTGACCTCCATGCCCATGCTGACAGGTACCTTGATCACGGCCGCGGGCTTTCTCCCCATCGGCCTCGCCAAGTCGGTAACAGGCGAGTACACCTTCGCCATTTTCGCTGTCACTTCCGCGGCCCTGGTCATCTCCTGGGCGGTCTCTGTGTACTTCGTACCCTGGATGGGCGCGGCGCTGCTGAGAAACCGGCCGCGTGCCGACGGACAGGCACACGAGCTTTTCGATACGCCGTTTTACACGGCCTTCAGGGCTTTGGTGAACGCGTGCGTCCGCTATCGCTGGTGGACGATCGCTGCGACGATCGCGATCTTCCTGGCGGGCCTGGTAGGCATGGGCAAGGTGCAGCAGCAGTTCTTTCCCGACTCGAGCCGGCCCGAGTTGCTGGTCGATCTGTGGCTGCCTGAAGGCAGCACGATCAGGGAAAGCGAAGCGCTGGCCAGGCGCTTCGAGGCGCGCCTGATGAAGGAACCGGGCGTGCAGACCGTTACCACCTGGATGGGTAGCGGCGTGCCGAGGTTCTACCTGCCTCTGGACCAGATCTTTCCACAGACCAACGTGTCGCAGGCAATCATCGTCCCACAGGACCTGAACGTCCGTGAAGCGCTGCGGCAGCGACTCCCTACGCTGCTGGCCCAGGAGTTCCCTGAGGCACGCAGCCGCGTCAAACTATTGCCCAACGGACCCCCGGTGCCGTATCCCGTGCAATTCCGCGTGGTGGGACCGCAGGCCGATCAGGTACAAGCCTGGGCCGAAGAGGCCAAGGCAGTGCTGCGCGCGCATCCTGGCATGCGCGGGGTCAACGACAACTGGAACGAAAAAATCAAAGTCTTGCGGCTGGAGGTGGACCAGGACAAGGCCCGGGCCCTTGGCGTCACCAGTCAATCCATCGCCCAGGCCTCGCGCACGCTGCTGTCGGGATCGACCATCGGGCAATACCGGGAGGGTGACCGTCTCATCGATATTGTGCTGCGCCAGCCGCTCAGTGAGCGCGAGGTGCTGTCCGGTCTGAATAGCGCTTATCTGCCCACCCCCAGCGGCAAGGCGGTGCCATGGGCGCAGGTGGCGCAGTTGAAACTGGACTGGGAACCGGGTGTGATGTGGCGCGAAGGGCGCCAGTTCGCAGTCACGGTTCAGGGCGATGTTGCCGAAGGCCTGCAGGGGCCCACGGTAACGCAGCAACTTTGGCCCACGCTCCAGAAACTTCAGGAGCGGATGCCTGGGGGCTACACCATCCAGGTGGCTGGTGCTCTGGAGGAGAGCAAGAAGGGTCAGGGCTCGATCGCCGCCGGTGTGCCGGTGATGCTGTTCATCATCTTCACGTTACTGATGCTGCAACTGCACAGCTTCTCGCGCGCCATGCTGGTCTTCCTCACAGGCCCGATGGGAGTCGCCGGCGTGGCTGCAGCGCTCCTGTTGTTCGACCGCCCATTCGGGTTCGTAGCGCTATTGGGTGTGATCGCGTTGATGGGCATGATCATGCGCAACTCGGTCATCCTGATCGATCAGATTGAGCAGGACCGCGACCGAGGTGTGCCAGCGTGGGAGGCGATTGTGGAGGCTGCGGTCAGGCGCTTTCGTCCTATCGCGCTCACGGCCGCCGCCGCGGTGTTGGCCATGATCCCGCTGACGCGCAGCGTCTTCTGGGGCCCGATGGCCGTTGCCATCATGGGCGGTCTGATCGTTGCAACCGCGCTGACGCTGTTATCGCTGCCGGCGATATACGCGGCTTGGTTCAGGGTAAGGAAGGTTGCCTGACCTACTCGCCGCAACATCAAACATCCACCAAGGAGACCGGTTCATGATTCTTTACGACCTCACCGCAGGAATGCACCCCCGCCGCGTACGCATCTTCATGGCTGAAAAAGGTCTTTCGATCGAGCGCCGCGAGGTGGATGCCGCGGGCGGTGCCAATGCCATGCCAGCCTTTCTCAGGCTGAACCCCCTGGGTAAGCTGCCCGTACTCGAGCTCGATGATGGCAGCGCCATCGCCGAGTCTCTCGCGATTTGTCGTTATCTGGAAGCGTTGCACCCACAGCCGCCTCTGATGGGGACAACACCGCAGGCGTCGGCACACACCGAGATGTGGACGCTGCGCATGGACCACGAACTATCACAGCCGATCGCGCTGGCGTTTGTGCATAGCAGTGACTTCTACCGTGGTCGAGTTGAGCAAGTGCCGGAAATCGCAAGCTGGGCCCGCGGTCGTGCGTTGCAAACCATGGCCTGGCTGGATGGCGAACTGGCTGGGCGCAGTCATATCGCCGGAGATGAGTACACCCTTGCCGACATCGTCGCGCAGTGTGCTTGCGTCCTGGGCAAAGCGGTCGGCTTGCGCATCCCGCCGGAGATGGCCCACCTGTCGCGCTGGTTTGCACAGGTCTCGGCCCGACCCACTGCCCGGGCATAGGGCCTTGACCAAGGAGAACGCCATGTCCGGACACGGAGTCTGTTGTGTGATCGGCGCAGGTGACGCTACGGGTTCAGCGGTGGCCCGGCGCTTCGCCAAGGAGGGCTACACCGTCAGCGTGGCGCGACGCACTGAGGCAGCATTGCAACCCCTGGTTGACCAGATCACTGCCCAGGGTGGTCGGGCTCTCGCGTTTGGACTGGACGCACGGCGCGAGGACGAAGTGGTCAACTTGTTCCAGCACATTGAAGCCGATATCGGGCCGATCGACGTGTTGGTGTTCAACGTGGGCGGCAATGTCCGCTTTCCAGTCCTCGAGACAACGGCTCAGAAATACTTCAAGGTCTGGGAAATGTGCGCCTTGGCGGGCTTTCTGGCGGGTCGAGAGGCTGCGCGGGTGATGCTGCCGCGCGGGCGCGGCACCATTCTTTTTACAGGCGCCACGGCCAGCGTGCGGGGTTCTAACGGGTTTGCCGCCTTCGCAGGTGGCAAGGCGGCGCTGCGGGCACTGGCCCAGTCGATGGCGAGGGAGTTCGGTCCCCAAGGCTTGCATGTGGCGCATGTCATCATCGACGGTCTGATCGACACCGCCTTCGCGCGAGCAAATTTCGCGCAGCGCGTGGCAGAGGTTGGACCTCATGGCATTCTTAACCCGGACCACATCGCCGAGGCCTACTGGTGGTTACACAGCCAGCCACGTGATGCATGGACCTTCGAGTTGGACCTGCGCCCATCAGTGGAAAAGTGGTAGCGGCCATTGACCTGAACAGCGTTTGTCGGACCGACCCTGGTGAGAAGCGGCGAAGCGCCCGCATTGATTCGCGGGACCCGGGCCGGCGCGTGGGACAAAGCGGCGAAGCGCCCGCATTGATTCGCGGGACCCGGGCCGGCGCATGGGACAATTAGAGCCATGACGCTCTCCTCCTTCGCCGAACTCGGCCTGCCCCCCACCCTCCTTCAGGCCATTGCGCAAGTTGGCTACGAGGCCCCCTCACCGATTCAGGCCATGGCCATCCCGCCACTGTTGCAGGGAAAGGACCTTCTGGGCCAGGCCCAGACCGGTACCGGCAAGACGGCAGCCTTTGCACTGCCCATCCTGGCTAGTCTGGAACCCAGCGCGGGTGCGCCGCAGGCTCTGGTCCTCACGCCCACGCGCGAACTGGCCATTCAGGTGGCCGAAGCCTTCCAGCGCTATGCGCATGCGATTCCAGGCTTTCATGTGCTGCCCATCTATGGTGGCCAGGGCTATGGCACGCAGCTGTCGGCCCTGCGCCGGGGACTGCATGTGATCGTGGGCACACCGGGGCGCATCATCGATCACCTCGACAGGGGCTCTCTTGATCTGTCGGCGCTGCGCACGCTGGTGCTCGATGAGGCCGACGAAATGCTGCGCATGGGTTTCGTGGAGGAAGTCGAGCGCATCCTGAGCGCCACGCCTGCGGGGCGCCAGACGGCGCTGTTCTCGGCCACCATGCCAACCGAGATTCGCCGCATCGCCCGGACCCATCTGCGCGATCCCGCCGAGATCACGATTGCCGCCAAGACCGCCACTGCAACCAACATCCGGCAACGGCATTGGCTTGTAAGCGGCATGCATAAGCTCGATGCACTCACCCGTATCCTGGAGGTGGAGTCCTTCGAGGCCATGATCGTCTTCACGCGCACCAAGCTCGAGACCGAAGAACTGGCCGAAAAACTCCAGGCCCGGGGTTTCCCTGCAGCTGCAATCAACGGCGACTTGGTGCAGCAGCAGCGCGAACGCACCATCGCCCAGCTGCGCGAAGGCGAAATCAACATTCTGGTGGCCACCGATGTGGCAGCCCGTGGGCTCGATGTGGAGCGCATCAGCCATGTCATCAACTACGACCTGCCGAGCGACGCCGAAACCTATACCCATCGCATTGGTCGCACTGGTCGGGCCGGTCGCAGTGGCGAGGCCATTCTGTTTGTCACGCCGCGAGAACGCGGGCTGCTCAAGGCCATCGAACGCTCCACGCGCCAGCCGATTGCCGCGCTCGAGCTGCCTACCGTTCGGGCCGTCAACGCGGCGCGCATCGCCCGCTTCAAGGACCGCATCACCGAAACACTGGATGCTGGTGGCTTGGAGGTCTTTGCCAGCATCGTGAGCGAGTACGAGCAGGAGCATGGTGTTGCTGCCATCGATATCGCAGCCGCCCTGGCGCGCATGTCGCGCGGAGGCCTGCCGCTGTTGCTTGCCAAGGGTCAGGACGCCGCTGAGGCTGTCGCCGCCGCCTCGGACCACGCCGTGAATCGCCCGGGCGATCGATCCAGTGATCACAGTTCAGAGTCAGCACGACCCTGGGAAGGCCCGGCCAAGCCTGTCCGATCGAGCCCCGGCTCAACCGGCTCTCAAACCTTTCGGGTGGAAGTGGGGGAAGCCCATGGCGCGAAGCCCGGCAACCTGATGGGGGCCATTGCCAATGAGGCGGGCCTGGAGGCCCGTCAGATCGGCCGCATCCGGATGCTCGAGCAGCATAGTCTGGTGGAACTCCCCGAGGCCCTGCCCGCCAGCATCATCAAGCACCTGAGCAAGGTACGGGTGGCGGGCCAGATGCTTCGAATTCATCGCGTCGAGGCGATGCCGCCGCGCGGTCCACGGGCTTCAGCCAGCGAGCCTGCTGCACGGGCCGAGCGCCCCGCCAGACCAGGAACATCGCGGCCGTCGAAATTTGTAGCGCCAGGGCGCTCGGAACAAAAGACGGTTCGGTCTCGCGAGTCTAGAGGGGCAGGCGGGCCTGCAGGGCCGGATACACCGCGTTCGGGTCCTTCGGCGTGGCCGCGTAAAAAGACTCGGGCTCGGTAACCGGGCGACTGCCTTCAGCGCCTTGTCTCACGCTGATCTACGAAGCGAACTCCCTTGGCGTCAAGGATGCTTAATCAGGCGGCCTGCGACATGAATTGTATTTGCACCTTGAGCGATTGGCTTTTGTCGGTCGCCAGCTTGAAGGCTTCGATAGCCTGATCCATTGGCAGCACCCGGGTAATCACAGGTTTGCCATCGATCAGCCCTTCGTTAAGGAAACGCACCGCCGAGGCAAATTCGGCGTGAAAGCGGAAGGTGCCGCGCATGTCCACCTCTTTGGTAACCAGCTGGGTCATGGGCAGACTGACATCACCGCCCATGCCGACCGTCACCAGCACACCCCGGGGCCGGATCAGATCGAGCGCCGTGCGCAGTGCGGCCTGACTGCCCGAGGCCTCAAAAACAGTGTCGAACTGACCCTTTTCCGCCCTGTACACATCAAGCCGTTCGGCGTCGGTGCTCAGGTCGATCGTCTCGTCGGCACCCATTTCGCGGGCGCAGCGCAGCGGTAGGCTGGCGAGGTCACAGGCGACAATACGGCCTGCCCCCGCACGGCGCAAGGCCGCGATGAGCAACAAGCCGATGGGCCCGCAGCCAGTAACCAGAACCTGCTGTCCCAGCACGCTGCCTGCGCGGCTGATCGCGTGCAGTCCCACCGACAAGGGCTCGGCGAGCGCTGCTTCCGACAGGCTCAGATGAGCGGCGATCGGATGGGCTTGGTAGCGCTCGATGATGATGGATTCGCTGAAGGCACCCTGAATGTGAGGAAAGGGCATGGCGCTGCCATAAAAGCGCATATTGAGGCAGTGGTTGTGTTGCCCAGCCTGGCAGAAGCGACATTGGGCGCAAGGCCGCGAGGGTGAAATGGCAATTCGCTGACCGCGCTCGAAGCCGCTGACCTGCGCTCCCCAGGCGTCCACAATGCCCGAGACCTCGTGGCCCAGCGTGATGGGTTGCCTGATGCGCACCGTGCCAAAGCCGCCGTGCTGGTAATAGTGCAGATCTGAGCCGCAGATACCGCCAAAAGCGACATTGACACGCAGTTGGTGGTCCGACAGGGGCGGTAGCGTGATCGATTCGATCCGAAGGTCTTGGGCCGAGTGGCAGACGACTGATTTCATGATGGGGCCGATCCGAAAGGGCTTGCGGTTAAAGCGTGGCGGTGACGCCGCCGTCTACGTAGAGGATGTGGCCATTGACGAAACGCGAGGCGTCTGAGGCCAGGAATACGGCTGCACCGCCCAGGTCTTGCACGTCGCCCCAGCGCCGGCTCGGTGTGCGTCCCACCAGCCAGGCGCTGAAGGCTGGGTCGTCGACCAGCTTCTGGTTAAGCTCGGTCTTGAAGTATCCCGGGCCGATGCCGTTGACATTCAGACCGAACTGCCCCCAGTCGATGGCCATTCCCTTGGTGAGCATTTTTACGGCGCCCTTGGTTGCGGTGTAGGGCGCAATGCCGGGCCGGCCGAGTTCGCTCTGCACCGAGCAGATGTTGATGATCTTGCCGCGACCGCGAGGAATCATCTTCCTCGCCACCGCTTGACCGACAAAGTAAACGCTGTCCAAATTGGTCTTCATCAGGGTTTGCCAATCGGCGTCTGCGTAGTCCTGCAGCGGGCCGCGAATCTGCATGCCGGCGTTGTTGACCAGAATGTCGATCGGGCCCTGTGCCTCCAGTTGATCGACCGCTGCGCGTACGCTGTCGGCTTCGGTGACATCGAAGACACTGGCACTGGCCGACAGGCCCTGCGCTTGCAGAGCCTGGACCGACTGATCGACTTTGCCAGCGGTACGACCGTTGACGATCACGTGGGCGCCAGCCTGGCCCAAGGCCTCGGCCAAGCCCAGGCCGATGCCGGCCGAGGAGCCTGTGATCAGGGCACGTCGGCCCGCCAGGCAGAAGGAGTCAAGAATGTTCATCGGGCGATTAGAAATTTCAGGGGGACCATGACCAGGTTGGGAAAAGCAATCAGCAGACCCATCACCACTACCTGGGACACCAGAAAAGGCATGACCCCGCGGATCACGTCGTGCATGGGAATTCGGCCCACACCGCAGACCACATTGAGCACCGTTCCCACTGGGGGTGTGAGCAGGCCAATGGCGTTGTTGATGATGAACAGAACGCCAAATTAAACCGGATCGATACCCGCCTCGCGAACGAGCGGCATCAGCACCGGCGTGAGAATGAGTACCGTGGGGGCAAAGTCCAGTGCCGTGCCCACCACCATCAACATCAGCATGACCATCAGCAGCGTGGGATTGTCAATGAACGGACGCAGGATATCAACGATCTGCCGCGGGATGTTGGCCACAGTGATCAGCCACGCGCTGACCAGAGCGGCAGCCACCAGGAACATGACCACGGAGGAGGTCTTGGCGGCAGCGAGGATGATGCTGTAGAGCTGGCGGACCTTGATCTCACAATAGATGACCAGACCCACAAAGAGCGAGTAGACCACCGCCACCACTGCGGCCTCGGTGGGCGTGAAGATACCCATCTTCATGCCGCCGATGATCACGATGGCAAGCAGGTAAGACCAGAAGGCGTTCAGAGTGACGCGCAGCCGGCGCCGCAACGGGACGCGCTCGCTGACGCGTACCTGATCCTTGCGCGCGACGATCGCCCAGGTCACGATCAGGGCCAGGCCCATCAAGATTCCGGGGAAGATACCCGCCATGAATAGTTTGGATATCGATACGCCGCCGATAACGCCAAACAAAATGAAACCGATGGATGGTGGAATGACCGGCGCAATGATGCCGCCGGCAGCGATCAGGCCAGCGGAGCGGTCCATTCGGTAACCAGCATCGCGCATCATGGGCATGAGCACGGCAGCCAACGCGGCCGTGTCAGCCACCGCCGAGCCTTACAAACTGGCCATGACGATGGCTGCAAACACCGCGACATAGCCCAGGCCGCCCCGCAAGTGGCCAACCCAGACCATGGCCGATTCGACAATTCGCCGACTCATGCCGCCAGCATTCATCAACTCGCCGGCCAACATGAAAAAAGGTACCGCCATCAGCGGGAAGTTATCGGCGCCGCTGGAGACGATGTCAATCGTGCCACCGCGGGTGCCGTTGATCATGGCCGCGTCGTTGCCCAGCTGGTTGGCGGGAAAGATGGTGATTTCAACGTCGCCGTTAGTGCGCTGCTTGACCAACTCGGCCAATTTCACGGCTGCGGCGTGCTGGCCTGGTACGTGGACTCCCGGTGGGGATTCAGATCGTGGGTCGGCGCTACGACGATGCAATGGTCTTGAGTATGGCCGCTCACCTCGAGCGGCTCGCTGGCCCGCAGGGTCGACCTGTGCTTTGGAGCGAGCAGGTGAACTAAGATACGCGGCAGCGGCACTGGCCTTACCCGATCGCCTCAAGCGTAATTCAGCTCAAGATAAACCGATTGGCGCCGCGCAATCGCTGACCAATCCCAGGCGATCCCAAGCCCTGGCTCCAGCGGGGCGAGCGCCTGACCGTTTTCGATGCGCAGGCCCTCGAGCGTGATGTCGTCAAGTTGTGGAATGTATTCGACCCAGGGCGCGTTCGGCACCGCTGCGCAAAGGCTGACGTGCAACTCCATCAGGAAGTGTGGGCATACCGGTACGTCAAAGGTCTCGGCCAGGTGCGCAGTCTTGATCCAGGGGGTGATGCCGCCGATCCGGGCGACATCCGGCTGCACGATTGAGCATGCGGCGTCCTCCAGGTATTGCCGGAACTGCATCGGGTGGTAGAGCGACTCGCCGATTGCGATCGGAGTGCTGGTGTGCGCGAGCAGTTGTCGGTGGCCGCCCACATCCTCGGCCGGCAGTGGTTCTTCGATCCAGGCCAGGTCAAGGTCCGCAAACGCCCGGGCCCGGCGAATGGCCTCTGGACGTGTGAGCCCCTGATTGGCGTCTGTCATCAGGTCAAAGCCTGGGCCAACAGCCTGCCGCACCGCCGAGAGTCGTGCGAAATCCTCGCTGACATGGGCACGCCCTATCTTGATCTTCGCGCCTCTGAATCCCTGATCGCGCGCTGCGAGGGTCTGGTCGACCAGTTCCTGGGGGCTCAGATGAAGCCAGCCACCTTCGGTGGTGTAGAGCGGCACGCGATCGCGCGCCCCGCCCAGCAACTGCCAAAGCGGTAATTCAGTACGCCGGGCGCGCCAGTCCCACAGGGCGGTATCGACACAGGCGAGCGCCAGGCTGGTGATTGCGCCGACCGCTGTGGCGTGGGTATGAAAGAACAAATCTTTCCAGATAGCCTCGACCGCAGTGGGATCCCGGCCCAGCAGGCGCGGCGCGAGATGATCCCGAAGCAGTGCGATGATCGATGAGCCGCCTGTACCGATAGTATAGGCGTAGCCTGTACCCCTGAGACCGTCGCTCGTATGCAGACAGAACAGCACGGTTTCCTGCTTGACGAAAGACTGGATTGCATCGGTGCGGATCACCTTGGGTGGCAGGTCGACCTGGCGAATCTCGATTTGTTCTATGCTGACTTTGGGCATGGCTGCTCCGGAACGGTCGCGCCAGCCGGTCTTTGCGATGGGCTCAGCTTGACCGGCTCTGGCTGGGCGTGTGAAGATTTTCCGGCTGGCCGCGCCGCTTGTCCACAGGCGAGATCACGGGTTCCGTATTGGTTTCGGTACCCGCCTGCGGTTTTGCAGCGTGCTTGCGCAACACACCATAATTCGACAGGAGACAGGCACGAACAGGCGGACCAGTATCGGAAAGCTCGCGCGGGCGAGCATTGTTGCGCTTGGCGCTTTTGCAGCGCTGGCCAGTGGCGGTGCCACAGCGCAGCAAAAGCTGAAGTGGGCACACGTCTACGAGACCTCAGAGCCGTACCACACCGAATCGGTCTGGGCTGCCAACGAGATCCGCGCCCGTACTAACGGCAAGTTCGACATTCAGGTGTTCCCCGCTTCTTCGCTGGGCAAAGAAACGGATATCAATCAGGGGCTGACCCTGGGCACTGTTGACATGATCATCAGCGGCCCTTCGTTTGCGGCACGCGCTTATCCGCGCTTCGGAATCGCTTACTACCCGTTTATCTTTCGTGTCGGTAACCATCTGATCGCCTATTCGAAGAGCGATGTGTTCCAGGAGATGGTGAACGAGTTCCGCGCGAAGACCGGTATCCAGGTCACGGCATACACCTATTACGGCGCACGCCACACCACCGCGCAGAAGCCCTTTAGCAACTGCGCCGGCATGAAGGGGATCAAGATCCGTGTTCCGGATGCCCCAGCCTATCGCGCCACCCCCGAGGCCTGCGGCGCCAACCCGACGCCGATTGCCTTTGCCGAGGTCTACCTCGCCCTGCAGAACGGGACAGTCGAGGCCCAGGAAAATCCGCTCACCACGATCGATGCGAAGAAGTTCTACGAAGTACAGAAGGCGATCATGCTGACGGGTCACATCGTCGATGGCCTCACGACGCAGATCGCGCCGCATCTCTGGGGTCGGCTGAACGAGTCGGAGCGACGCATCTTCACCGAGGTGACCCAGCAGGCGGCCGTGCGCGCGACGGCGCAGATCACCAAGCGCGAGGCGGAACTCGTCGATGAATTTCGCAAACGGGGTCTGCAGGTCGTAGAAGTCGATCGCAAGAGCTTCGTCGAGGCCGTCCTCAAAAACCGCCCCCTCCAGTCGCTGGGCTTCTCGCGCGCCGACTACGATCGCATCCAGGCGGTCAAGTAGGCACTGTTCCATACTCGCGAGCCACAGACCCGCCCTCGCGCGGGTCTGTGAGCCGGCGCGTGCCTACTTGGGATTGCCAATGAGCAAGATCCACGATATCGACGCGGGGCCCAGGGTTCTTGGGGAGGACGGCGAGCTTCACGCCGTTGATGAGGCCGCGGACTTCTCTGAAACACCTGTCGAGGCCTGGGTGGCGCTGCTCTTTTTCTGGGCGCTGGGGCTCACTGTGTTCTATCAGTTTTTCACCCGCTATGTCCTCAACGATTCAGCTGCATGGACCGAAGAAATCGCGCGCTATCTGCTGATCGCCACGGTGTTCACGGGTGCTGCGATCGGAGTCGCGAAGAACAATCATATTCAGGTCGATTTCTTTTTCCGTTTCATGCCACGCGCGCTGTCCCGCCCCCTTGCGATCCTGATCGATCTGCTACGGATTGGGTTTTTTGGCGCTGCGACGGTTCTGACCCTGCAGATGATGCAAAAGCTCGGTAGCTATCGAATGACAATCGTGGATCTACCAATGAATCTGGTTTACGGCGTTGTGCTCGCGGGGTTTGCCGCAATGACCGTGCGATCGCTCTGGGTGCTGCGGCTGCATCTGCGCCGTGGCTACACCGTACTCGAACGACCGGGTACCGAGATGGGCGACCGCTGAGCGCTGTCAGGAGCCATACGCATGCTGAAGATCCTGTTTCTGGTTCTGATGAGCGGCGGCCTGCCGGTGGCGATCGCGATGGCTGGCGCCTCGCTGATCTATCTGTTCTTCGTTCAGAGTTCCCCCCCGTTCGTCGTGATCCATCGGATGGTTGCCGGGATCGACAGTTTTCCGCTTCTGGCGGTGCCGTTTTTCATCCTGGCTGGCAACCTGATGAATAACGCCGGGATCACCAACCGCATATACCACTATGCATTGGCGCTGGTCGGTTGGCTAAAGGGCGGGTTGGGGCATGTGAATGTCGTTGGCTCGGTGGTCTTTGCTGGAATGAGTGGCACGGCGATCGCCGACGCCGCCGGTCTCGGAACCGTAGAAATCAAGGCGATGCGCGATCATGGCTACAGCAAGGAATTTGCAGTCGGTGTAACCGCTGCTTCGGCCACGCTGGGTCCGATCATTCCGCCGAGCCTGCCCTTCGTGATTTACGGAATGATGGCCAATGTGTCAGTGGGTGCGCTGTTCCTCGCTGGCATCCTGCCTGGGCTGGTGATGGCACTGCTGATGATGGTGACGGTTGCCTATTTCGCCCATCGTAATGGCTGGGGATCTGATATTGGCTTCGTACCGGCGCGTGTGCTCAAAGCCTTGCTCGAAACCGCAATTGTGGTTGTCTGGCCGCTCGTGGTGTTGGCGCTGGTGCGCCATGCCCAGTGGCCTGCGCAGCCAACTGTGATGGGCGCCATCGCCCTGTTGTTTCTCGCGGATCGAGTATTTCGTTTCCAGGCGGTGCTGCCGATCATGACCCCGGTGCTGCTGATTGGCGGCATGACCACCGGCGTCTTCACACCGACCGAGGGCGCCATTGCCGCCTGCGTATGGGCCTTGGTATTAGGATTTTTCTGGTACCGGACACTTACCCTGCGCAGCTTCATTCGTATTTGTCTGGACACGGTCGAAACGACGGCCACGGTGCTGTTCATCGTCGCGGCCGCCAGCATCTTCAGCTGGATGCTTACCGCAACAGGCGTTACGTCAGCCATCAGCGGCTGGGTGCTTGGCTTCACCCGCGAGCCCTGGGTATTCCTGCTGCTTGCCAATCTGCTGATGCTGTTCGTGGGCTGTTTTCTCGAGCCCACCGCCGCGATCACGATACTCGTTCCGATTCTGGTGCCCATCTGCCAGCAGTTAGGTATCGACCTTGTGCATTTCGGTCTGGTGATGGTGCTCAACCTGATGATTGGCCTGCTGCATCTGCCCATGGGAATGGTGCTCTTTGTGCTCGCGAAGGTGGCGCAGTTGAGCGTCGAGCGCACCACGGTAGCGATACTGCCTTGGCTGGTGCCGCTGCTACTGAGCCTGGTCGTGATCACCTATATGCCTGGGCTGGTGCTGTGGTTGCCCGAGCTGTTCTACTGAGGTGGGGCACAATCTGCTGATCGCGCTCGGTCGCGGGCTCTGTCGGGAGCACGTGTTGATATGAGATCGATCTGGAGCAAGGAATGGGTCGGGTAATCGCTGCACCGCTACTGCGCGGGCAGGTTGCAGCAATCATTGCAGCATTGGGTAGCGCGCCTCAGGAAGCCGCGCAGGTCGCCGATAATCTGGTGTTGGCCAATTTGAGCGGCCACGACTCGCACGGCGTTGGCATGGTGCCCCGCTATGTCGATGCGGTGCTCGAGGGCGGGCTCAAGCCCAATACCGGTGTACAGGTGTTGTTGGACACCGGGCCGCTGCTGCGACTCGACGGTCAGCGTGGATTTGGCCAGATCGCGGGCGAGCAGGCGATGAGGATGGGCATCGAGCGGGCGAGCCGTCATGGTGTCTGCCTCGTCAGTCTGGCGGGTTCGCACCATCTGGGCCGCATCGGGCATTTCGCAGAGATGGTGGTTGCTTCGGGTCTTGTCTCGCTGCATTTTGTCAATGTGCTCGCACGTCCGGTGGTCGCACCTTTCGGAGGCGGCGATGGCCGGTTTGGCACGAACCCCTGCTGTATCGGTCTACCCGTTGGCGATGGCAACAGCCCGTTCATACTCGATTTCGCAACCAGCAGGGTCGCGCAGGGCAAGATGCGGGTTGCACATAACGAAGGCCGGCGCATACCCGAGGGCTATCTGATCGACGAACGGGGCCAGCCCAGCACCGATCCGGGCGTCGTGGTTGTTCCTCAGTCGGGCGGCCTGTTTGGCGCGTTGATGACGTTTGGCGAACACAAGGGCTTCGGCCTCGCGGTCGCCTGCGAGCTGTTGGGCGGCGCGCTGACTGGTGGTGGGACCTGGCATCAGCCCGCTGATGATCGGCGCGCCGTGCTGAACGGCATGCTTACTGTGCTGATCAGTCCCCGATTGCTCGGCACGCAGTCTGCCTTCGAAGCCGAGGCCCGGGCGTTTGAGCGGTGGCTGCGTCAAAGTCCACCCGCACCTGGCGGTGCAGGCGTGCAACTTCCCGGTGAGCCCGAGCGCAAGGCAAAAGCGATGCGCTTGGTGCAGGGCATCGAAATCGACGATGCGACCTGGGTCGAGCTCGAGGCGGCAGCGCGCAGGGCAGGGGTGCGACTGGATGTCTCTTGAGTTGCTGGCGCGGAAGTCGAACGCTGTCTGGCCAGGATCACGTGCAGCGCCACGTTGACGATGCTGCGACGTTGAGCATCGCCAACATCAGTGCGTTTTTGTTTGGAACCGAGAGAAGCTCATGAAGAAGACGATTGCATTGGCGCTGTTGGGACTCATGACGGCATTCAACGCGTTGGCATGGCCGGACAAGCCAGTGACCCTGGTGGTGCCCTTCCCCCCCGGCGGCTCCACCGATGTCATCGCTCGCATCCTCGCCCCCAGGCTCCAGGAGAAACTGGGCGGACAGATTGATGCGTCGTTCCAAAACATCAATGCAGTGGTTCAGCACATCCATGGCGGAAAGCTGCGGGCGCTCGCCGTGACTTCGGGCGATCGCAACCCGCTGCTGCCGCAGGTACCCACCCTGAACGAGGCGGGTGTTAGTGGCGTACAGGTCGCCTCGTGGCAGGGAGTGGTCGCTCCCAAGGGTCTACCCGTCGATTTACGTCGAAAGCTCCATGCAGCCCTGATCAGCAGCCTTCAGGAAGACTCGATCCGAACCCGTCTCGTATCGCAGGGTTTTGAGATCGTCGCAAATATCCCCGAGCAGTTTGCCCAGTATCAGGCTGCGGAATTTGCCAGGTGGAAGACGGTGATCGAGGTGGGCCGGATTGCGGCGGATTGAATTTCGTTCCTTTGCCGTGTACCCACAATCCGAGCCTTATCAACGCCTTCGGCGTTTGGCCGTGCGTGGATGGTGATAAAGCGTCAAGCGCGGCGCGGTGGCGCGCACTATCAAGGGAGTGAGGCGTCATCACCGTGCCGTGTAGCCGCCGTCGATAACCATTTTTGCCCCGGTGACGAACTTCGCCTCATCTGAGGCGAGCCACACCACGGCCCACGCAACGTCATCGGGTTCACCCATGTGACCAATCGGGTGCGCAGCGCCGGCTGCGGCCTTTGCTGCTTCCACATCAGGGGAGGTGGTACGCAGATAGGTCTCCACCATGGGCGTCCAGATGTAGGCCGGATGAAGCGAATTCACCCGAATGTTCTCGCGAGCATAGGTAATGGCGTCATTCTTCGACATCAGGCGCACTGCGCCCTTGGACGCGTGATACGGCGCGATACCGCCCACCCCAATCAGACCCGCAATCGAGGACAGGTTGACGATCGATCCGTCTCCCGCCTTTCGCAGGTGCGGGATGGCGTGCTTGGCCCCAAACAAAACACCCGTCACGATGGCGATCTTGTTCGACAGGCGATTCACCCCATTCTCCTTTCTCATGTCTGCCTGGTCTACTGTCGCTGACTCTGTGCGGTATCGCCGTAACCGAAGTCAATCGCTGGGCGGCGGCTGGGGTCGGTAAACGACGCGTCATTGCGCTGCCTGCAGCGCACAACCCCGGGATGTATCGATGAACGTTTAAGACCCGCCTAAAAATCTGGCTATCACATCTGCAAGCAGCCTGATACCTGTTTCGATATCGGCCTGCTTGAGGCTGGCGTAGCCCAGAACGAAACCCGCGCCGCGGTCTTTACGAAACTTTGAACCCTCAGCATAGAGCGGTGATATGGGCCAGATGCCGACGCCTCGCTCTTTTGCTTTGACGATGAGCTGCTGCTCTGCGCTTTTTCGAATGTCATTGAGCCACACGACGACGTGAAGACCCGAGTCGGTGCCCTCCACGCGCGCACGGGGCCCAAGGTATTTAGAAATTGCATCCACGAGCGCGCCCCTTCGACCCTCATTTTTCCGCTTGAGCTTTCGCAGGTGGCGTTCATAGGCGCCGCTTTGAATGAGTTCTGCCAGTACGGCTTGCTCGAGCATGGGGGCGTGTCGATCAGCCAACTGCTTGGCATGACGAAAAGGCTTCACAAGTGCAGGTGGCAGCACCAGATAGCCCAGCCGCAGTTGGGGGGAAAGCGCTTTGGAAAAGGTGCCCAGGTAGATCACACAGCCCCTGGCATCGAGCGACTGCAGAGGCTCGACCGGTCGAAGTCCATAGCGGAACTCGCTGTCGTAGTCGTCTTCGATGATCCAGCTTGAATGCCGCTCTGCCCAGGCCAGCAGTGCCTGGCGGCGCCTGATCGACATCACCGAGCCCAAGGGGAATTGATGCGATGGCGTCACGTAAGCAAGCGTGCAGCGCATCTTGGGAAGCGCTGCCGTGACCAGGCCCTGCGCATCCACCGGGGTTGGAACGATCGTGGCACCGACCGCCTCGAAAGTGCGGCGAGCTATCAGGTAGCAGGGCTCCTCCATGACGACGCGATGGCGTGGGTCGACCAGTACGCTGGCGCAAAGTTCAAGCGCCTGTTGGGTTCCATGTACGATCAGTATCTGCTCGGCCGAGCACTGTAGGCCACGCGTTCTCAGCAGGTAGCCCTGCAACGCTTCCCGCAGGCTCGCGTCGCCCTCGCTGGGGCCGTAGTACAGGTGGTGTTGCCGGCGAGTCAGCGCGCGGTTGTAGAGCTTGCGCCACGCGAGCGTTGGAAAATCTTCGTGGGCAATCGCTCCGTAAAGAAAATTGATATGACGCGGGTCTGTGACGGGTGGCTGTGGAAGCGCAATTGTCGCAACGCGTTTGCCATAGCTTGAAAGAGAAGAGGCTTGCCTCGCTTGTTTATCCTCTGAAAATGGCTTTTGGATCTGAGCATTATTGAGCCCTGGTGAAACACGGGCTCGCGTACCCGCAGCTGTTTCGATATAGCCCTCGGCTGCAAGTTGCTCGTACATGACCACCACGGTGCTTCGGGAAACGCCAAGGTCGGCCGCCAGCGCGCGGGTGGATGGCAGTTTCTCGCCTGGACCGAGTGCGCCCGTGTCGATCCGGGAGCGCATCAGCTCGTAGATCCGGCGGCTGGGACTCTCTTCGTAGTGTTTCAACTGGTCTGGCCAGGTAATAACAAACTGGATCTTTATCGACATCCAGTTAGATTGCAAGATGAAGCCGTTATAGGCCACCTTTTGAGCGAAGCCGATGTACATCCCTGCGCATTTCGCAATCAATGACCCGTCAGACATGCACACGATTGTTCGGCGCCACCCGCTTGGTGCGCTCATCACCATGGGTCCTGACGGGTTCGATGCCAACCACATTCCCTTTGAATTGGATGCAGCGCACGGCACGCACGGACTGCTCACCGCACATGTCGCACGCGCCAATCCGGTGTGGCAGCAGTGCCAGGAGGGCGCGAATGTACTGGTGATCTTTCGTGGCAACGAAAGCTACATATCGCCCAACTGGTATCCAAGCAAGCATGAAACCCACAGGCAGGTTCCCACCTGGAACTACGAGGTGGTGCATGTTCATGGCCGCCTCGCCGTGATGGACGAAGAGAAATTTGTTCGTGGCGTCGTGGCAAGACTGACGCGCGAACACGAGGTGTCCGAGCCTCGCCCGTGGAAGATGGGCGACTCACCGCCGGATTACATCGAGCAGATGCTTAAGGCAGTGGTTGGCATACAGGTCGAGATCACGCGTATCGAGGGCAAGGCCAAGCTCAGCCAGAACCGCGAACTGCGCGATCGCCTGAATGCCGCGGATACGCTAATTGCCAGAGGGGAAGAGAGCCTGGGGCGCGCGATGCGCGAAGCGGTCAAGGAGTCGAAATGAAATCGCACGAGAGTGGGGATGCCAACTATCCGGTATCGGAACTCAATCAGGTCAGGCGACGGCACGACCGAGGCTTTTACGACCATGCCACGATCCATGCGCTGCTCGATGCAGCCATGCTGTGCCATGTGTCGTATGTCATCGACGGGCAGCCGTTCTGCACGCCAACCTTCTTCTGGCGCGAGGGGGGCCGGCTTTATTGGCATGGCAGCAGCGCCAGCCGCATGCTGCGGAACCTGGCCCACGGCGAGCCGGCATGCCTGACTGTTACACACCTTGATGCGTTGGTGCTGGCACGGTCGGGCTATAACCACTCGGCTGATTACCGCTCGGTCATGGCTTTTGGCAAAGCGCGACTTATCGAGGATCCTCAGGAAAAAGCGCGTGCCCTGGTGATGATGGTCGACCGTCTGTTTCCGCAGCGCACCGCAGGCTTGCGGCCGGCAACGACCCAGGAGATCAAGGCCACAGCAGTGATTGCCATGGATATCGAGCGTGCCTCGGCAAAAATCCGCGCGCGCGGTGTGGTGGATGAAGACGAGGATTACGCGCTACCGATTTACGCTGAGCGAATCCCCGTGTCGGCGGTGCTGGGCCAGCCCGAACCCTGTCCGCGAACGCTGGAAGGGCTTGAGCGGCCGGCAACACTCGCGGGCTACGCCGCCGGTCGCTCGCTTGAGGAAGCTTTGTCCGAGGCCTATGCCGGACCGCGCTCTGGGGCAACGACACCCTTGGCGTCGAGGTAATGGGTCAGGTCGATGACGTACATTGCGTTGAATTTGGAAAGCTGCGTTCAAGCAGCGCCCCGATCGCGATCAATTCGGGTAGCCGTTCGGTAAACAGATTGATTGCGCGGATGATCGCTTGCCGCTGCTCGCCCGACGGTCTCGGCACACCTTGCGCCACATCGATCTCATCGATAAGTGTCTCTGCCCGTTTTCCTGCCTCGCGTTGAACGGCATCGGCCGCTTCATCGATTGCCCGAAAAGCAGGCGGCACCACCAGCGCCGACAAAGCCAGGAGCGGTGGGCGCGATGCAAAGTGCCGGTACAAACTAGGCCAGATGGGA
Source organism: Betaproteobacteria bacterium (assembly GCA_016868375.1). Lineage (GTDB taxonomy): Bacteria > Pseudomonadota > Gammaproteobacteria > Burkholderiales > Burkholderiaceae_E > SYIM01. The sequence goes on along the minus strand of VGHA01000017.1, from coordinate 12,440 downwards.
GAGGCTCGCGATGCATCGCCCCGATCGTTTAGCAGGACCATCAGCGCCCGCGCATCGCCCTGAATAGTGGCCGGGTCCACCATGGGCAGAAGATCACGCACCGGCTCGGGGGCCTGCCACGGTGTCACGCGATCAATTTGGGGTAGGCGATCGACTTGCGGCTGTGGGTCTCGCTGGGCGAACAGTGCCAGGGATCGCAGGCCAAGCAGGTTGACCGGGTTGCTGCGGTTGTAGGCTGCGAGCAGCTTGTGAAACTCAGCGAGATCAGCAGTGGTGACCCCCAGAATCTGTAGGGCCTCTGCGGGCAGCTTGACCGCTGGTTCGAGTTGAACGGAACGGCTGATTATCCAGGCCGACTCTTGAAGTCTGCCGGTGCGAAGTGCAGGGCCCAGCAGCGACCACGCCCACTCGAGACCGCCAGGAATGGTGGCCAGGTGGCGATAGATGAGCGGCACCATCGGAACACCGCAAAGTCTGCGAAGCTCGGCATAGATCGCCCGCGTGTCAGGGCTTGCTGCGGACTCGGGCTGCTCGGGGAGAAGCTGACTCATCAGTTCAAGTTGCTCGATTACCGTCGCCGGTCGCGATGAAATCGGTGCCGTCAAACGAGCCTGGTCCAAACGCGTGCCCGTTTACCTCCAACGTCAAGCTTGGCTCGAGCGACGCATGAAGCGCAGCATGCAGATAGCAGGTGTTTGCAGCCATCTCCACCAGCCGCTCCATGACAGCGTCGGGCTCGTCTCCGTGAACAAAGATATGCGTATCAAGCGCGTGTGGCTGCGCCCTGCCGCCGGTGATCTCGCAGTCTGATACCTGCACGAGCCGCAGCGCCCTGATGCTCATTTTGTGGTGCTCCACATAGCGAAGTAGCTGCGTCATCAGGCAAAAAGCGACGCCTGCAAACGCGTAGCCGAGGCCGCTTGGCGCGCGCTGGGTGGTGCCCTCATCGGTCCGTAAAGCGAACTGGGTGCCATCGGCCCGGTTCAACCAGGTGAGCGAACGCGTGCTGGTACCGTCCATGGTCGAGCGTCCGTGAATAGGAATGTCGACTCGGCCAGGCTGCCAGCCCGCGGAGGGTGGGACCCCGGTGACAACAGTCTGGCCGATCCTTTCGATGATTCCGGTTGAGTGATCCTCTCCCGAGAGAGGGCGAGGACTATGTCGCCACGCTTTGAACGGATCCTCAGCGTCGGGCGAAGGACTTGCGGCCAGGGTGCTTAAAGGACGTCTGCGCCCGTTTGCATACAGGGCAAACGTGTTGACCAGCGGGGTGCGCCACGCGGCGAAGATGGGTGACTCTGCAAGAGATTCGACCACCAGGTCGCGAATCGCGATGACCGGGGAGGATGTATCGATGCGAACGCGCAGTTGCGGGGCGTAGGCATATCCGCAGCCATTGCCCTTGAAGAATGATCCCTGGAAGGCATAGTCCGTGATCAGCCCGGTATCGAGACTGGTGATGGCGATTGATTGCGCGCGCGCCCGCTGGCGGATCCGGTGCATTAAATCTGCCTGCATTCCTGCCGACGTGAAACCCAGCGGAAATGGTGCAAGGTCTGTGCCCTGCAAACCAGGCCCCTCGTCGCTCACCATTCGCCACGACGAACCCGCCTTTCCTTCCGTGACCACGGCCTCTTTCTGATGCCCGCCCATCGCGCGAGCCTGAACCACGAATGTATCCCGGGCGTCGCCAAGCCCTAGAACAGGTGAGTGCCCGGATCCGTGTTGCGTCTTGAAGCAAAGCGGAAAGCCGCTGCTGTCAATGGTGTCGGTAGCGGGTGCGGAAAGTGCCATGTGGGGCAGTCCTCTTTCAATGAACCGGTTCGAGAGATCGGGCTGTGGGTGATGTCGCCGCACGCGTCCAATCAGTGATCAACATGAAATTTTCGAGGAATCAGCATCCGATCCGCGATTTGCCGCGCGGTGGCGTCCTCATGCGCGAGACCCAGCTGACGCAGTGTGTGCAACAAGCGACCAAGCTGCGTTTTTGTATAGAACCATTCAGCAAGCGCCGCCGGCGCAAGCGGGGAGGGTTGGCTTGCGGCAGCTTCCTCGTAGAAGGTTCGCAGATCATCCACGGCAAGCTTGGCTGACTGCCAGTCGGAGGAACTTGTGCTGGAGGCGTCGGTAAGCGCAACAAGCTGCCCGGCCAGCGCTGCTGGTGTCTGACCCGCCAGCCCAAATGCACTTGCTCCGCGTCGGTGTGCCGCAAGCGCCTGCCAGGGCGCGAGTTGATCGAGTTCATCGCGCAGGACGGAGAGCAGCTCGCCAGCTTGCTCAGGGGGCGAATCGAAAAAAACGGGACAGGCCTCCCCTTGCACGTCGGTTGGTGCCCAGGCTGTATCGGGTGGCGCATCTTCCTTAAAGTCCTCCAGCACCGGACCAGAGTGCCGCTCAAACAGGCCGAGGAGCGCCTTCAGGACTTTCCTTTGGAATGCGGCGTTGTGGGGAACGCCCAGCGGTCGACCAAGCGGAAACGGCACCCACAGCGCGCGCGGTGGCTGCATCACCTCGGTATGCTCGCGAACCAAACTGATCGACGCGGTGGCAATGCCGGCTGACTCCAGATAATGACCGATGGCGCTCACGGCGCACGTGCAGTTTGGTCAGACCGGAAGCAGAATCGCCGCATCCACGCGATCGCGATGCAGAAGCGCAGCAAGCTCCTTTGCCTTGCCCTCGAACCGAGTGGGCGGGAAGGGCGCCCCCATAAACGAGTAGTGATAATCGGCAACGGATCCGATCACGCCTTCATCCGCGAGTTCCTTCAATCGGCTCAATGGAAAAACGATTTCGGGATCGCGTCTGAAGCCACTGCGATCGAAATTGACTGAAATGTGACTCATCATCAGCGTGACGGGGTTCGTATCGCTGGCTATCACACGATAACCGGTTGCGCCCTCGCCTGGCGCGAAGGCTGAGTCACTGCCGGCATGCAGTCCGGCTGTACTCACAATTGCCACGCGTCGCTTTGATAGCGCCGGGCCGCTCACCCAGTGCTTGGGTTCAAGGCGCGGGGCCTGCTCACGCATCTTGAGAAGATGGTCGCGTTCGTGCTCGGATAGCTCGGAGAGCCTTGCCATGTCGTCTTCCCTTTCGAAATGTCGCAGATAGTGGATACGTTGGTGAGGCTGGACGCTTCACCGGGGTTCGTCTGCCCTCGCTAACTGGTTTTTCGCGGCGCTATAGCTCGACACGCAGAACGGTACGAAATAATTGAGCGCGACGTTCATGAGCGAGACATCCGAGCCGCTCCAGATGACAGGTCCCTGGTTAATCAAATTGAGAATCGAGCCCACCACCAGTGCGATCCGAATCGCATTACGGCGGATTGTGGGCGAGCTCGCCGTCCGGAACAGCGCTTTCAGGCTGGAAACTGATATGGCCGCATTACCGATTGACGAACGCCAGTGCTCCGTCGAGCATGTCGCACACAGGACGAGGCGGCTCGCCCATTGGACAGAATGGCCGTGACGAAACCGCGCGCTTTGAGCGCCTGCAGCATCGCGAGGCATTCAGGATACGCATCAAGTCGTGCATAGCCGCTCATCAGGTCATCGAGGTCGGCAGTGCCGTGCTGGCCGGTTGGCTTGCGCAGGCCGTAGGCAAGCGCCAAGCGTGTCAGATTCCCGAACATCAATTCAACGATCAGAGGCTGATGCCAACTTGAGAATGCGATTGACCCGGGTAACAACCGTACCGCCTGCTACGGCGGTACTGGTGGAGTCTGAAAGTCGCGACGGCAAGCTATTTGACGATGAGTTGCGTACCTGGCGGAGCATATTCACGCGGCCAGACTATGACCCATTTACCGTTTTGAACCTGCTTCAGGCGCAGGTGATCATCGCCATAGTTGTTAGGGCCGTCAAATCGAAGCTTGCCCACAATCGAATCCATCGTGTTCTTCTTGAACCACTCGGCTAGCGTGAGATCGTCAATGCTCTTGGTCGCCCGTATTGCAGCTTCAAACATCTGCCAAGCTACGTAAGATGCCGCCGCCTGTGTTTCGACCGTGTTGTCTGGCAGCTTGGCCTGCTCGGCACGCTCCGCGAATTTTGCGACAAATTCGCGTACTAATGGGCTGTCGGTAAATGGCGCGTGCGCCTCGAACAGCGCGGCAGCGAGCGCCCCTTGAGTATCCGGCGACTTGGCCATGGGCTGCGGCGCGGGATACAGATGAACGTGAAGGGGCGGGAAATAATCGATCCGCTTGCAGGCATCGATCAGAAGGCTTCCCTCTAACCCGATCGAGCCAACCCAAATCACGTCAGGGTTGGCTGCCTTCAAACGGGACGCTACCGCGCCAAAGTCACGATTCCCAAATTCCCACTCAAGATAGAGTAATTCATTCAATCCGCGATTTTTTGCGACTGCGCGGGCCCCAACGGACAGAAAGTGCGCTGAGGGAAATTTGCTGGTGACGATGGCGATTGTCTTGGGTGGCTTAGCGGTAGCGGCCAGAGCATCGAAGACGGTTTTTGGGAAAGTGGTTTCCGGCACGTGTCCAATGCCCCACGCAGGGAACTGCAATTCGTACTTGGCAAGATGCGGGATGCCGAAACTATGGTGGATGAGCAGCTTGCGATAGCGCTGGGCCACACCAATCGCGGCAAGGATGTTCGCCGTGCCATAAGGTCCCAGTAGCAGGTCGGCCTTGGTGACCGTTACCAGTTGCTCGTAAAGCGTTCTGGCGAGGTCCGGTTTGGACTGGTCGTCTTTGACAACCCATTCAATCTGGCGCCCCAGCAGACCGCCGCGACTGTTCAATGTTTCGACATAAATTTCACCCGCTATCTTGTGCAGCATTCCCGCAGAGGACAGTGGCCCGGTGAGGGCTAACGAACTGCCGATACGAATCGGCTGACTGGATTGGGCCTGCAGGAGCGATGCGGGCGGAAGCGTAGCGCCCAGGACAAGCAGTTTCCGGCGAAGGGCGGTTGGAGAATTTGGATTTGACGGCATTTCAAATCACCTCGCGTGAACCGTTGGAATATCGAACCCGGAGCGTCACAGTGCCTTCGTTTAACAACCAGGGGCGGACGGTAAATGACCGAGCGCCACTGCTGTGCATCGGATCAGCTGCGGCGATACTTGTTGCCTCAGCAAGAGATTCAGCGCGGATGATCACCATACCTTCGCCAGCCCAATCGATCTCGTTATCGAGAAACAGAGGACCAGCACCAAACATCACGCTGCGCTCTTCAAGGCTGATCTGATATTTGAGATGTGGCTCGAGGTTTGCCATGACGGGACCCAATCCGTTTGTCGGGGTCGTGGCCACAACATAGAGATTTTTTCGAAGCATTCCCTCGCATGCCGAGAGGATGTCTGCCTTCGTGACTTTAGGTTCGCTCATTGGAATTTCCTTTCGGATGGGGTCATGCGACTTGAATCAGCGGGTGTGCTTGGAAAGTTGATTGGGTACGATATTTTTCTGGCGCCGAGCGAACTCAAGTGGACTTCGCTCGAGTTCTGTCGCCAGCGTGTCATTCCAGCGATTGAGAAATCCGTAGAGCGCCACGACACCCACCAGCTCGACAATTTGATCTTCATCGAAGAACCGTTTCAGTTCGTCGAACATGGCGTCACTTACTGCGTTAGGAACCAACGCAGCGGCTCGTGCGAAATCCAGTACCGCCCGTTCTGCTGGGGTGAACAAATCGCTGTGTTCGTACTCCCAGATCGATTCTAGCTTTGCTGCCGGAACTCCAAGCTTTTCCACTACGTGGCCCGTATGGGCGATGCAGTATCCGCAACCGGCAGCGCGGCTCGTCATGTGTGCCGCCAGCATTTTGGTAGGCCGATCCACCTTCACGGGGTCAAGCGCCGCCACTGCCAGGCGCTGGAACGACTGGAGCAAGGCGGGGTGACGCGCCATGATGAGATTGCTATTGGGAACAAAGCCCAGGATCGCTTCGATCTTGCGGAACCCTTCTGCGAGCTCCGGAACGTGTTCCTTGGTTAGAGGCGATACTCGCTCAGACATGGTTCACCCGACTCCTTTCGATAGCGAACGGAGAGGATAGCCCTGTGTCGCTCTAAGACGTTTGCTTGTTCGTCTTGAATTCTTAACCAGGACTCTTGAGCATGTCTCGCAGTCGGATCTGCCGCACCCACTCACCGGGTGGGCAGCCCACGATACGGCTGAAGACGCGGCTGAAGGCGCTGACGCTGGAATAGCCCACATCAAGTGCCACGCGCTTGGGTGGGTGTCCTTCCATTAAAAGGTCCTGGGCCCGACCAATGCGTAGTCTTGTCAGGTACGCCAAAGGCGTCATCTTCGCAACCCGCCGGAAGCGATCGGCGAATCTGGCGCGCGACATCCCACAGACCTGTGCCATTCGCTCAACTGTCCACTCGCCATCAGGCTCAGCGTGAAGCGCTTTCAGCGCCATAGCAACCAAGGGATCGGAGACACCTCGGAAGACGCCCAGGTCAATCGGAGTGGAGACGGCGTAGTCCCTCACCGCCGCGACAATCAGGGCTTCTCCGAGCCGATCAAGCATCGCCTGTCGTCCGGGTCCGTCGCTCGCGAGTTCCGTCACCATCAATGCAAGCAAGGCTTCGATTCCGCTGCTGGCGCCAATCGGTAGCAGGATCATTTCCGGAAGGATTTCGGCAAGCATCCATGAGGCACCCGCAGCAAATTCGACTGTCCCACAAATCACCGACGGACCGTCGATCTCCACTGCGCCTAAGGAGTGCTCGGCGTGATAAGGGAAAAAAACCAGCGATGGCCGGGTGATGGATATGGCTTGGCGGTCGCGACGTTCAATCACCAACCGTCCCGACTGGACGACGTGAAGATGCCCGCAGTTGCCGTCCCGGCGGAAGTCATGTCTGCCACATAACGCGCCAGCGTAAAAAATGCTGCTCTGGAGCGACAGCGCGTCGAGCAGCGTGCCGATTTCATCCACCGAGGCCCTGGTCACGGTGCAGCTCGCGAACCTACTGTCGTTCGATCCCACGCGATTCAATGACTCTCGTCCAACGGGCCATCTCGCGTTGCACCAGATCACGCATCTCGTCTGGACTGGAAGGCGAGGGCTGCCCGGCGAGGCTGGTCAACACCTTCAGAACGTCGGGCGACTTGAGAAACTCTCGCACCAGGGCGTTCAATCGGGCCACTGTTGCGGGAGGGGTACCTCCAGTGGTTGCCAACCCAGCCCAGGACGCAAACTCAACACCCGGTACAGTTGCTGAAATCGATGGAACGTCAGGGAGAAATGGCGAGCGTTCTGCCGTCGTCACTGCGAGCGCGCGCGTCTTGCCCCCTTTTATTTGCGGGTACGCGCTGGTCAGGGTGTCGATCATCATGTCGACACGGCCGGCCAGCATTTCGGTGAGTGCCATCGGCTGGCTTCTGAACGGTACGTGCAGGAACTCGACATTGGCTATCGCACCAATCCACTCGCCAATCAGGTGCTGCCCGCTTCCAACGCCAGCCGAGGCAAAGCTTACTTGCCCCGACCGAGTGCGGGCTTTGGCCAGGAGTTCCTCCAGGGTGCGATAAGGGGATTCGTTGCTCACGACCAAAGCAACCGGATACGCGACGACGGTGGAAACAAACGAGAAGTCGCGTAATGCGTCATGTGGCAAGGTCTTACGCATTGAGCCTACTACCGGATGTGCACCGGTGAGTAGGATCAGCGTATGCCCGTCTGCGGGCGCCTTCGCAACGATATCTGCCGCAATCGCCCCTGCAGCACCGGTCTTCAGGTCGGGCACCACCGGTTGCCCCAGTTTCTCGGCGAGAAAGTTAGCGAGTGTCCGGGACAACAGATCCGTGCTGCCACCGGGCCCGAAACCGACGATGAAGCGAAGCGGCCGGTTCGGATACGCTTCCGCGGACTGAGCGGCAGCGATTGAGGCGGCGCACGCGGTCGATAGCAGGATGGCCGCGCGAAAGAGAAGTTGTGTCACAACACTCATGCATGTCTCCAATCGACTAATTTTTTGTCGGGTGATAGTACTCTGCGAGATCAACGTAGGCCAGATCCAACCTTTTCAGCCGCGCGACAAGGAGTCAGCATGTCAGACAAGAGCATTTCTCCCGTAACGAATGCCGACAAGTTTCTGAAGAAAACTTTTTATGTCGTTTTCACCCGTCCCGTCGCTCCCTGGGAGGACATCGCAAAAGTGATTCCCGAGCATCTGGCTTATCAGGTCGATCTCGAGCGGCGCGGCATCATGTTCGGCGCGGGACCTCTCAGCGCCGAGTCCGCAGAGCCAAGAGGTCGGGGGATGGTCATCATACGGGCTTCGTCATTTGAAGAGGCCCGGGCTATCGCTGATGCTGATCCGATGCACAGGACGGGCGTTCGCTCTTACACGATCGACCGCTGGACAATGAACGAGGGCACTGTGACCGTAAGGATCACTTATTCCGACCAGCGCATGGTGCTTGAGTGACGCTCCCCGATACTCTCTGAAGTGGGGTCAGACAGCTTGGCCTTCGTCGCGCATCAACTTAAAACCCGCCCCGCGCATCGATCAGCGACGCGGTCACATAGGGCGACAGCTCCCCATCGGCGAGCCAGAGAATGCTTTGCGCGACCTCGTCGGGCGTACCGATCCGCGCCATGGGAACGCCCTTGGCCATTTGCTCAAGCTGACCCGGCGGGCGAAAGGCATGAATCTCGGTATCGATGATTCCAGGGCGCACGCAATTGACGCGAATCCCTTCGGCGGCGACCTCCTTGGCAAGCCCGATTGTCATGGTGTCGATCGCACCCTTGGTTGCTGCGTAGTGGACCCATACGCCCGCCGAGCCAAGCTGCGAGGCTGCCGAGCCGACGTTGACAATGGCGCCGCCCTTTCCGCCATGACGCGTTGACATCCGCCGGACGGCTTCGCGTGCGCACAGCATGGCGGCGCGCACGTTGACGGCGAAGACCTGATCGATCTGGCTTGCGGTGACCGCCTCGACGCGCGAGGCGCCCCCGCTGACGCCAGCGTTGTTGACCAGCGCCGTGAGCGGTCCCATGCGGTCCGCCTCGGCAAACGCGCGCAGGATCTCGGATTCGTCGGCCACATCGGCTGCAATGGCCTGAGCCCGCCCGCCCTCTGCGGTAATGGCTGCGACGAGCGCTTGCGCATCATGAAGTCTGTCGCGGTAAATGATGGCGACCGTCCAACCCCGTTCGGCAGCCAGGCGCGCCGTGGCTGCGCCAATGCCGCGACTGCCTCCGGTAATCATCATGACGCCGCGATTGCGAGCGGGCGAATCGTTGCTCATTGAGTGGCTCCTGGAACAATGACAAGCAGGCTTGACCGGCGAAACCTACTGCTTCATCAACGCTGGCAGCCAGGTGGCAATACCAGGGAATGCCACGATGATGAGCAGTCCGGCAATCAGCACGCCCACGAAAGGGATCGCACCGGCAATGATGTCGGTCATCGAGACATCCTTGGGTACGATGCCCTTCAGCACGAACAGGTTGAGACCGACAGGTGGCGTGATCATGCCAATTTCGACGGTGATGGTAACGATTACTCCGAGCCAGATCGGGTCGTAGCCCAGTTCCTTGAGTACGGGAAAGGCAAGCGGCAGTGTGATCACCATCATCGATGCCGGGTCCATGAAACATCCCAGTACCAGAAGCGCAAGGATGTACAGGCTCAGCACCATCCAGCCCGGCATCTGCGCCGCCGTGACCGCTTCAACAATGCCATGCGCGATGCCCAGGCGAGACACCACGAAGCCGAAAAAGCTGCCGAAAATGATGAGCAGCATCAGCATGGCGGTGGACTGAGCGGTGGTCAGTAGAACGGTGCTGAGGCCCTTCAGGCGCATGTCGGGTCTGGAGATGGTTAGCAGCAGGGCGCCAATCGCGCCAAGCGCTGCCGCTTCAGTGGTGGTGGCGAAACCGGCATAAATTGCCCCCATCACAATGACAAATAAAAGCAGCACCGGCCAGATGCCAGATAGAGACGCGCGTCGCTCCGCCCAACTTGGAATTTCCCGGGGAGTTCCCGATGTTGTCACGCCATCTCGCAAGCTGCGGAAGATCACCCAGGCGATCATCATCGCGGCCAGTAGCAGTCCTGGAAGAATGCCTGCGATAAAGAGCGAGCCAATCGAGGTCTCGGTGAGAATGCCGTAGATCACCATGACCATGCTGGGCGGTATCAAGATGCCAAGCGTGCCGCCTGCTGCCACCACACCGACCGCGATGCGTTTTGAGTAGCCGTGCCGGATCATCTCGGGCACCGACGCATAGCCAATGGCCGCTGCCGTAGCAGGGCTGGACCCGGAAATCGCGGCGAAAGCCGTGCAGGCGACAACCGTGCTCACTGACAACGCACCCGGTACCCAGTAAAGCCACTTGGTTGCAGCCAGATAGGCACGTTGGGCAATGTCTGAATGCGAGACCAGCCCCGCCATCAGGATGAAGAGTGGTGCGACCAGAAAAATATCGCTGGTGGCCACCGAAAATCCAACCCGAGCCATCTGCACCAGCATGTTGGGGCTCAGGAACAGAATGACCATTGCGCTGGCGGCGATACCCATCGAGAAGGCAACCGGTATGCCCAGACACAGCAGCACGGCCAGAATCGCAAACAATATCAGGGCAAGGCCGAACCAGTCCAAGGGGTGGATCCAGGTTAGGAAAGGCGTCTGAAGCGGCCGATCAGCATGATCAATTGCACCAGCATCGTGAGTGCGACCCCAAAGGGCATGACCCACTGCACGGCGGCGACTGGCCAGCCCAGCGTGGTTTCATCGACGCGACCACGCACCAGCGAATCGTGAAACACCGCCCAGACCTTGCTGAAAAACAGCCACAGAAAAGCCAAGCACAGCGCGTCGCCCACAATGCGGGTGATGCGTGCGAAACGGCCCGGGAACAGTTCCTGGAGCAGATCCACTCTCACATGGATGTTCTGCTGAAGCGCATTGCCGATTGCGAAATACACCACAAAGGCAAGCAGGTAGGCGGCCACTTCGTAAGACCAGGTGTCAGGGTCACCCAGCACATAGCGGGTGAAGACGCCATAGCAGCAGAGCAGCGCGATCACCAGAATGAGCCAACCCGAGACCCGGGCGCAGACCAGATTGATCTGCGCTACCCAGGCCTCGACCTGCTCGAATCGCGAGCCCACTTAGCGCGTGCTCCAGCGGTAATCAGGACGGGCAGACAGCGGTATCGCCTGTGGTGGGACGCGTGACCACCTGAGAACGGTAGCGATTGATGAGTTCGATAAGTTTTTTGCCGTCGGCACTGGCCTTGGGCGTGATTTCTTTTTCGAAGACATCATTGGCCGCTGCAACCAGACGCGAAAACTCCTTGGCATCGGGCACGCAGAACCGGGCGCCAGCGTCGGCCAGGCGCTTCAGGGTTTCACCGAAGATGCGCGAGTACTCGGCAATACCCCACTGAGCCACATCAGCCCCCACCTTGAGCATGACTTTACGGTCGGCTTCAGAGAGTTTGTTCCACACCGCATTGGACACATTGATGCTGCCGGCGGCAATCGAGTGATCGTTGCGGGTAACAAACTTTGCCGGCTCATAAAGCTTGAGCGACAGCACGCCGTTATAGATCATGAGCGTGCAGTCAACCGTGCCGCGATCCAGGGCGGTGTAAAGCTCGCCTGGGGGAATGACGGTTGGGCTGCCCCCCCAGCGCCTGATCGTTTCGGCCTGCCAGCGACCCGCTGTGCGGATCTTGACGCCTTTCCACTGCTCGGGGCTGCTTACGAAACGGTCGCGACAGGTGACGGGGTCAGGCAGCAGCACCGGCGGCACGGCAACCACCCGCGATCCGCGTTTCTCATAAATCGCATCCAGAATGGGCAATGCATCGCGGTTGAAATCGCCCAGCGCCTTGGGCTCGGTTGGAAAACTGAAGGGCACGTCCATCGGCGCAAGATCAACGATCTCGCCCGACACATACGGAGTGAAGGACAGGGCGGCGTCAACCACGCCATCGCGCATGCCGTCTACCATTTTGTTGCCGACCAGACTGCCCGCCCAGTGAATACGGAACTTAATGCGACCGCCGGTTTCTGCGGTGACGCCCTCGGTCCACCGCTTGACCAGTATCGAGGAGAAATCAGACTCCGGAAAGGCGGTGGCGAACTGCAGCGTCTGTGCGCCGGCGCCTGCAGCGAAGAAGGTTGCGGCACCAACCGCGATGCCGCGCAACCAGCGTGTGCCCTGAGATAAGGTCAGGCGATTCATGAAGTGTCTCCGATGGTGTGTTGTTGTGTCGGCGCGTGGCCGCTTCCGGCACCTCAACACAAACGCCAGGCAGGATGGGGTTGCTGATAGCGGGAAGCGAAACGCAGGACCCTTGGCTGACCATGGCTGTCCCGGCGGGCTTATGCTTTGTTCGCCAGTGTCTCTCTAGCCTCGCGCTGCAGCACGAAGCGCTGAATCTTGCCGGTGGTGGTGCGCGGGAAGTCCTCAACAAGGCGCACGAACCGCGGCACCT
>VGHA01000016.1 GCA_016868375.1 Betaproteobacteria bacterium | reverse complement strand
TGCTGATTGGTAAGGTGCTCGAGAAACACAAACTTGAGGACGTAACTCGACTGTGCCTTTACTATGGTGTTTCCAAGGTGAAGCGCGTGTTCAAGCGGCGTACGTTTGAGCCCATGACCACTGCCAGTCTGACCAGGATGCTCAACAACATCAGCAAAGGCTTGCGCGCATCGACCCAAGCGCAAATCCTGAAATCAACCCCAAAGGTGATCGTTTCCACGGGGGGATTTGATGTACTGGGCATCGATGGACTTCTTGTCATGAAGAGCATCGTCGTCTATGACCGTGTGAAGTCTCGTGACATCTATGACTTGATGATCCTCACGAGAGATCATGGCTTCACCCTCGACGACGTCTTTGCGGCCATTGATACCTATCAGCCCATCAGAAACAGAGACCCCGAACACTTCAAGCGCGTGGTCACCGGCGCAATTGCGCTCGACCACGACGACGAGGGGTTTTCCAGCATTCATCTGAACATAACGATGAGCGGGATTTACGGATACTTCAGGAAGCTGGTTGACGACTACGAGGTACGAGTCGTTCGACGGATGCGGCCTTAGTCGGGAAGAGCCCCTCGACTAGCCTGGGTAAAAGTTGGTAGGTCGTGCCAGATTCGAACTGGCGACCAACGGATTAAAAGTCCGCTGCTCTACCGGCTGAGCTAACGACCCGTGGAAAGCCATCGAGTGTAGCGTGGATCGAGAATCCTGGTCAAATCGAAGCCAATCACGCGTCAGACAATCAGTTCAGGTGGGAACTTCAGGAGCCGACCGTCTTTTTGTTTCGGCACGATGCGGCCAAGATAGCTTTGCTCTTTGCCTTCGAACTCGTGTCCCGCGGGAAGCGGTGAGGCCAGCCAATTGAGGGTTTGCTGGCCCCAGTCAGCGGGATTCACCACCCTGTTATTCGATTCGAGGCGAAGCAGGTGGCCCTGTATGGTCCGCAGTCGTCGAACCATGGCGCTCTGCTCTTCAGCAGTGATCAGGCCCGCGGTCGCGCCTCTAAGTTGCGTGGGCGAGAGCGACATGATCGCATCGTAGTGCTGACGATCGACCACGGGCGGAAGGCCGATCCCGCGTAGTGCCCCAAACGGATCGTTGTCAGACGATTTGCGCAGGTCATCCGGATCGTCGGGGCGGCGTCCCAGGCTTTGATCGTTATCGATGCCGACGATTCGAACGGTGTTGCCCTGACGATCTGCGATACGCATCCAGTTCTGGTTATGACGATCGCCCTGACCCGCCAGGGCATCGAATAACTGCAGTGAGACAAGTTGTCGCTGGTATTCGATATCCTGCGGAAGCACTTCGGCTGAGACGTTTCCCTGCGTCAGATAAAAGCGCCCACCCTCGATTGCAACCTTGGCGTTACCGTGTCGGCGACAGTAGTCGTCGATGACCTTGCGGCCGCCAGGCTTGCGCATCTCAATCGCGAACTCGCCCCCGAGATCGGTGTCTGTGACGTCAACGCGCTGCTTGATCTCCGCATAGCCGGTCATCCCGCCCACTCGCTCCATCAGGATGCCGATCTGGTATCGGTTGTTGGCTTGGCGCACCACGCCAATCTCGGTCTTGGGAATCACGCCAAAGCCCAGCAGTGCGTCAATACGGCTGCACGCGACATTGCGCATTTCGTAGCGTGGCAGCCCGCTGTCGATGCCCAGGACCTGGCTCGCGCCGCCCGTTCTTGTTGGCTGGATCGGCTTGAAGACTTTCTCAGTGGCCTGCTGCGCGCCCTGCGGCTGGTAGCGGACGGTATACACCTGGTTGAGCGCGCCGCGCCCCAGAGGCACGGGCGCGCCGATCTGATCCTGCGTTCGAACGCTCGATTGCGTGGTGGGGCCCGTGACGGTAATGGCGAGATCGCGCTGTCCATCAACTTCATCGGCATGCTTGCGATAAAGCGCGGCGGCATCCACTGGCAACTCGGCTGCTTTGAGCAGCATCGCCTCGGCCCGGGTAATGGGCGGACGCGACCGGGTTTGAAGGTAGGGGCGCAGATCGGCATCAGACGGCGGGCGATTTCCGATTGCGGCAATTTGGGACACCGACGCGCCCAACGCCACCAACCCCACCAGATCCTCGTTCGTTAACGCGCCCAGGGGTGGGCCAGACTTGGCGAGCAGCGCAGCCATTGAAGGTGAGATCTGCGGATGCGCGGCTGACCAGGCGGCCGGTGCCTGGGGATCAGGCGGCGGATTAAGTGCCTGGCGGATGTCCTCGAAACTGAGCCCGATGCGAATCAGGCCCAGGACCTGAGCGAAGTCAAAACCGTTGGCGTGTGCAAACGCGATTTGGGGGCCCGACAAGCCTGCGGTGACGCCCTCTGCCACACGCTCGGGAGGGACCTGTGCCCGATGTAACTGGAGGGTGTCGTTCAGGCCCATGCCCTGCGCGCCGCAATGCATGGAGAACGGGTTAGGGATTTTTCTCCTGTCGCACTCGGTCAGGAACTCGAACGCGCTGAGCAGGTTGATCTTGCCAGCGCTGTCGATTCGCTGTGCCAGCATTTGCTTGGCCTCTTCGAGATCGGCCTTCCTCTCTGCGAAGGTGTCGGGGTTCTGGAACGCCGTGACGCCGCGCGTGACATCAGCGCTGAGACCGAGCTCGCAGAAAAACCGCATGTGCTCGAGACTGAAGCCATCACTGAACCAGTCGCGCACCATCTCTGGTGTGGCATGGGACGGAAACTGCACGAGCAGTTCAATCGCGTCATCAGCCAGACCGAATTGGAGCGCCCTTCCCACCGTGGCGGGCGCCAGGCCCAGCCCATCGGCCCAGATAAAATCGTGAGGCTGCACGCCAGCGCGCGCGAGCTTGAGCGCCTTGTCAAACGAGAGGCCGTTGGGTAGCAGCCCGTCCGGCTGAGCGCCCGCCTGCAGGCCTGCGAGCGCCCGCGTCTCGGCGTCAATGCGGGTGAGCAAAGCCTGCATAGCTGGCTTACGCGTCAGCCGTTGATTCGGAGAATCCACATAGCTTTGCACGGATTGACGCAGGCGATGCAGTTGCTCGTTCAATTCCCGCAGGTGGGTACCAAGCGCATCGGACTGTGGGGGCTGTGCCTGAATCCGGGCGAGCGTCTCGTGATAAGCGTTGACCTGCGCCAGCACATTTTTGTAGGGCGTCGACCTTTTCCACGCACCAAAAAACAGATTTCCTTTTTCGCGTCCGCCAAGTTGGGCGTGCGCTCTCATCTGCTGGGCGGTGGGCAGGGGCTGGCTGGCTGCATGCGCGGCGCTTCTTGCCAGGGCCGCTGGCGCTCCGCCCGGTGCCCGGGGCTCGACTGCATCGCTTTTGGGGAGCCCCTGAAGCACCTGAGAAAGTCGCCCGAGCTGAGGAAGTTTGGACGACAGCCGCGCTGCGGCGAGATCGGCAGGCAGCAGGCCGGCCTCGTGACGATCAAGCTGCGTGGATCCAGGCCTGCCGGAGGCTGGCATGGCATCGGTGGCGCGCTGCCCGGGTGCGGCAGGTGCGCCCAGGGGTACTGGTAGCGGTTTTCCTCCAGGACCGAGCACACTGCTCATGATGGCTGTGCAGAGTCGAGCAGTGCCTCGAGCGAATTGAGTGCGCTCAAGACCGAGACGCCTGCGCTTAGGTTGTTGGGCGGCGCAGTGCCCTGGGCCCAGACACAGCCTGAATCGCTGAAGTCGCTGTCGATGATCCACAGCACCTGATCAGCCGGCCAGCGGCCCCTCGATTGCACGCTCTCGGCCAGTTCGATGAAGCGGTTGGCAAGGCCTACCGCGCCTGAGGCGCTCGCGGCCCTGTCTTCCTGTGACTGGTAGCCGCCCCAGGCGGTCTGCATCAGCAGAATGAGCGGTCCGTGTTTGAGGAACAGATGAAAGGCGATCGACTGGATACCGTAGCCTGCGAAGCCGCACAGGGCAAAGTCGCCGCTCAACTCGGATAAGGTGATTTGCCACTGACCGAGATCCGACGGGCTGACGGTGACTGGTTCAGAGGAAAAGAGCCCATCCGCCACCTGGCTCATGCGACCTGCCAGCCCGGCTGGCCATTCCGGCATCGTGTCGAGGCCTTCCGAACCCAGCATCGAATTAAAAGCAGTGTGGGTGGCCATGGATGCGTAGGGCGTTGCGGGGCGTGGCGATTAACGCGGGGGCGGATCAGGCGAAAGCGCCCGGCGGCGGCTTGCGCGTTGTTTCATCCACGACGGGCGCCTCCTGGCGTTGCGGTGCGGCATCCAGCCAATGCGCCGGTGATTCCGGATCGTGAGGATCAGTGTCTCGCGACACCATGTCTTCGAGCGCCTGACGCCATGCAGCGGCCGCCACCGCCAGACGGGTCAGGATATCAAGTAGTGAGTGCTCATCGAGCCCGGCTACAGGAAGTGCGCGCTATAGCACCAGATGCTCTGAGCCATCCAGCCCTGGCCCGATTGCGATCGCGCCACCACCTGTGTGGCGACCGAAGAGTTGCATCTGCAGCAGTTCTTCGGGCAGTTCGGGTTGGTCAGGCAGCGCGCCCAGATCGGCATAGAGCCACAGTTCGTTGACCTGTGAATCGATCTGCAGGCCAATCGTTGAACCGTCAGAAAGCAACACCCCTGCTGAGCCGTGGTCGTCAACTTCAATGGGCACACCGCCCATGGCGGCGCTCAGTCGCTCAAGGAGAAGGTGGGCATCACGCATCGTTGGGCGAGACCTAGGGGTGACCCAACAGCTGCGCGGGCATGGTTAACGACCCGCAGCAGGGGTGGTTGCGGGCAGCGTTTGCAGACGCTCACGCGCTGTCGTGGCAACCTGTGCTTCCGGATATTTTTCGACCAGCCCTTCCAGCGTGCGGCGAGCGGTGCGCCGGTCGTTCAGTTCAATTTGCGTGTAGGCAAGATTAAGCAGGGCCTCAGGCGCGCGCGGGTTGTCCGGAAAGCGCTGCGCTACGGCGTTCAGCGTTTCGGCAGCACCCTTGTAGTCTTTTTGCGCAAACTGGCTGCTGCCCAGCCAGTAAAGCGCAGAGGGCGCATAGGGGCTGGACGGATGGTTCAGCATGAAAACCTGAAAAGCCATCTGCGCGGCACGGAAGTCTTTAGCACCAAACGCAGCCAGGGCCGCTTCGAAACTGCGACGCTCGGCGGGGTCGACCTTCTGGCTTCGGCCGTCGATTTCAACCGCGACGGGCTCGAACCGACGCATGCGGGTTTCGAATTCGTCGCCCTTGTCGCGCAGCTGACGTTGCGTGGTGGAGAGTTCGTTGGTTTGTTCTTCGAGCATGCCGCGCAGTTTTGCAAGCTCCTGCCGCATGGCTTCAATCTGGTTTTGTAGCGACAGCTGGCCACGCGCTGTTGATTCGAGTCGCTCAAGCCGGGCACTGATTTCACTGAGGCGCGCGCTGAAATCGGCGTTGAGTCGATCAATGCGCGCGCGCTCAGCGAGAATGGCCTTACGCGCCTGATCGTCTTCGAAAATTGCCTGACTGGTTCCCGGCGCGAGCAGAACCGTAGCGGACACCAGGGCTGCCATCAGGCCGCAGTGGAAGCGTTTCATACAGTTCTCCGCAGCACAGGAACGGCAAAGCCGACGTCGCGGCTACGATCGTCGGCCATGTCGTTGAAACTTCGATTATTGATAAGCGATATCGACCCGGCGGTTCTCTGCGAGTGCCGACTCATCGGTGCCTGCGTTTTTCGGACGCTCTTCACCGAAGCTGACGGCTTCCATCTGGTTTTCAGCGACGCCCAGTGCAACCATGGCTCGGCGAACCGCATCCGCGCGCTTTTGACCCAGTGCAATGTTGTACTCGCGGCTGCCACGGTCGTCGGTATTGCCCTGCAGGACAACCTTGCGAGTGGGATTGGACACGAGGAACCGGGCATGGGCCTCAAGAATGGGGCGGAACTCGTCTTTCACCACGAAGCTGTCGAAGTCAAAGAAGATGCTGCGACGCGACAGCGGATTGTTCGGATCATTGAGAGGATCTTTGCTTGGATCATTCGCGACATCCAGTTGCCGCACTGAGCGATCACCAATCCCGGCCGAGGCCGCACCGGCGCCACCGGCGCCTGCCGAATCACCGCGCGACTCAATCGGGGCACCCTTTTCCTCAAGTGGAGTGGGGGTGCTGCAGGCGGCCAGCAAAGCGGCGAGCGACAGAGCAATTGCGGCGCGTAGGGATCGTTTCATCATGCCTCCGGGGAAAGAAAATTGTCTGGACTATTGGAGAATGCGGGCCCCATCAGCGGCTGAATGGGCCCCACGTGGGCTCGCGAATATCGGCTGCGTCGGAACTGAGACGCTGCTTGGTGCGGCCATCAATGGAGACTGCCATCAGGGAGTCGCGACCCGCTGAACGTGTGGCGTACATGACCCAGCGGCTGTTGGGCGCAAAGCTGGGCGACTCTTCGCGACCGCCGTCGGACAGCACCCGCTCGGATCCGTTTGCAAGGTCGCGCACGACCAGCACGAGGCCACCATCTCGTCGGGAGATGTATGCAAGCATGCGGCCATCCGGGCTTACGCGTGGGCTGACGTTGTAGGGCGAGCCGAAAGTGATGCGCGCCACGTCGCCGCCTGACGCTGGCATCCGATAGATTTGTGGCGCGCCGCCCCGGTCAGATGTGAAGTAGATGAACCGGCCATCCGGAGAGAACACAGGTTCAGTATCAATGCCAGAGGATGTGGTGAGCCGAACGGGCGCACCGTCGCCAGTGGCCGAGATCAGGTAGATCTGCGAAAGCCCGTCTCGGGTGAGTGCCACGGCCAGCGAACGGCCGTCGGGCGACCACGCTGGCGCGCTATTGCTTCCTCGAAAATTGGCCACCGCGACGCGCTGCGCGTCAGAGAGCGAGTGCACATACACCACGGGTTTCTGGCTTTCGAACGATACATACGCCAGGCGACGGCCATCAGGCGACCAGGAAGGGGAGATGATGGGCTCTGGCGAACGCAGTGCAACCGAGGGGTTCTCGCCGTCCCAGTCAGCGATCGTCAGGCGAAAGACATTTGACTGTTTGGTGATGAAGGCGATGCGGGTGGAGAAGATACCCTTTTGGCCGGTGATCTTTTCGTAGATGTAGTCGGCAATCTGATGGCCTGCAAGTCGCAGGTCGGCCTCTGGCACGACGAGCGTGCTGCGCCCCATAGCTGATTCACGAACCGGGTCGCTCAGTTGGAACCGGATGTCGAGGCGGCCGTCAGCCAACCGGGAAACCGAACCGCCGAGCACGGCATCGGCGCCCCGGGAACGCAGCGACGGGAAGTCGATATTGGCTGATTCGGATAGCGTGCCGGGCTGGTCGACCAGACGGAACGCTCCGCTCTGAACAAGGTCATTGCGAATGACGTCAGCGACCTGCCGGGGCACACGGGGGTCGGTAACGAAATTCGCAATGGCGATGGGGTAGCGTGTTGCGCCGACCCCTGAAACGTCGATGCGCATTTGAGCGACCGCCGCCACAGGCAGGCCCAACACCGCGACGAACAGAGCGACAAGCAGCCGACGAAACAGCATTTGCATGGATCCCTCGGTGGATGACTATCCGGGTCACGACAAACGCCAGATTATAGGCGAACGGTGTGCGGCTGTCGGTTTCAATCCACAGACCGGCCAGGGATCAGTCGCGCGGGCGCTGCGTGATCTCAATGGCGTCGCCCGGGCAGCTGCCGTTGGGCATTCGTGGCCAGGGACTTGATTTCCGAATGGCCTGCTCGGCGGCGCGATCCCAGGCCTGCTCGCCACTGCTGCGGGTGAGCTGAACATCGACCACCCGGCAATCGCGCATGTCGCCGGTGGCCGGCGCGGTTGGAGGGGGGCTGAGCCTGATCCGGAAGCGTGCCTCAGGGTTTGCGCTGCCTGCCGCTGAGTAGGTGGTTGCGTCGCGGATCAGCGCCTTGATCTGCCCACCCCAGGTGGCCATCGCGGCGCCATCGCCTGCAGCCGCACTACCGCTGGTGCCCGAACCGGCCCCTTGCGACAGCAATTGTGCGGCCCGGGCGCGCTCGGCGTCGACTAGATGCTGTCGACGTTTTTCGTCTTCAGCCCGCTGCCGGGCCTCGGCGATTTTTTTCTCTTCAGCTGCTTTTTTTGCTTCGGCTTCCTTGCGGGCCTTTTCCTCGGTCAGCCGCTTTTCCTCGGCGAGTTTCTTCTCTTCGGCTTCCTTGCGCGCTTTCTCTTCGGCCGCCTTCTTGATCTCGACCTCTTTACGCGTTTTTTCTTCGGCGAGTTTCTTCTGCTCGGCTTCTTTGCGCGCTTTTTCTTCCTGCGCTTTGCGCTCGCGCTGCCGCTTCTCTTCTTCCTGGCGCTTGCGCTCCTGCTCAAGCGCAATATCAGGCTTGGGCTCCTCGGCTTTCGGTGGCGGTGGCGGCGGTGGCGGTGGCGGTGGCGGCGGTTCAGGCTTAGGAGGCTCAGGCGGGCGCGGCGTTTCGACCTTGGGCGGTAGCGGCGGGGTCCACAGTTCCGCACTGACGCTTTGAGGCTCCTGCGACTTCCAGCGGATGCCGACAAACAGCATCGCGACCAGCAGTCCATGCATCAGCAGCGCGAGTACCAGCGCCTTGGTACGGCCCTTGGGCGCTGGCGGCTGGGTGGGTGGGCGACTATCCTGCGGCTCGACAGGATCCGGTTTTTTCGGAGTCATCGGCCACTGCCTGCCGGCTGCACCATCAGCGCGATCCGGGTGATATTCATTTTCTGCAGTTCCGTCATGACGTCGATGACCGCCTCGTAGCGAACCTGTCGGTCGCCGCTGATAACCACGGGAAGCTCGGCGCCCCCGACCGAGCGAATCGCATCGGCCAGTTCACGACGGCCTATCGTCATTTCTGGAGAGTCTCCCCGGTTACGGGCGCGAACTTTCATCTCGCCTGATGCGGTCAGGATGACCTCTACGTAGGCATCCGGTCGTTGGTTGCTGCGACCAGCGCTCGGCAGATCAACGACACCGGGTGGCAGCATCGGCGCGGTGACCATGAAGATCACCAGCAGCACCAGCATCACATCGATGTACGGCACGACGTTGATTTCGCTCACCGGGCGCCTTCGGCCGCCGCGGCCACCTCGGGAAAAAACAGCTGCCATGGGTACCGATCAGCGCGCGCGGCGTTGCAGAATGTTGGAGAACTCCTCGATGAAGGTCTCAAAGCGCGAGGCCAGACGATCGAGGTCATGCGAGAAGCGGTTATAGGCAACAAATGCCGGAATGGCTGCGAACAGGCCAATGGCCGTGGCAACCAGTGCCTCTGCGATACCTGGCGCAACGGACGCGAGCGTGGCCTGCTGAACATTGGCCAGTCCGCGAAATGAATTCATGATGCCCCATACCGTTCCAAACAGCCCGATGTAAGGGCTGACCGATCCCGCCGAGGCGAGAAACGGCAAGCTGGACTCAAGCATGTCGACTTCGCGCTGGTAGGACGCCCGCATCGCCCGGCGCGCGCCGTCCAGCATGGCGCCGGGGTCGCCCGGCTTTTGCTGGCGAACCTTCAGGAATTCGCTCATGCCGGCTTCGAAAATTCGTGCAAGCGAGCCGTGGTCGCGCGACTTGTCCTGAACCTGCTGAAACAGTTCGCCCAGATCGCGATCTCGCCAGAACTCAGCTTCGAACTGGTCGGTTGCCTGCCGCGCGGCGCGCAGCGCAAACAGCTTTCTGAAGATCACCGTCCATGACGCCACAGAGATGGCGACCAGTAGCGCCATCACAAACTGTACGAGGGCGCTCGCCTGCTGGACAAGCGACAGGATTGACATGTCAGAGTTCATCTTGGGCTCATCGGCTCACAGTTGATCCGGGCTTGAAAGGGTATCCATCAGCGCGCGGGGCAGGGGGCCGGCCTTGCCCGTGGACGCGTTGAGCACTGCAATTCGCACATCGGCTCTCACCAATTCCTGCCCGCTGCTGTAATCGAACGCCTGCTGGCAAAGCGACAGCGACGCCCGACGACGCTCCAACAGCCTGAGCTCGGATCGTATCTGCTGGTCGAGACGGCCTGGCCGCAGAAACTCGATGTGCATGTCTCGCACCACAAAACTGATTCCAGACTGCGGCGTGAACGACGACTGTTCGATTCCAAGGGTTCGCAGCCAATCGGTACGGGCGCGCTCGAAAAACCTTAGCCAGCTCGCGTGATAAACAATGCCGCCGGCGTCGGTATCCTCCAGATAAATACGCAATGTCTGCGACAGCAGACACGCGGATCTGGCCATACCACCAAGGTGAGCTGAAACTTCGGGCAAAGCCGCTGCCATTCGCGGGTTGGTGACCGCGCAATTCAGAATCGGGATTGAGCACGCGCGCGATTCTAGCGTAACGCGCCCGCGCCGATGTCTCTCATCGAAGCATTTGCCAGCCGAAAACCGCGCAGGCTGCCCCCAGCGCGACCGCCAACGCAAGACGCAGACGGGCGCGACCCGGTGCGTCGTCCCACCCCGGCCGGCCGTCGAGCACTGCGGCAAGAACAAACCCCGCAAGCAGGCCGCCCAGATGCGCGGCATTGTCGACGCCGCCCACGGTGAATCCCAGCAGCAGTGATACGCCCACGTAGATCAGAAGCGAGCTTCGCAGCGGCCTCAGAAGCGGCGCCGGCAGGCTGCCAGGCCGCAACCAGATGGCGGCCAGCAGCGCCCCCACCACACCGAATATCGCGCCTGATGCGCCAACCGATACCGCCACCCGGCCGGTAAAGAACAGGCTGGCGAGCGATCCTGCCAAGCCGGCGCCCAGGTAGAGCACCAGGAACTGCAGATTGCCGTAAAAGCGCTCGGCAACGCGTCCGGTATCCCAGAGCGCCCACATGTTGAGCGCCAGATGCATGACCCCGGCATGCAGCACGGTGGCGCTGAGGAGCCGCCAAGGCTGGGCAAGGGTTTCTGCAAGCCGGTTGCCGCCGAGCGCAAGCAGGTCAGCGCCGCTGGGACTGAGTGCCGAGGTGCCACCCGCCACGCAAGCCACCCAGACTGCTACGTTGATGGCGACAATCGAGTAGGTGACCCAGGTTTTCGGGGTGAGCTGGTGCAGGCGCAGAAGCGGGTCGTCATTCACCGCGCGGATCCCAGAGCTCGGGCGTGCGCCCCGCTGGCATCGCAAGCCCGAAATGCTGCCAGGCGTGCGATGTGGCCACCCGGCCACGCGGTGTACGCTGCACGAACCCCTGCTGAATCAGATAGGGCTCAAGCACATCTTCGATCGTGTCGCGCTCTTCGCCAATTGCAGCAGCAATGTTGTCCAGTCCGACCGGGCCGCCACCAAAGCGCTCGATCATCGCGCGAAGCAGCTTGCGGTCCATCAGGTCAAAGCCGAGCGAGTCAACATCGAGCATGCCAAGCGCCGCATCAGCGATCGGCGCATCGATCTTGCCGCCCGCCTTCACCTCGGCGTAGTCGCGCACGCGTCGCAGCAGCCGGTTGGCGATACGAGGCGTGCCGCGCGATCGGCGCGCGATCTCGCGCGCGCCTTCGGCAGTGATGGCGGCGCCCAGCAGGGCGGCCGAGCGCGACACGATCAGGGTGAGCTCATCGACGTCGTAAAACTCAAGCCGGGAGACGATGCCGAAGCGATCGCGCAAGGGGTTGGTGAGCATGCCCGCCCGCGTGGTGGCGCCGATCAGGGTAAAGGGCTGCAGGTCGAGTTTGATGGAGCGCGCGGCCGGACCCTCGCCGATCATGATGTCGATCTGGTAGTCCTCGAGCGCGGGGTACAGAATTTCTTCGACCACCGGCGACAGTCTATGAATCTCGTCGATGAACAGAACGTCGTTGCGCTCGAGGCTGGTAAGAATGGCTGCGAGATCGCCCGGACGCTCAATGACGGGACCGGAGGTTTGCCGAAGCTTCACACCCATTTCGGCGGCAACAATATGCGCGAGCGTGGTTTTTCCAAGACCAGGTGGGCCAAACAGCAGCAGATGATCGAGCGCCTCACCGCGGCCGCGCGCTGCGGCAATGAAGATCTCGAGCTGTTCGCGGATTTTTTTCTGGCCGACATAATCGGTGAGCGTTCGCGGTCTGAGCGCCCGTTCTACTGCGTCTTCAGTGGGAGAGCTGCTCGCGGCAGACACAATACGGTCGTTTTCGATCATCGTGTATCCGGGAAACCGGCTCAGGCTTTGCCAAGCTGGCGAAGCGCCTGACGAATACCTTCCGATACCGAAACGTCGGGCGCAAGACCGCGGACGGCGGCAGCGGCCTCGCGCTCAGAGTAGCCCAGGGCGATCAGTGCGCGAACGATATCGGCGCCCGCATCGACCGTGGCGGGTGACCCTGCCGGGGAAGGCAGGGCCGGCGCCAGCTTGCCTTTGAGCTCGAGCAGCAGGCGCTCGGCGGTTTTTTTTCCGATGCCCGGCACTTTCAATAACCGGGCGGTCTCCTGCAGGGCTACGGCCTGCGTGAGGTCGGATACCGACATGCCCGAGAGAACGGCGAGCGCAGTACGCGGACCGACGCCCGAAATTCGGATCAGCTGCCGAAATGTGTCGCGCTCGGCTGCGGTGAGGAAACCGTAGAGCAGTTGCGCATCTTCGCGAACGATGAACTCGGTGAGCAGGACGACTCGCGCGCCGATGTCGGGCAGGTCATAGAAACTGCTCATGGGTACATCAACTTCATAGCCGACCCCCCCCACATCGAGCAATACGCTGGGGGGGGATTTTTCGAGCAGATATCCTGACAGGCGACCGATCATCCGATGATCTTAGCAGCACGGACCGCTAACGGCCGCGCAGCCTCCCGCCGCGCGCGCGCGCGCCGCTGCGTGCAGTGCGGGCCAGCACGCCCGCAGTGCTCAGCTGCGTGGCGAGCGATGCCGCGTGGGCATGGCAGATTGCGCAGGCCAATGCATCGGCAGCATCCGCTGAGGGGTCGCCCGGCAACTGCAGCAACCGCCGCACCATGGCCTGAACCTGTTCTTTGCCCGCGCGGCCGTAGCCCACGACCGACTGCTTCACCTGAAGCGCTGTGTATTCATGAACGGCGAGATCACGCAGAGCAAGCGCGGCAATGGCGACGCCGCGTGCCTGACCCAGTGCGAGGGTGGCCTGCGGATTCACGTTCACAAACACGATCTCGACCGAGGCCAGATCGGGCCTCCAGGTATCGATGACCTCGCTGACCCCCTCGTGAATCGTTCGAAGCCGCGGCGCGAGTTCGCCATCGGGTACCTTGATCACGCCACTTGCGAGATACGTCAGTGACGATCCTGTCTGTTCGATCACGCCGAAACCGGTACGCCGCAGGCCGGGATCGATGCCGAGAATTCGCACGGGGAATGGCCTGCGTTCGGCGATCAGTGCCGAAAGTGCCTGAAGCCTGTGAACACCATGGCAATGCCACGTTCATTGGCCGCTGCGATCACTTCGTCATCGCGCACCGAACCGCCCGGTTGAATGACGGCAGCCGCACCGCCATCGGCCAGTACATCCAGACCATCCCGAAACGGAAAGAACGCATCAGAGGCCACCACCGAGCCCCTGAGCGACAGGCCCGCTGCATCGGCCTTGATGGATGCAATGCGAGCCGAATCAAGCCGACTCATCTGGCCTGCGCCGATGCCCAGTGTCATACCGCCTGCGCAATACACGATGGCGTTGCTCTTCACGTACTTGGCCACCGTCCAGGCAAACATCAGATCGCGCAGCTGTTCGGCATCGGGTGCGCGCTGGGTGACAACCTTCAGGCCGGACTCGCGCAGCACGTGATTGTCAGCCGTCTGAATCAACATGCCCGAACCAACTCGCTTGATATCGAGCGCGTTTTGGCCACGCGCCCAATCGGACTCTCCGCCGGGCGGCAGTGCGATCTGAAGCAGTCGGACATTGGCTTTTGATTTGAAGACCGCCAGCGCAGCCTCGGAGAACCCGGGGGCGATCAGCACTTCAACAAATTGTTTGGATACCGCCTGCGCGGCTGCCTCATCGACAGTGCGGTTAAACGCGATGATGCCGCCGAATGCCGAGATGGGGTCGGTGCTGAACGCCTTGCGATAGCAGTCGAGCGGATGGTCACCGGTTGCGACACCGCAGGGGTTGGCGTGTTTGACGATTACGCAGGCCGGACCCTCGAACGACTTCACGCATTCCCAGGCCGCATCCGCGTCAGCAATATTGTTGTAGGACAGCTCTTTGCCCTGCAGCTGCTGCCCTGTGACAAGCGAACCTGGCGCCGGGTTCAGATCACGGTAGTAAGCGGCCTGCTGATGAGGATTTTCGCCGTAGCGCAGATCCTGGATCTTGACGAAGCGGCCATTGGTCTGCCCACCGAACAGGCTCTGGGTACCGTCGGGCTGAAGGCGCGAGAGATAGTCACTGATCGCTGCGTCGTAGTTACTGATTCGGTTGAATGCCGCAACCGACAGCGCAAAGCGTGTTGCATCGCTGAGCGCACCCTGGCTGCGAAGCTCGTCCAGCACCAGTGGGTATTGCGAGGCATCCGTAAGTACGCCGACATCGCGCCAGTTCTTGGCTGCGCTTCGCACCATCGCAGGCCCGCCGATATCGATGTTTTCGATTGCATCGTCGAGCGTGCAACCCGGCTTGGCCACGGTGGCTTCAAACGGATAGAGATTCACAACCAGAAGATCGATTGTGGTGATGCCGTGAGCCTCGAGCGCTGCCCGATGCTCGGGCAGATCCCGGCGGGCGAGCAGTCCGCCATGAATGGTTGGATGCAGCGTTTTGACCCGACCGTCAAGCATTTCCGGAAAGCCGGTATGCGCAGACACTTCGATGACTGGAAGACCCGCGTCAGCGAGCAGTTTCGCTGTACCGCCGGTGGACAGCAGCTGGATGTCGAGCGCGTGCAGCGCCCGCGCAAGTTCCACAATGCCGGTCTTGTCAGAGACACTGATCAGGGCCTGTCGGACGCGTCGCATCGAGTGAATTCCCGCAGTGAAGGTGAAGGATGCGCGAGGCCCCGGTGGGACATCAGCCCGCGTCTTCGAGTAGTCCGTGATTCAGAAGTTTTTTTCGGAGCGTGTTGCGATTGATACCCAGCATCTCGCTGGCCCGCACCTGGTTGCCATCGGCTTCTCGCATGACCACTTCAAGCAGCGGGCGCTCGACAGCCTGGATCACCATATCGTAGACGCCTGACGGTGTTTGTCCGTCGAGGTCCCGAAAATATGTCTCGAGGCTTCGGATGATCACCTCATCGATTGAGTTGGTGCGGTTCATTGAAGCGGCCCCTGCACCCAGCGCTCGAGGCAGGTATTGCCAACGAATGCCTCCGGGTCGGTAAACCAGCGATCGAGCGCAGCCAGTTGGGCTTCTGCCGTTTCAATGGGATAAAACACCTCGCGCAGGAAATCGACTGCGCCGGGGGCGCCCGACAGATACCATCCGACGTGCTTGCGAGCCGTTCTTACACCTGTGACAGGGCCATGAAACGCGTAGTGGTCGATCAGATGGTCGCGCAGCAATGCATGCAGTTCCGCAGCCGACGGGGCCTCCGGCACCAGTGTGCCCTCGATGGCTGCGGCGATTTCACGAAAGATCCACGGACGACCCTGCGCGGCCCGGCCGATCATCACCGCGTCGGCACCCGTATGACGTAACACGGCGATCGCCTGGTCGGGGGTGGCGATGTCGCCATTGGCCACCACGGGCACGGTGACCGACGCTTTGACCTCGGCGATCGTGTCGTATTCGGCGTGGCCGCTGAAGCCACACGCGCGGCTTCGCCCATGCACCGTGATCATCGCGGCCCCCGCACGCTCGGCTGAGCGCGCCAGCCGCTCGGCATTACGGTGCTGGGGATTCGGGCCGGTGCGCATCTTGACCGTGACCGGTACGTTCACCGCACTGGCGACCGATTCAATGATGGATAGCGCGAGTGTCTCGTTGGCCATCAGCGCCGAGCCCGCCTGAAGATTGCAGACTTTTTTCGCCGGACATCCCATGTTGATGTCGATGATCTGCGCGCCACGATCAACGTTGTAGCGGGCTGCCTCAGCCATCATCACGGGATCTGCACCCGCGATTTGTACCGAGCGCGGCTCGATCTCCCCCGAGTGATCCAGGCGTCGAGAGGTCTTGACCGACTTCCACAGGGCCGGGTTTGATGCCGCCATTTCCGACACCGCATAGCCTGCCCCGAGACGCTTGCACAACTGGCGAAACGGGCGATCAGTGACCCCTGCCATCGGTGCCACGACGACCCGGTTGCGGAGCTGGTACGGCCCGATGTTCATGGCGTGCGGCGGCTGGCGGAATCAACGAGGAGCGGGATTCTACTGAAAAGCGATCTGCTTAAAAAATCGGCAGACTGATTCAGTGGCTTCGTAAGCCGAACATCAAGCCCCGGGCGATCTGGTGCCTGAGCGGCGTGCACAGGTCGATCAGCTGGAGCGCCGCGGCATGGGCGGGCTTGAGAAGCTCGGGGCGGGTGAGCGAGGCCAGCAGATCGGTGCCCGCCACCAGCAACTCACGGTCAGCGTGTCGGCGCTGCTCGAAACCCGCGAGGATCTGCGCCAGTGAGAGCGAGTGGCTGCCTGCGTCACCGAGTTGGCGTGCGAGTACCGCTGCGTCGCGTAGCCCCAGGTTCAGGCCCTGGCCCGCAACCGGATGAAGCGCCTGGGCCGCATTGCCGATTGCCACGCAGCCAGGCTCGCGGGTGAGTGGTCCGATTCGGCGGGTGACCGCACTGACATGCCGCGCGCTGCACAGTGTGAGTCGACCCAGCAGGGGACCGAACGTCTGTTGGAGCGACTCACTGAAGCGATGCTCGTCTGCCGTGGCCCGCTCGTGACAGCGCTCGTTGGGCGCGCACCAGACCAGTGCGCGACGACGCGGCTCTGGTAACGGAAGCAGCGCCAGCGGCCCCTCGGACGTGAAGCGTTCGAAGGCCCAGCCCGGGCGGTCGCGCTCGACTTCCACTTCGGCAAGCAGCGCCATCTGACCGAATTCGCGTATGCGGATCGACGTTGAGTCGCCCGTGTCACCGTCGGCGATCACGGTGAGCGTTTCGCCAGTCGGCGCCGAACGAGGCTGATCCGCCGGGTTGCCCGCGGGGCGGTGCACTTGTTCAACCGATTCGAGCAACAGCCGATGCAGCGTCGCGTAGCGGATGACCGCACCGAGCATGGGCAGCTTCAGCCGGTGAGCCTCGATTCGCGTGCCTCCGGAGGCACCCGCGCGGGTGATGTCCACCACCGTGATGGGGGCAGCGATGCCGGGCTGATCCAGAAGCGCGGCAGGCGCGCACTGGGGAATGATTCGCGCCAGCGTATGCAGACTGCCCAGCGACAGCGCGAGCGACCGCGAGCCAAGCCAGTCGGGTAGCGCGGAGTCGACCGGGTCTGCCTGGATCGCGTCGGGCGGCAAACCCTCGCGCCCGAGCAGCAGCCGCAGGGCAAGCGCCACCGGACCGCGGCCCTCGATGCGAATCGTGTCGAGCATCGCCAGGCGCCTGGGCGCTCAGCCGCGCATCAGCGCTTCGATCTCGTCGGCGGCCTTGGGCACATCCGCCGTAAAGATCTCGCAGCCGGTTTCAGTGACCACCGCATCATCTTCGATGCGAATGCCGATATCGTGGAAGTGGCGCGGAATGTCGTCGGCGGCCCGCACGTAGAGCCCGGGCTCTTCGGTGAGCACCATGCCGGGCCGAAGAATGCGCCACGGCTTGTTGGTGCCGGTGCCCGCCTCACCGGGCTCGCGATAGTCCCCGCAGTCATGCACGTCCATGCCCAACCAGTGCCCGGTGCGATGCATGTAAAAACGTCGATACGCGCCTGACTCGATGGCCGAGTCGAGCGTGCCGCTGATCAGCCCGCAATCAATGAGCCCCTGCACAAGCACTTTCACCGCTGCATCGTGCGGATCGATGAAGCGCAGGCCCGGCCGGGTGGCTGCGATTGCGGCGCGCTGCGCCTCGAGCACGATGTCGTACAGCGTGCGCTGTGCGCCCGTGAATCGGCCGGATACCGGGAAGGTGCGCGTGATGTCGCTGGCATAGCCGTCGAGTTCGCAGCCGGCATCGATCAGAAGCAGATCGCCGTCGGCGAGCTGTGCGTCGTTTGCGCGGTAGTGCAGCACGCAGGCGTGGCGACCGCTTGCAACGATGGAACCGTAGGCGGGCGCCTTGGATCCCCCCATCCGGAATTCATGCTCGAGCTCTGCCTCGATTTCAAATTCGAAGCGGCCAGGCCGGCTGGCCCGCATCGCCCGAACATGTGCAGCGGCGGAGATTCTTGCTGCGCGGCGCATGATCGCGATCTCATGCTGATCTTTGATGATCCGCATCTCGTCGATCAATGACCGGACTTCAAACACCTGCCCGGGCGCACTGATGCCGCTTCGGGCCTGTGCGCGCACTGCATTGAGCCATCGGGCGACCTTGGCATCATGGTCGTCGCCGGTGCCAATTGCGGTAAAGACCGCCGGCTGGTCGGCCAGCAGGCCAGAAAGTTCGCTATCGAGTTTGTCAATGCAGAGTGCGCGGTCGAAGCCAAACCGCTCACGCGCCAACTGGGGGCCAAATCGGTAGCCGTCCCAGATTTCGCGCTCTTCGTTCTTGTCGCGGCAAAACAGGACGGATTCCGTCCCGCTTGAATCGACGCTCATCACCAGTACCGCCTCGGGCTCGGTGAACCCGGTGAGGTAATAGAAATAACTGTCCCAGCGATAGGGATAGTGGGCATCGCGATTGCGGATGACCTCGGGCGCGGTGGGGATGACAGCCACGCCACCGCCGCGATCGCGGATCAGTTGGGCTAGGCGCAGTCGACGGTCGTGATAAGGCTGCATCGGTTGGCTCGGTGGGGTGGTGAGGTCGCTAACGAGTCGGTGTGATCGATTCTGATGCCGTCAATTCTGCATCGAGTTGCGCCAGCCGTGCTGGGGTGCCCACATCGGTCCAGAGCCCGTCCCAGCGTTCGGCGGCAATCCGATGCTGCATGGCCGCTTCGCGCAGCATTGGCCCAAGCTTGGCGGGTTGTCCATC
Source organism: Betaproteobacteria bacterium (assembly GCA_016868375.1). Taxonomy (GTDB): domain Bacteria; phylum Pseudomonadota; class Gammaproteobacteria; order Burkholderiales; family Burkholderiaceae_E; genus SYIM01. The sequence goes on along the minus strand of VGHA01000016.1, from coordinate 29,250 downwards.
GACAAGGGGTTCAAACAAGGCTGGTTGGTACACCCCTATTCCGCTGAATGTGAGCCGGTCTGTGGCGCCCTGTCCGAGCAATCCCGATTCGAGCGTGAAGTCGCCAGCGGGATGGTGGTCTGGGTTGGGTACCAGCACGCACCAGCCCAGCAGTGTCGAGTGAGCCATTTGTTGGGCGATGAGCCGGGCGCGGGCGATTGGCCAGCGCGTGAACACATCGCCGTTGACCACCAGGAAGGGGGCCTGACCCAGGAGCGGCAAGGCATGTCGTATGCCGCCAGCGGTTTCGAGTGCGGGATTTTCTGGCGAGTAACGGATCGACAGTCCCCAGCGTGCGCCGTCGCCCGCCCAGCGTTCGATCATTTCACCCAGGTGCGCATGATTGATGACGACATCAGTGAATCCAGCTTGCGCGAGCGCATCAAGGTGCCAGCCGAGCAGGGGCAGACCCGCCACCTCCAGCATCGGCTTCGGGCAGTGGTCGGTGAGGGGCCGCATCCGCTCGCCGCGGCCGGCCGCAAGAATCATCGCGCGCATGGAAGGGGGTTGCTCAGCGCCAGCCGATCAGAAGGTGTAGGCAGGTTCAGCCGGATTGATCTGCTCAACCGCCTCCAGCACGCCCACCAGCCCCGAGAGCGCCTGATACCGTCTCGCGGCCGTGAGCGCATAGGACAGCACCAGCGGCATGTCTGCGAGATATCGCGACTTTCCGTCGCGCAGGTGCAGGCGCGCAAAGATACCCAGCACCTTCAGCTGCCGCTGCAGGCCCATCCACTCGAAATCGCGATAAAACTCGCCGAAGTCATCGGCGACTGGCAGCGATGCCTTGCGGGCGCCCTCCCAGTAGCGGATCGCCCAGTCGAGCTGTCGTTCTTCGGGCCAGGTGATGTAGGCATCGCGCAGCAGTGACACCAGATCGTAGGTGATGGGCCCATAGACCGCATCCTGAAAATCAAGGACGCCGGGATTGCGCTGAGGCTCAAGCTGCATCAGGTTACGGCTATGCCAGTCCCGATGCACATAGACCTGCGGTTGCGACAGCGCGGCCTTGATCAGCAGGTCGAATGACTTCGCGAGGGTAGCCTTCATCGAGTCGGTCAGGTCGATGCGCTTGTGACGCGCCACATACCAGTCTGGATATAGAAGAAGCTCGCGCTCCAGCAGCGCCCGGTCGTAGTCGGGAAACACGCCGGGGCGACTCGCCTGCTGCAGTCTGATGAGCGCGCTACCCGCGTCGCGGTAGTGGCTGTCGGCCGAATCGGCGTTGAGCCCGGACAGGGTGGTGTCGTTACCCAGATCCTCGAGAAGCAGCACCCCGGCCGCGAGATCGGCATCGAACACCTCGGGAACACTCAGCCCGGCGTCGCGGAACACGTTGGCGGCATGCACGAAGGGTGCGCAGTTTTCACGATCGGGCGGCGCATCCATCACGATCAGACTGCCACCGGACGCAGCCCCTGCGTCGATTCGAAAATAGCGCCGGAAGCTGGCGTCATCGGAGGCGGGCCGCAGGCTGTCGAGTTGCAGACCGAAGCGGGCAGCGCGCGCCGCGAGCCAGTCATGCAGCAAATCAAGTCTTGGATCTGAGGGGGAGGCGGGCATGGCACACACTGTGCAACGAAGTCGGGGTTCGATCCCTATAATAGACGATCGCCTCCAGCCGTCTGCTGCAGGCCTGCCGCTTCGGCGCCGGGCCTGTGTGGTCCGCTCGACGCCCAGCGTGTAACCCTCCCGACCCGGCCCGCCTTTGATGTTTCGCCGCCCGTTGCGCCTGCTTTCCGGACTGATGGCATCGCTGTCCGCGTTTGCTTCGGTGACCGGTGTCGACGCGCAGCCGATGTCATCCGGATTTGTTCTGAAGCTTGATGGCCAGTTGGGTGAGGGCCGTCTGTCCGCCACAGCGCTCCCGGCGTTCGGTCGAGCCTGGATGGTTGAGGGGCACACCGAGGAGCAAACCACGCTGATCGGCGATGCCGAGGTGCGTCGTGCCGGCAGCGTGATTCGCGGTGACCGAATCACCTACACCCCATCCACAGACGAACTGGTCGCGACCGGCAATGTGCGCGTCACGCGCGAAGGCAATGTATTTACGGGCCCAGCCCTGCGGCTGCGCATTGATGCCAATGAGGGCACCTTCACCAGCCCGGACTACTATCTGGCGCTTCAGGGCGGTGGTCGCGGTCATGCGGAGCGAATCGATTTCCTGGGACCGGGGCGGGTGCTTGCGGCGCGGAGCACATTCACCACCTGCGGGCCTGAAACCCCCGACTGGCAGATCTCGACCCGAGCGCTATTCATCGATCAGGATGCCGATCAGGGTGTCGGCCGAAACGCGTTGCTCACGTTCAAAGGCACGCCGCTGCTCGCATCGCCTTACCTTACGTTTTCGCTCGGAAACGAACGCAAGTCCGGGTTTTTAACGCCGTCCTTTGGCGTGACCTCGCGCAGCGGCGTGGACCTGATGGTGCCGTTTTACTGGAACATTGCCCACGACACCGACGCCACCCTGTATCCGCGGGTCAGTACACGGCGAGGCGCGCAGTTGGGCGGGGAAATCCGCTACCTTCGTCCGGGTTTTTCGGGTGACACGCGCTTTGAGGCGAATCCCTATGACCTGGAGTCCGGCATGTCACGCCACTTCTGGCATACCCGGCACAGCTTCAGCAATATCGCTGGCTGGGGCGGGGGATGGGACATGCGCGGCGTGTCCGATGATCGCTACTTCGTTGACTATTCACGCTCGATCGTCACCAGTGCCGACCGGATCCTGCCGCGGGTCGTCAGCGTCTCGCGCGGACTGGGCGAGGACTGGTCGCTGAGCGTATCGGTGCAGCGCTTTCAGTCGATTCTGGACGCGCGTCCTGGCCCCTATGAACGCGAGCCGCAGGTGACGGCGAGATGGCTGGCACGGGATCGCGGTGGCTTTGATATGACCGGTCTTTTCGGCGTGACGCAGTTCAGGGCGCCCGACGGGATTCGACCTTCGGGCACCCGCGCCGTGGCCAACCCCTCAGTGGCCTGGCCGATCCGCCGCCCCGGTTGGTTTGTCGTACCCAAGGCAGGCGTACATGCCACCAGCTACCAGATCAATACGCCAGACGGGCGCGATTACGGTCTGGATCGATCAGTGCCGACCGTGTCGCTTGATTCCGGGCTGCTGTTCGAGCGCCCGGTATCGTTCGCCGGACGCGACCTGACTCAAACGCTTGAGCCGCGACTGTTTTATGTTCGGACGCCGTTTCGAGAGCAAAACGCTTTCCCGGTGTTTGATACCGCGCCGGCTGACTTCAACTTTGCACAGCTCTTCTCCGAAAATACGTTTATCGGTAACGACCGGATTGCTGATGTCAATCAGATGACCGCAGCGGCGATTTCTCGGTTGATCGATCCCGCCACGGGTGTTGAAGGCATTCGATTCGCAACCGGCTTTCGAAGCTATTTTTCTGATCAGCAGGTTGCCATTCCAGGTGTCGCGCCACGGACCGATCGACGATCTGATCTGCTGTTTGCAGCGGCTGGGCCCCTGGGCTCGCACTGGACGCTCGATACCGGCTTGCAATACAGCATGGCCACCACCGTGATGCCCCGTTTTAGCGTTGTCGGACGCTACCTGCCTCCCGACGGCCGTATCCTGAATGCGGGGTTGCGCTATCGGCGTGAACAATTGGGGCAGGTCGATGTGTCGACGCGCTGGCCCATCATGAACGGCTGGAATTCGCTGGTACGGCTCAATTACTCGTTCCTGGCTGAGGGCTTCGACCCGGTTAGCCAGGTGCAGAATAGCCGCGGGTTTGTCGAGTCCTTGGCGGGGTTTGAATACACGGCTTCATGCTGGGCGCTCCGCGTACTGACCCAGCAGTTTCGAACAGCCGCCAACGCACGCACGACCGCATTCTTCCTGCAGCTCGAGTTGAATGGCGTTGGCACGATCGGGCAGAATCCGTTCCAGGTGCTGCAGCGGAACATTCCCGGATACCGCCTGCCTCAGGGCACTCTTGATCCGGGCTCGCGTTATTTCGGCTATGAATGATGGATAGAGCCATGCTGAACCGTCCGCTGACAGGAATTCTTGCGCTGACTCTCGCGCTGCTCGGTAACCCCGCGGTGGGCCAGTCGGCCCAGAGACACGCACAGAAGCCGCTTGATGCGGTCGTTGCAATCGTCAACGCTGAAGTGATCACGCGTCAGGAACTCTCCAACCAGGTAAATCTGGTGCGTCGGCAGCTTGAAAGCCGAAACATTGAGATTCCTCCCCCTGATCTGCTCGAGTCGCAGGTGCTGGAAAGAATGATTCTGGATCGCGCGCAACTCCAGATGGCGCGCGACTATGGCATTCGCGTCGACGATGCCCAGCTCGATCGCGCGGTGGCGGGTATTGCGAACGACCGCGGCTTCAGCGTCCCCGAGTTCCGCTCGCGGGTCGAGCGTGACGGCTTGAGCTGGGAGCGTCTGCGTCGCGACATCAGGCAGGAAATGACGCAGTCGCGGCTTCGCGAACGCGAGGTTGAAAGCCGTATTCAAATCACCGAAGCCGATGTTGATGCGTTCATTGCCGAGCGCGAGCGCCTCGCCAACGACAACGCGGAGTTCGAGCTTGCCCAGATCCTGGTGCGGGTGGTCGAGGGCGCTTCGAGCGATGAGATCCAGCGGCGACGCACACGCGCTGAAGAGGTGCTTGCCTCGGTTTCGCGTGCAGGCAGCGATTTTGCCGCGCTGGCGGCGTCCTACTCTGATGCGCCTGACGCAATGAGCGGCGGCTCACTGGGCTGGCGCTCGGCCGATCGATTGCCGCAGATTTTTGTGGAGGCGGTTCGAACGCTCAAGCCCGGCGGCGCCACGATTGTGCGAAGCCCCAATGGCTTTCATGTGCTGAAACTGGTCGCCAAACGCGCGGCGGCTGACGCGGCCTCTGCCGATACGCCTGTCAATCAGACGCGAGTCCGTCATATCCTGGTTCGAGTCAGCGACAACCAGAGCGAGTCCGAAGCGCAGCGTCGAATCAGCAACATCCGCTCGCTCATTGACCGGGGTGCAGAGTTTGCCGATATGGCACGCCAGAACTCGGCTGATGGCACAGCCGGGCGGGGGGGCGATCTGGGCTGGATTCTTCCGGGAGACACCGTGCCCGACTTTGAGCGCGCAATGAACGCGCTGGCGCCGGGACAACTCAGTGAGCCCATCCGCACGCCTTTTGGGTTCCACCTCATTCAGGTGCTCGAGCGCCGACAACAGGCCGCTTCGGCCGAGCGCGCGCGGGCGGTGGTCAGGCAGGCGTTGCGTGAGCAGCGCAGCGATGAGGCCTGGCAAAACTGGTTGCGCCAGCTTCGCGACAGTACCTACGTCGAATACCGGCTCGATGAGCGCTGATCGGCGAGGCGGCTTTCGGCCCGCTGCAACCAGACCGGTGGCGGGCCATGTCGCCCGCAAACGCTTTGGTCAGCATTTTCTCAGCGACCGCTCCGTGCTGGCAGCAATCGTTAATGCGATCGCGCCAAAGCCCGATGACGGTTTGCTGGAAATTGGGCCTGGCCTGGGCGCGCTCACGACTGAACTGCTGCACGTCGCTTCGCGGCTGGCCGCAGTCGAAATTGATCGCGACCTGTGCGAGCGGTTACGCCGCCGCTTTTCCGATGAGCGTCTGGTTTTGTTTGAGGCCGATGCGCTTCGATTCGACCCGCTGCTGGCGGCTGACGCCCTGGGTGTTCGGCAACTACGTGTGGTTGGCAATCTGCCCTATAACATTTCGAGCCCGCTTCTAATTGCGCTGGTGGCCTCGCGTGCGCGAATTCGCGATCAGCATTTTCTGCTTCAGAAAGAAGTGGTCGACCGAATCGTTGCATCACCAGGCGGAAAAAGCTATGGCAGGCTGAGCGTGATTCTGCAGGCGTTCTATCACGTGGAACTTTTATTCGACGTGCCGCCTGAGTCGTTTGATCCACCGCCGCGCGTGGATTCCGCCGTGCTGCGAATGACCGTTCGAGAGCGTCCGCTGATTGACGACCTCGGCTCGCTGCAGGCGGTGGTAACACCTGCCTTCGCCCAGCGTCGGAAAATGATTCGCTCGACGCTGTTACCCTGGCTGCGCGACCGCGGAATTGAACCGGGCGCTCTGGCCGGCGACAGCCGGGCAGAAGAAATCAGCGTGGAAACCTACTGCGATCTTGCGCGTCAGCTACGTTCGATCAGTTCGATCTTGTAGCCATCCGGGTCTTGCACAAAGGCAATCACCGATGTGCCGCCCTTCACCGGGCCGGCTTCGCGCGTGACGGTTCCGCCTGACGCGCGGATTCTGTCGCAGGCTGCGGCGGCGTTGTCGACCGCAATGGCAATATGCCCAAAACCTGCGCCCAGGTCGTACTGATCAACGCCGTAGTTGTAGGTGAGTTCCAGAACCGGCTGGGTGGTTTCGTCGCCGTAGCCCACGAACGCGAGTGAATACTTCTGCTCTGGGCGATCCGAGGTGCGCATCAGCTTCATGCCCATGACCTTGGTGTAGAAGTCGATGGAGCGCTGCAGATTACCGACCCGGATCATCGTGTGCAGGATACGCATGATATGGATTCCTGATTGTCTTGATGGTGCCTGAATCAGCTTTCAGGCGCGTCGTCGTAATGATGCCTGAGCATGCCGCGAACGCGTTCATAGTCTGGAAACAGCGCCTCGACCGCAAACCAGAATTTCGGGCCGTGATTCAGCTCGAGCAGATGCGCCATTTCGTGAGCAATAACGTAGTCGACGACCTCGAGCGGGAAATGGATAAGCCGCCAGTTGAGCCGAATCGAACCGTCGGGGTTGCAGCTTCCCCAGCGCGTGCGTGCCGATGACAACGCCCAGCGGGTGGGGGCGCGCCCTAATCGCTGCGAATAAATCGGGATTCGCTCGGCGAACACGGCTCGCGCCTGTTCCTTCAACCATCGTTGGGCGGCGTCGCAGATGTCATCCGGGGGCGCATCCAGCGGCAGACCGATGCGAAGCAGGTCGCCATCGCGTTGAGCGCCGCGGCTGGCAGGGTCCAGCGTGAGCGTGAGCGTCTCGCCAAGCAGGCGGATGAGCGCACCATGCTCCCAGCGCGGCTGCAGATCCTCGCGCCGACGCTCATGCTGCTGCCACTCCAAAAGCTTTCGCAGAATCCAGTCAGCTTTTTCGTCGAGCGCTTTTTCGATCTCCCAGATTGGCACCCAGCGAGGCGCGCTGACGCGCAGGCCGCGCGCATCAATCTGAAAGCCGATCGTGCGGCGCGCGCTTCGGACCAGCTCCCAGCGAACCGGCTGATGCCTGAGCATGGCAACCCGCTGGTCCTTGATGGGAGCCGTCGGATGCGCTGGGCGCAGGGTGGTATCGGGGCGCGCCTCGAATTGCAGCGCCATCTGGCCGCTTGAAGGCGGGGGTGCCTCGCGGGCTTTGCGTCGAAAGAGCCGGAACACGTTCAGGAAGCTCGGGGGTCGGACTCGTTGATGATAATCGGATACCGCTCGGGACTCAGACGACGCATTTCGGATTCAATCCAGTGTTCGACCGCCTGATTGAGCGCCTCGGCAGTGAGGCCCTGCGAGGCAATGGGCGGGCCGATCGAGACGGTGATCGTACCGGCACGCTTGATGAATGCCTTGCGCGGCCAGTATTCACCAGAATTGACAGCGATCGGTACGACCGGCGCACCCGTACGAACCGCAAGCCGTGCGCCGCCTGTTTTGTAGCGGCCTTTCGATCCAACCTGCGTTCGGGTGCCCTCTGGAAACATGATGATCCATCGACCCTGCGAGAGTTTAACTGCGCCCTGTGTCGCAACATGCTCGAAGGCATCCGCCCCGCGCCGCCGATTGATGTGGATCATGTCGAGAAGTGCGATTCCCCACCCAAAGAAAGGTAACCACAGCAGTTCGCGTTTAAAAACGAAACACAGTTCACGCGGCATGTAGGACGGGTAAAACAGCGTCTCCCAAGCCGATTGATGCTTGGAGAGCAGAACGGCCGGCCCGTCTGGTAAGTAGTGCTGACCCCGTACCTCCCAGCGGATGCCAAGGATCAGCCGGGCAGCCAACACCTGCCAGCGAGGCCATGCGATCGTGATGCGATATCGAAGAGGCCTGGGCAGCGGTGCAACCATCAGGCAGACAAAGGCCATCGGTATGACGGTGACCACCTGGAATACCAGGAAGATCACGGCACGCAACGCGCCGAAGCGCGCCTCGCCTGTGGCACCCGGGGACGCTGACTCAGCCAACCGACAACCTTGATATGTCAGCGACGCCGTTCATCAGCGCATGCAACCTGGACAGCAGTGCAAGACGGTTTGCGCGCAGCCCGGGATCGTCAACCATGACCATGACTTCGTTGAAGAAGCGGTCGACTGCATCGCGGGCACCCGCCAACATGGCAAGCGCAACGCCGTAGTCATGGACAACCAGACGCGCCGATACCTCGGGTTCGAGCTTCGCAACCGCCTCAGCCAGCGCCTGCTCGGCAGGTTCTGTCAGTCGGGCGGAATCAACTGAGCTGGCTGCCTCAGCAGCGGATTTTCGAAGCAGGTTTCCGATGCGCTTGTTAGCCGCTGCCAGGGCCTGCGCCTGCGGTAACTGTGAGAACGCGCGAACCGCTTCGAGCCGGTCGGGGACGCGTGCGAGATCGGCAGGCCGCTGATCAACGACCGCTGCGGTTTCCTGCGCGCTGTAACCGCGCTCACGGAGATATCCGGTCAAGCGCTCATAGAAGAATGTTTCAAGCTCAGCCTGCGCCGGTTTGATGCGTTCGCCGAATGCCGCAAACGCAGCCTGAATCAACGCTGGCAGTGAAAGCGGCAGGCGTTTCTCGAGCAGGATGCGGATGACACCCAGCGCATGGCGCCGCAGCGCGAAAGGATCTTTATCGCCGGTGGGCAGCTGACCAATTCCAAAGAGGCCGGCCAGCGTTTCAAGCTTGTCCGCCATGGCAAGCAGCGTGCCGGTTGCACTGGCGGGCAGCGCGTCTCCGGCGAACCGCGGTTGGTAGTGCTCGACAATCGCTTGGCCGACTTCCTCGGGCTCGCCGTCATGTTTGGCGTAGTAGCGGCCCATCACGCCCTGGAGCTCTGGAAACTCGCCCACCATGCCAGTGAGCAGGTCGGCTTTGGCGAGCAGGGCCGCCCGGTCGAGCAGGCTGGCATCATCGCCGGTCATGGTGGCGAGCGCGCCTGCGATGGCGCGCACCCGCTCAACGCGCTCGGCCTGAGTGCCGAGCTTGGCGTGATAAACCACCGAGCCCAGTTGCGCAACGCGCGCCGCGAGCGATGACTTCAGGTCCTGCTCGAAAAAGAATCGCGCATCGGCAAGTCGTGGCCGTACCACGCGCTGATTGCCATCGATGATGGCCGACGGATCGGCCACCTCCATGTTGGAGACGATGAGAAAGCGCGACAACAACCGACCCTGCGCATTGAAGAGCGGAAAGTACTTCTGGTTGGTGCGCATGGTGAGGATGAGACATTCCTGCGGCACCTGCAGAAACTGTTCCTCGAATTCGCCGACGTAAACCACAGGCCACTCGACCAGCGCAGTGACTTCATCCAACAGGGGATCAACCTGAGACCGATCGCCCAATGAGGCGTTGAGCGTGGCCGCGCGGGCGCTCAGCGTGTCAGCGATCTGGGCGCGTCGACGCTCAAATGAGGCGATGACCTTGCCTTGTGATTCAAGCGCGGACTCGTAGGCGAGCGCATCAACGACTTCGAAGGGGGCGGACGACAGGAATCGATGCCCCTCGGTGAAGCGCCCGGATTGCAGACCCAATACGGTGGCGGGCAGCAGCGCGCTGCCGTGTAGAACGATCAGCCGATGCGCCGGGCGGACAAAACTGACATTGGTCAGCCCGTCGGCAAGCTGGTACTGCATGACCTTCGGTATGGGAAGCGCCGCAAGCGCAGTATCGATGACCGCAGTGATGCAGTTTGCAAGCGATTCGCCTGGCAGCGTGCTGTACCAGAAAAAACATTCCTGCTTGCCGTCGCTTGCGCGTGTGAGCGTGTTGATGCTCGCGCCTTGCCGCTCAGCCCATTTGATGAGCGCCTGGGTGGGCGCACCGGCGGCATCAAGCCCCACCTTGACCGATGGGCCTTTTACCTCGATTGAACGCTCGGGTGCCTGCGACAGCACCTCGCTGATTCGGACAGCAAGCCGTCGCGGCGATGCAAAACGTTCAATGTGGGCAGTATCGGGAGCCAGGCCATGCCCGATGAGCGAGCGTGCGATCGAATCCGCAAAAGCGTCGCTGATTTTCGATAAAGCCTTCGGCGGCAACTCTTCGGTGAAGAGCTCAATAAGAAGCGGCTGAACCTGTGTGCTGCTCATCGCTCAGGCCGCCTTGGCTTGCGGTTTCAGCATGGGAAAGCCCAGGCGCTCGCGGGATTCGTAAAACGCCTGAGCGACGGCCCGGGCCAGATTGCGAACACGGCCAATGTAGGCAGCGCGTTCGGTGACCGAGATGGCGCCGCGCGCATCGAGCAGGTTGAAGGTGTGCGAGCACTTCATGACCATTTCGTAGGCCGGCAGCGCCAGTTGCGCGTCGATCAGTCGCCGGGCCTCGGCTTCGTATTCACCAAAGTGCCGAAACAGCATGGCAGCGTTCGAGTGCTCAAAGTTGTAGGTTGACTGCTCGACCTCGTTCTGATGAAACACATCGCGATACAGAATGTCATCGGTCCAGCGCAGGTCGAACACGCTTTCAACACGCTGCAGATACATCGCAAGCCGCTCAAGGCCGTAGGTGATCTCGCCAGTAACCGGTTGGCATTTGAGCGATCCCACCTCCTGAAAATAGGTGAACTGCGTGACCTCCATGCCATTGAGCCAGACCTCCCAGCCTAGTCCCCAGGCGCCCAGCGTCGGCGATTCCCAGTCGTCTTCAACGAACCGGACGTCATTGGCTTTCAGGTCGATTCCCAGCGCCTCGAGCGAGCCCAGATAAAGCTGCAGGATGTTGGGCGGCGATGGTTTCAGCACCACCTGGTACTGGTAGTAGTGCTGAAGGCGATTGGGGTTGTCGCCATATCGACCGTCTTTGGGGCGACGCGACGGTTGTACATACGCCGCACGCCAGGGCTCAGGGCCGATGGCGCGCAGGAAGGTGGCGGTGTGAAACGTACCGGCACCCACTTCCATGTCGTAGGGTTGAAGCAGTGCGCAGCCGTGGCTGTCCCAATACTGCTGAAGCCGCAGAATAGTCTGTTGAAAGGTTTGCATGAACGTGAGTGGCAGTCACTGCAGAGCCCGTCATTCTAGCGGGTCTGCCTGACGCGCGAGCCAGCATCCGACTATGAGCAGGCCGATGGCAAGCAGCCAGGCTGGCAGATTGGCCCAACGGGCAAACGGCGTGAGGCCGGTGGCGGGTGCGATCGATACGCTGAGCGTGCCGAACTCATGGCCCGGCAGCCTTGCAATGACCTGCCCCCGATGGTCGATGGCGGCGGTTACGCCGGTGTTGGTGGCCCGCAGCATTGGACGCGCAAGCTCGAGCGCGCGCATGCGAGCAATCTGCAGGTGCTGATCGTGGGCGTGCGAATCGCCGAACCAGGCGATATTGCTCACGTTGACCAGCAGATTTGCGCCCGCGCGCACCTGCCTCGCCAGTTCATCACCGAACAGGTCTTCGTAGCAGATGTTGAAGGCGATCGCATTGCTGTTCAGCCGCAGCATCGCCTGGTCAATTGCGCCGCGGCCAAAGTCGCCCAGCGGGATATTCATCATGTTGACGAACCAGCGAAAGCCCCAGGGAATGAATTCTCCGAACGGCACCAGATGCACCTTGTCGTATCGCGCAACCGCGCCCCCGCCCGAGTCGATGACGGCGACGCTGTTGGTCAGGCGAGGCGATCCATCGGCCGCTGCCAGTGGCATGCCGATGGCGGCCAGCGCGCCGTCGCCGAGCGCTGCGCGGATTCGGGCTGCGATTTCCGGGGGCGTCATGGGCCAGGGCAGCGTCCACGCTGTTTCAGGCATGACGATGAGCTGCGCCCGTCCTGGGACAAGCGCCTGCGCATACCCAAGCATCGCCGCCCGCGTTCGAGCGGGATCAAATTTCATGTCCTGGGCGATGTTGCCTTGAATCAGGTCGGCGCGAATGACACTGTCGGCGGGGACGCCCCAATGGGCCTGCCTGGCGAGCAGGCCAGCTGCTGCGACTGCGATGATCACAACCACAGGGGCGACCGGTAGTTGCCGGCTGCGAAGACCCGCGGCAAGCGCGAGCACAACGAGTGCGCCCAAGAGGCAGGCGGCCGCCCCCACGCCGAAGCTACCTATCAGCGGCGACAGCGCGGACAGCGGGCCATCGACATGCGCATACCCCGGCGCGAGCCAGGGAAAGCCAGTGAACAACCAGCCGCGAAGCAGCTCGAATAGCGTGAACGCACCGGCCAGAGCCACTGCATAGCCTGTTATGCTCCGGGCGGAATTGATGTGTGTGCGCGGTCTGCAAAGTAGGTTCGCCAGTGCGCTGGCTGCCGCGGGAAAGAGCGCCAGATACGCGCAAAAAAACAGGAGCGCGCTTGCGGCAAGCGGGGCTGGTAAACCGCCATAGCGATGCATGCTGATGAAAAGCCACGACACCCCGGCCAGGAACCAGCCCAGCCCGAATGCAAAGCCAAGGATTGCGGGCTTCAGGAAAGCGGCGCGTGCCCGCGTTGGCGCCGGTGTTGACGCGGCGGTGGTAAGCAGTAGCGCGAGCAGGCCAAATGAGAGGAGCTGCAGCCACCATAGCCCCGCTATCGACAGCGAGAGCGCGTGCGCGATCCCTGATGCAAAGGCCAGCAGAATAGCGCTCGTGCGAGCGCGCTCAGCGCGCATCGTCCGCTGCAGGCGTCGCCGCGTCCGCCGGCAGCTTCTCAACCAGGAACAGATGCGCCTGCCTGGAGTCTGACCGCAACACTTCGAACAGCATGCTGTCGATCATGACCCGCTCGCCACGTCGAGGCACGCGGCCGAGTCGATCGGTGACCAGACCGCCGATGGTGTCAAAGCCTTCATCAGCGATGGCGGTTTGGAGGACGTCGTTGAGCTGATCGATTGAGGCCAATGCCCTGACCCGGAAACGGGGTCCGTGCTCGCCGGGTTCTACTCGAATGACGTGGTCAACCGCTTCGTCGAAATCGAATTCGTCTTCGATATCGCCCACGATCTGCTCGAGCACGTCCTCGATGGTGATCAGCCCCGCTGAACCGCCATATTCGTCGACCACGATTGCAAGATGATGACGATCGGCGCGGAAGTCGTGCAGCAGCACGTTGAGTCGCTTCGACTCGGGCACGAACACCGGCGGACGCAGCAAGTCACGGATATTGAGATCGGGATCAACCTGCAGCCGCAAGAGATCTTTGCCATGCAGGATACCGATGACGCGATCGCGGTCGCCATCGACGACCGGGAATCGGGAATGCGCGGTGGTCACAACCCGCGGCAGAAACGCCTCGGGCGACTCGCGAATATCGATGACTTCCATTTGGGCACGCGGAACCATGATGTCGCGTACCGACAGCTGTGCCACTTGCAGCACGCCCTCGATCATCGAAAGTGCTTCGGCGTCGAACAGGAATCGCTCGTGCGCGCGGCGGAGCAGCTCAATCAGGTCGTGGCGGTCGTCCGGCGTGCGCAGCAGCATCGTGGACAGACGTTCAATGAAGCTTCGTTTTCGTTCGCTTGCCGGAATCGGATCTGACATGGATCAGAACGGTTGTGGCGACCTCTCAAGCATACACCGACAGGCCCGGTCAGCTGTCGATATAGGGATCTGGAATGTTGAATCGACGCAGTGCGGCGGTCTCGAGTGACTGCATGACGCGCGCCTGGTCATCGTGCTCATGATCATGACCCTGTGCATGCAGCACGCCGTGAATGACCAGGTGTGCAAGTCGCCAGGCGAACGGTATGCGGGCGACGCGCGCCTGCTCTCTGAGGACCGGCACGCACAACACGATGTCGGCGCGAAGGCGGCCCGAGGACCGATTCAGCGCACTGCCATACGCGAAGGTGAGCACATCGGGCGCGTAGTCGCGGCTTCGATAGCCGGCGTTCAGCGAACGGGCCTCGTTACGCGCGACAAATCTGAGCGTCAGATCGGCATCCTGCGAAAGCGCTGACAGGATCCAGCGACGACACTGCGCGCGGGAGGCGGGCAGTTCGGTGACACCGGCTCCTGTTTGCAACGCGAGAAAAAGCGATGGTCTGGTTGACGCTGTGCGGGGTTCCACGCGTGCGGTTCGCAGCTGAGCACCGTTAGCGGACCGACGGCGTGGTGTGCTTTTCATAGGCCTCAACGATGCGTGCAACCAGCGGATGGCGCACCACGTCGGTGCTGTCAAAATGCGTGAACGCGATACCGCGCACGCCCGCCAGAACCCGCCGCGCCTCGATCAGCCCCGACGCCTGGCCCTTGGGCAGATCAATCTGTGTGGCATCGCCAGTGACAACAGCCTTCGAGCCAAAACCGATGCGCGTCAGAAACATCTTCATCTGTTCGGGCGTTGTGTTTTGCGCCTCATCGAGGATGATGAAGGCGTGATTGAGCGTGCGCCCGCGCATGTAGGCAAGCGGCGCGATCTCGATCGCCTGCTTGTCGAACATCCTGGCGGTGCGGTCAAACCCCAGCAGATCGTAGAGCGCGTCATAAAGCGGCCGCAGATAGGGATCAACCTTCTGCGCGAGGTCGCCGGGCAGAAAGCCCAGCCGCTCGCCCGCCTCGACAGCCGGACGGGTCAGCACGATTCTTTTCACGGCATCGCGCTCGAGCGCATCCACCGCACAGGCTACCGCCAGGTAGGTTTTTCCGGTGCCTGCAGGCCCGATGCCGAAACTGACATCGTGCGCCAGGATGTTGCGAAGGTACTCGCGTTGACGCGGCGTGCGCCCCTGCAGATCCGAACGACGCGTGTGCAGCACCGGCGACTCGTCGGCAACCGCTGAGGGCGAGCCTGCGTCGGGCGCACCGCTTTGGCGCGCTCGCAACTCAACCAGCCCCAGTTGGATATCGTCAAGCGACAGCGGCGAGACCGCCAGATGGTGAAAGTGAAGCACGGCCTCGCGGGCACGTCGATTCGCAGCGTCCGCGCCCTCGACGGTGATGTGCGCACCCCGACGGCCGATCTGGACGTCGTAGGCTGCTGCAATCTGCGCGATGTTGGCATCGAGCGGGCCGCACAGGTTTGCCAGCCTCTGGTTGCCGGTATCCTGATCGGCCGTTTCCAGATCGAATTCGATGCGAGCGTCTCGCCGGCTTCTGGCGCCCGCGCTGCGGGATGATGAAGACGCGTCAGTCATGAATCGGCACTTCGCCACGCAGGGAGTGCGGGAGCGCGCTGGTGATCCTCACCTCAACAAATTGGCCAAGAAGCCGATCGGGCCCTGCGAAATTGACGATTCGGTTATTGGACGTGCGGCCGCTTAACTCGCTCGCATCTTTTTTTGCGCGACCCTCGACCAGAACACGCTGGGTGCTGCCCACCATGGCTGCGCTGATCGCGCGTGCCTGGGTGTCGATCTGCGACTGTAGACGTTGCAGTCGCGCGAGCTTCACCGATTGCGGCGTGTCATCGGCAAGGTCGGCTGCCGGGGTACCGGGGCGGGGGCTGAACACGAACGAGAAGCACGAATCGAATCCGACGTCTTCAACGAGTCGCATGGTCTGTTCAAAATCGGCATCGGTTTCGCCTGGGAATCCGACGATGAAATCCGAGGATAGGCAGACGTCGGGTCTGGCGCTGCGAAGTCGGCGAATGATCGATTTGTACTCGAGCGCGGTGTAGCCACGCTTCATTGCGGTGAGCACCCGATCGGCGCCCGACTGCACAGGCAGGTGAACCTGCGTGGCAAGCTTCTCGAGCCTGCCGTGCGCGTCGATCAGCCGCTGCGAAAACTCGCGGGGATGCGATGTGGTGTAGCGGATGCGTTCGATGCCGGGGATTTCGGAGACGTAATCGAGCAGCCGCGCGAAGTCAGCGCGCTCGGCGGTATCGCCCATGCCGCCCAGATAGGCGTTGACGTTCTGCCCGAGCAACGTCACCTCTTTGACGCCCTGGTCAGCGAGCCCTGCAATCTCGGTGAGAACGTCGTCAAACGGACGCGAGACCTCTTCGCCGCGGGTGTAAGGCACCACGCAGAAGCTGCAGTATTTGCTGCAGCCTTCCATGATGGACACGAACGCCGTGACGCCGTCAGAGCGTGGCGGCGGCAGGTGATCGAATTTCTCGATTTCAGGAAAGCTGATGTCAACCTGCGAGCGCCCGCTCTGGCGACGCTTTTCGAGCAGTTGCGGCAACCGGTGCAGGGTTTGCGGACCGAAGACCACGTCCACAAAGGGCGCGCGCGACACGATGTTGGCGCCTTCCTGGCTGGCCACACAGCCGCCCACCCCGACCACCAGGTCCGGGCGTTCGCGCTTGAGTGCGCGCACCCGGCCCAGGTCGGAGAACACTTTCTCCTGAGCTTTTTCGCGAACCGAACAGGTGTTGAAGAGGACGATGTCAGCGTCCTCAAGGCGGTCGGTCAGGACCGCGCCCTCGCTTTCGGCGAGTACCTCGGCCATCTTGTCCGAGTCGTACTCGTTCATCTGGCAGCCGAAGGTTCGAATGTGGAGTTTGCGCGTCATGTGTGTCATTTTACCGGCCGCGGTCGATTACCGGACTGTTTCGGTGGGCAAGGCTTTTCGGAGAGCGTCAATGAACGGAATGTCTCTGCAGGACAAGGTGGTGCTGGTGACAGGCGCAGGCGGCGGAATTGGCCGAGATCTGGCGATTGCGCTGGCCGCGCAGGGAGCCAGGGTGGTGGTGAATGACCTGGGCGCGAGCGTTACCGGGGAAGGGCAAGACCGTTCGCGAGCGCAGGCGGTGGTCGATGAGATTCAGAGCGCAGGCGGCGAGGCCACCGCCAATGGCGACAGTGTTGCTGACTGGGCGGCCGCCCACCGGATGGTGGAACAGGCGCTCGATACCTTCGGCCGCATTGATGCAGTGATCAACAACGCCGGAATCCTGCGCGATCGCTTTTTCCACAACATGAGCGCCGATGAATGGCGGGCGGTGATCGATGTGCATCTGAACGGCACGTTTTTTGTGTCGCGCGCGGCCGCACCGCATTTCAAAGCGCAGCAGTCGGGCGCCTACATTCACATGACCTCCACGTCCGGGCTGATTGGTAATTATGGCCAGGCGAACTATTCGGCCGCGAAGCTGGGCATCGTGGCGCTGTCGAAATCGATTGCGCTCGACATGGCGAAGTTTGGCGTTCGATCCAACTGCATTTCGCCGTTTGCCTACAGCCGCATGATTGGATCGATTCCAACGGATACGCCGGATCAGCAGGCCCGGGTCGAACGTCTGCAGCGCATGCAGACGCATCATATTGCGCCGCTTGCAGTGTATCTGGCGAGCGATGCGGCCCGCGAGGTGACTGCACAAATTTTTGCAGTGCGGGCGAACGAAATTTTTCTGATCAGTCAGAACCGCCCGGTGCGCAGTCTGCACAACTCGAACGGGTGGACACCTCAGACGATTGCTGAACGCGTTATTCCGGCGATGAAACCATCGTTCTACAAGCTGGAGCGCTCGCCCGACGTATTTGACTGGGATCCGGTGTGAACTGATGCGGCGTTTGGGCGCGATCTACTGGCAGCGATGCATGATCTGGCTGCCATTGCCATAGAAGTGCCGGACCCACTTGGTGTCGTTGCCGAAGAAGGCAAGTAGATCGCGTTCGCCGCCCAGCTGTTGAGCGCCTACCCAAACCAGCACGCCATCACCGTCGATCTGATCGCGTTTGACTCGAAACCGTGAGCCTGCGTCGGCGTCGCTGGTTTTGAACAGCTTCTGCTTGGGGTCGTAGCTGACCGAGTAGGTTTTGCCCTGATGCTGGCACGTCATGCGCACTTCCTGCGCGGCAAGCGACGCGGGCATCACAGACAGACAGACCGCTGCGAGCAACCCGCAATGCAGCCAATGCGCATGACGGCGTTGCACGGGTTGGACTTGCGACATGATGCAGACCCGCTCTGGATCAGGGCGCTGCCATCGACCTGCGGGCGAGATCCTGTCCGAGCCCGAGGAAGGTCTTGTTGTACACGGTGATCGCTTTACCACCGATGTTGACCGCATAACGGTTGCTGGCAGGGTCGGCTGCGCCCGCCACCGGGAAGCTCACCTGCATGGAAGCGCCACCGACCTCAATGACGCCGAATCGCCCGGAGGTCTCATTTGCGCACTCGAGTCTTCGTGCTGGCGTGGCCTGGAAAACATCACAGAAATAATCATTCAGATTGATCCAGGTCCAGAGGCCCTCCTCGCTGTTGCCGTCAATGGTAGCGATACGACCTGGGGTGTAAGTGATCGAAACGGCTGCCGGACTGGTTTGGTTGATCGATCCTGCAGCGATGTAGTTATTGATTGACTGGTACACCGCGTCGACGGCAGCCTTGCCGTGCTTCAGTTCGGCCTCGCGCATTCCCGCGGTGGCAAGCGGGTCAACGGTAATGCTCTGTGCGGTTGCCGGCCATTGGGTCTGGCCGAAGTAGTCGGTACGAAGCGCATTGAAGAGCGTATCAATAACCTTTGAATTGACCTCGGCGCGGTTGGCGGTGGCAACGAAGTTGTCGATGCCGTTGTCGGTGCCCTCGTGGGTGGTGAGCCACTTGACCGTTGGATAGCCACCGCTCTGATAGGCAACCTCGAAAAGCGACAGTCGGGTGCCGCTGCTGCCTGCATCAATGACTGCGTGATATTGGCGGTTCGCGCAGTCGGCGCAGCCAGCCGCACCGTAGCGTTGCAGCAGGTACCCGCGTGTCCAGGTAAGCACCGTGTTGCCAGTCTGGTCGTTGGAACTGACCGAGCGCGCAGTGGTTGGCGTACGGCTATCGCGGAACAGCCCATTGCCACCATAGAGCATCGTATTGATGTAAGTGGCGTTGGCGCACTGGTTTCGATCGAATCGGTTGGAGGTGCCTCCCAACTTGGCGAGGATGGAAGACCGTGCCGATGAGCCCGAGCAGGTGGCTTCCAACGTGGCCTGAAGGCGAGACGGTTCGGTTGCGACATCCCAGATCCGATCAGAGGACTTGCCAAACTGCATGGCGAAGAATGCACCATCAATGCCTATGAACCGGCTTTGGCTTTGCCGCACGTCGGGCGGCGCGCCATTGGTGACCAGCGCTGCGCTGATAACGCGTTCGTACCGTGTCGAGCACAGCGGATAGTTGTAGTTGCCGGATGAGCCAAGCGTTCGGTCTGGATCGCCCAGCGCGGTTTCCGCAGGCATGCCGGTGGGGTAACAGTGTTCAACCAAAGGCTCTACGGTGTCGCTGCAACCGGATAGTCCAACCAGCACCGCGCCTAGGAGCGCTGTAAACAGGGATTTCATCGAGAGCCTTTCGAAATGCGCAGCGTGTATCACTAGGTTGGTCGCAGACATTGCTGCCGCGCGAAAATGTGTTGGGCGGTATTTGAGCACACCGTCAGGGGCTTTGCATCCTGCGTGCTCACCCGTTGACCTTGGGTAAGGGCCAGATGCGCCACGCCGTTACATTGCGCTGATCGAAAAATACCGGATAGTTCGCAACGGCAGATGCAATCACACTCGGCGGAGTCACTACTCACCCTGCAGGGCGACAGCCCCAAGATTCGCTCATTGATGAGGACGATCGATCAGGTAGCCGAGGCTGATGCCCCTGTGCTGATCATCGGGGAAACGGGCACAGGCAGAGAGCTCGTTGCCCGTGCGGTTCACCAGCGTTCGCGCCGGCGCGCCGGGCCCATGATTGCAGTGAACTACGGTGCGATTGCGCCAACGCTGATGCAGTCCGGGCTGTTCGGGCACGAGCGACATGCGTTCACCGGTGCAGGGGAGCGCAGAGTCGGTGCATTCGAAGCGGCGCGCCTGGGCAACGCTGGCGCCGCTGACCACTGCAGCGCTTGCAAACGGATTTGTGAAGGTGGCTGGCCAACGAAAGACGATCCAGCATCTCGAGGGGGGCATCGTCCGCGAAATTCTGGTGCGCGAGGGCCAAACGGTTAGCAAAGGCCAGGTGCTTCTCAGGCTGGTCGACGTCACCGCCAAAGCGCGGCTGGCCCTGTTGATGGTTGAGCGTGATGCACTGCTGGCCGAGATGGCACGTCTTGAGGCTGAGCGGGATGGTCGCGCGGCTCCTGTCTTTGCGGACACACTCATTGCCCGACGCCAGGAGGATGCGGTGGGGCGCCTCATCGCAGGCGAGCTGAATCTCTTCAATAGCCGTAGGGCGTCCTTTCTGGGCCAGATCGAAGTGCTGGAGCAGAGAAAGCGCCAGGCACGCGAGAAAATCGAAGGCAGGCTGTCGGAGATTGCGACCACGCGCACGCAACTTGACTTCATCCTCGAGGAGCTGCGCGGCGCGGAATCATTGCTTGAGCAGGGCATGTACCTGCGTACGCGCTACTACGCGTTGAAGCGAACCGAAGCGAACCTCGAGGGCATGATTGCAAGACTGTCCGCCGATGTGGCGGAAGCGCAGGCGCAGGTTGGCGAAACCGATCTGCGCATTCTCGATTTGCGCAACCAGCTCTCGCGCGAGGTCAATGATCGATTGCAGGACATCCGGGCCAAGCTGCGCGATCTTGCGGAGAGAGTGGACGCTGCAGCCGACGTGCTTGCGCGCACCGAGATCGTGGCACCCGATGCGGGTACGGTCATCGGCCTTCAGGTGCACACGGCCGGTGGCGTGGTGGCGGCCGGTGCGCCGATTCTGCAGATCGTTCCAAACGATGACAGGCTTGTGGTCGAGGCGCAGGTGCAGTTGCAGGACATCAACCGAATCTGGCCAGGCATGCCCGCAGAGGTTCGGTTTACTGCGTTCAACAGTCGTGCCACGCCAGTGTTCGCGGCCAGAGTGAGTCGCGTGTCGCCGGATCGGTTTGTGGATACCGCGCGTCAGCGTGCGTACTTCGTGGCGCAGGTGGAGATTGATCGCAATCTGGCCGGAACTATTGAGCTGCAGCCCGGCATGCCGGCTGAGGTCTATTTTGTGGAAGGCAAGCGGACCCTGCTCGACTATCTGGTCAAGCCGGTCAGAGAGCAGTTGCGCCGAGCGATGACTGAGCGTTGAAGATCCAGGTGTTGATCTAATGTTTTCCGACCGGGAAATTTTATCGCGTAGGCGACTGCGCGATAGGTGTTCACCCAAACCGTGCCGGCCTTCAGCGCGTTGGACATCCGGACACGACGTTGAACACCCCATCCGAAAATTCAGCCTATTTGGTGACCTGGGCGAGCTCGAGCCGTGAAGCACCAGCGGCGGTGGCCGGCGCGCATGTCAAGGCGATGAAAAGAAGCAGTGATTTCCAGGCGGTCGGTACCCCCTCGACACCCACGGGTTCCTGGGTGGCGAACGCAACCGAGGCGCCCGATCTTAATCGGGCGCTCGGGCGATGTCAGCGCGGCGGATCGATATCGGCGCCCGCGGCGCGGCGCCACAGCCAGCCAAGCGCCTGGGTAATGGAAACGTTACCCCGCCCGCCGACCGCGCGCGGTGGGGTCTCGGCAAGTGCTGAGCCGCGCTGCGCAACGACGAAGGAAAACACGTAAGCGGGTTCCTGCCCCATTCGCAGATCGGTGATTCTGAGACCACCCGAATGCTCGTCGATGCGGGTAAAGCCGTCGCTGAAGGTATTGAGCGCCTTGACCGAGGCAAGCCCCATGGCTTCAGACCGCAATGCAGGGTCGATCGGGTAACTGCTGAACCTGACCGGGCGCCTGCCGTCGAACAGAGAATAAAAGCCTTCCTCGTAGCGATCGTCACGCATGACAACGACACGCCAGAGCACGGTGTTAAATGGCGTGGGGGTTACCAGCATGTGGCTGCGAGGTGGGCGCGCGCCATTGGCAGCCAGGCCTGCGTCAACCTGCTGTGCGACGTACAGCTGGGCGGCTGCGCTCCAGGCGAGATACAGCGATGACAGGATGAGGCCAACGGTATTCGAGCGAAGCCCCTGTGGCGATCGGGACAGGCTGGATATCAATACGCCTGCCAGAAGCGGCAGGGTGTACAGCGGATCAATGATGAAAATGCTGCCAAGCCCATAGGCGCTGTCGGAAAGCGGGCGCGCGAGCTGGGTCCCGTAAATGGTCATGCCATCGAGCAGCGCGTGGGTGATCAGCACCAGCCACACCATCAGGCACCAGTGACCCCATTGCGGCGCGGCGCGAGCGGGATCCAAGGTGTGTGGATGCGTTCGCCGTACCCGGTGTATCAACATGAAGGCGCCGGCAATCGCTGGCGTGGCCGCCGTCTGCCAGATCAGGGCATGGGAATGCGCGCGATGCAGCAGCATGTTGCTGAGCGCGTTGCCGTGGTCAATCAGCGCATCCAGATCAGGCAGCGTGCCACAAAGCCCACCCCAGAGCGCGGACTGCCAGACGGGCATGCGTCGGCGCATCACTGCAACGCTTACCGCAGCGCCGAGCGTGAATTGGGTGACTGAGTCCATGCGCGATCAGAGTGGCTGGTGGCTGTGCGCGATCGGGCCTGCGCGGCGTGGCCCGCAAGCGGCGAGTGTTACTGGCCCGGCAGCAGGCGCCCGAACGGCTGGCTTTTGCTGGTGCCTGAGGCAATGACGCAGAGGTTGCCCTCAACGTTGCATACCTCGGTGTATCGCTTTGAGAACTGTCGCTCGGTCTGGTCGACGTGGAATTCGGCCACAACCTGGGCGATGGGGACTAGCACCGCGACCAACACGGCCAGCGCGAGGATCAGGTCGACGATGACGCGGGGATGTCTCACGCCGTTCGAAAGCGCTTTGTTGTAAGCGCTGTACTGGGAAAGGTGGTGGCGCATCAGGGACTCGAACCCCGGACCTGCGGATTATGATTCCGTCGCTCTAACCAACTGAGCTAATGCGCCGAACCCGAAAGTTTATCGGGCTCTGAATGAGCTTGTCAAAAACCCGGTCTCTAGCGGCCGCCGCCCGGTGCCGCGCCTGAACCTGGCCCTGTTCCCAACCCTGGGCCCGGCCTCGGCCTAAGCCCCTGGCCGCGCAACGGGGGTTCGTCGGGCAGCGTCATGCCGCGCGCCTTCGCGCGAGCCCGCATCTGGTCATGATGCGCGCGCCGAATTTGGTCGCGTTCCTGCTCGGTCGTAGCGGCGCGAAGGCGCGCGCGATGCTCATCGCGCTCCTGCTCCGTCATCATGTGGCTGGCGTAAATCGGCTCCTCCGGGATCGGCTGCACAGGCTTCTGCGCCTGCGCCAGCCTGGCCGGCTCCGCGGTCTGCGCCGGGACGGCAACAATCAGCGCAGCAACCGCCGTGACCGCTGATATCAATCGGCTGTTCATGACGTCCTCCGTTCGCGTCGGAAATGAACAGAGTGATGTGAACGCAGGATGGGTCCTGCGCGTTTGCCCGATGGCAACGTCATTCACGGTCGCAGCAGAGTTTCCGCTGAAAGGCCGGTGTGTCGCGCAGCGCCTAGTACGACTTGGGCAGGTCAAGCACCTTTTCGGCGATGAACGACAGGATCAACTGATCGGTGACCGGTGCAATGCGGGTGATCAGGACTTCACGAAGGAGCCGTTCAACATGAAATTCTTTCGCATAACCCATTCCGCCGTGAGTCAGTACGGCGCGCTGGCAGGCCTCATACCCCGCCCGTGAGCCTAGAAGCTTGGCACCGTTGGCCTCGGGCCCGCAGGGCTGGCCCGCGTCATAGAGGTCGGCCGCCCGCTCGGCAAGCAACAAGGCTGCCTCGAGATTGACCCAGCACTCGGCGAGCGGGTGCTGGATGCCCTGATTGCGTCCGATGGGTCGCCCGAACACCACGCGCTCACGCGCATACCGGGCGGCGCGCCTCAACGCGTCCAGGCCGATTCCGATGGCTTCCACCGCGATCAGGATGCGTTCCGGGTTCAGTCCGTCAAGCAGATAGTAAAAACCACGACCCTCATCACCGATCAGGTCCTGATCAGGAATGAACAGCTCATCAATGAACACCGTATTCGAGTCGACTGCTGCGCGCCCATGTTTGGCAATTCGCCGGACCTCGATCTTCGAACGATCCATGTCGGTATAGAAAAGCGTCATGCCATCGGTTGGTTTGCCTTCGCCCTTGGCAGGTTTCGGCGAAGTTCGCGCGAGCAGCAGAATTTTGTTGGCCACTTGTGCTGTCGAGGTCCACATTTTTCGGCCGGAGACCCGCCAGCCACCGTCCACCCGTTTCGCAACCGTTCGGATGCTGGTGGTGTCCAGTCCTGCATCCGGTTCGGTGACTCCGAAACACACTTGATCAGTACCCGCGACGAGCTGCGGAATCCATCGCGTTTTTTGGTCCGGCGTGCCGTGAACGACCATGGGGTGCGGCCCGAACATGTTCATGTGGATCGAAGACGCCGCGGCCATCGCACCGCCATGCTGGGCCACGGTATGCATGACCAGCGAAGCTTCCTTGATGCCCAGGCCCGCGCCGCCGTACGCCTCTGGCATGGTCACGCCGAGCCAGCCCGCATCAGCGATTGCACGATGAAACTCGCGCGGAAAGCGGGCCTCCCGATCGCAGTCAGCCCAGTAGTCATCACCGAAGCCGGTACAGACCGCTGTTACACCATCAATGATCGCCTGTTGTTCGGCGGTGACCTTGAACATCTTTACCTGCTCCGTCGTGTTACAGACCTTCGTCGTTGAACTTGGGGAAGCGCACGGTGAACCGTGTGCCGGTTCCCGCCCCCCGCGATGTTGGCCATATCAAGCCATCTGAGATATCGATCATCGCTGAATGCTGCCCGGCGATCTCGCGAACGATGGACAGACCCAGGCCGCTGCCGTCGGCGCCGGCCCCCAGTACCCTGAAGAAACGCTCGAATACCAGGCTTCTGTCTGCCCGTGTGATCCCAATGCCGTCGTCTTCGATGTCAAGCACGACCTGCGACGCGTTCGAGCTGACGCGCGCCGTGACAACGCCCCCGGCGGGTGTATAGCGAATCGCGTTATCGATGAGATTGCCGATCATCTCGCGAAGCAGGATGGGGTGTCCGGCGATCGGAGCAGGTACATCGTCACCTTCGAATCCGAGATCGATCGATTTGTTGAGCGCTGCGCTGAAGTGGTCGGCAATCACGGCTCGAACAAGCGGCGCCAGATCCAGCTCGTCCATCGTGACCGAATGGCGCAGGTTCTCGGTACGGGCCAGCGCGAGCAGCTGGCTCACCGTGTGTGCACTGCGCTCTGCGCTGGCGGCGATCTTTTCGAGTGTGTGCCGCAGTTCGTTCGGGTCGGTTTCGCGAATCGCCAGTTCCGACTGGGTGCGAAGCCCTGCGAGCGGTGTTTTCAGCTGGTGTGCGGCATCGGCAATGAAGCGCCTCTGCGCCTGAAGCGTACTGGCCTGACGGGCGAGCAGATCGTTGAACGCAAGCACCAGCGGCGTGAGCTCTTCAGGCGCCTCTTTCGGATCGATGGGCGAGAGGTCATCGGGTCGGCGCGTCTGAATTTTGCTCTGCAGCAGCTTCATGGGCGCAAGGCCTCGGCTCAGGCCGAACCAGACCAGTAACAGCGCGAGCGGCAGGATCATGAACTGGGGGAACAGCACGCCCCGGATGATTTCGCTTGCGAGCTGGTCGCGGTTATCAAAGGTATCGGCCACCTGAATCAGAATCGGTTCGGCTTCGATCACGTCCGCCCGGCTTGTCCAGGTGTAGGCAATGCGCCACTCAACGCCATTTTCAAACACATTTCGAAGACGGATTCGATCCGGCGCCGGGAAGTCGTAGAGCCCTGGCCTCGGCAAGGTGAGATCACCGGCAATCAGACGTCCATCAGCCCCCGTCA
The DNA here is from genome assembly GCA_016868375.1 of Betaproteobacteria bacterium. Lineage (GTDB taxonomy): Bacteria > Pseudomonadota > Gammaproteobacteria > Burkholderiales > Burkholderiaceae_E > SYIM01. The sequence goes on along the minus strand of VGHA01000016.1, from coordinate 3,456 downwards.
TCTGCAGTCGCAACAGGGATCCGTCCTGCAGCCTTGCCAGCCGGTCCAGCATTGGCGTCAACGGCACCCGAGGATCGCTCTCGATGGCCGACACCTGTTCCCGCAGAACCTCAGCCCGATCGATCAGCGCGCGATCAAACGGAGCGTCGGTCAGCGACCGCGCCACCACAAAGGTGATGGCAACCGACAGCGGCCACAACAGCATCAGCGGGGCGAACATCCAGTCAAGGATTTCGCCGTAGAGGGAGCGTTGCTCGCTTGGAAATAACGGGTGCGCGCGACGCCGCGTTGCTGCGCGACGAGACTGCCTTTTGCCGGAGGCCTGCGCCTCAGGCGGCGGACTCTCCCGGGTGGCAACCAGATCGCTGAGGACGGATGGAGAGCGTGGGGCGGACTCTGGCATCAGCGCGTATCAGCCTCGGTGTGTCGTTGCAAGCTGTAGCCCAGACCGCGAACGGTGGCAATCCGCACATCGCCACCCTCCAGCTTTTTGCGCAGGCGGTGCACGTACACTTCGATGGCGTTGTGGCTGACCTCCTCACCCCAGCCGCACAGGTGTTCGACGATCTGCTCTTTGTTGACCAGGCGGCCATTTCGCTGCAGCAGAATTTCGAGCAATGCAAGCTCTCTCGCAGACAGTTCGATTGCCTGCTCGGCGACCCACGCCTGCCGCCCCACCTGGTCATAGCTCAGCATGCCGAGCTTCAACGACGTGCTGGATGCACCCATGCCACGGCGGACCAATGCCCGAATGCGAGCTTCGAGTTCGCTCAGGGCAAAGGGCTTGGCCATGAAGTCATCGGCACCCAGATCGAGCCCGCGCACGCGCTGCTCGACCGAGTCGGCTGCCGTGAGAATCAACACGGGCGTGCCTGTGCCTCGCCCACGCAGTCTTTTGAGCACTTCAAGGCCGGCAAGTCGCGGCAGCCCCAGGTCAAGAATGACCAGATCGTAAGGCTGAGCCGTGAGAGCCGTATCGGCAGACTGGCCGTCCTCGACATGGTCGACTGCGTTGCCGCTTGATCGAAGCGCCCGGCACAGGCCATCGGCGAGCGTCCGGTCGTCTTCCGCGAGCAGGACCCTCAAGATGCCCCCCTAAAGAGCGCGCGCCGACAACGCAGCGGTTCGCGCAGCCCGGATTTCTTCGCAGGTGCGTTGCGCCACTGCGGCGGCCGCCTCGGCGAAGTCAGTGCCTTGACTTGCGTAGAGGATGGCGCGTGACGAGTTGATGATCATCCCCCAGCCATCGCTAGCCAGTCCGGCCGATACGGTGGCCGGCACATCGCCGCCCTGCGCGCCGATGCCCGGCACGAGCATTGGCAGATCGCCGGCGATCGCTCTGACCCGTGCCAGCTCGGCAGGGAATGTGGCGCCCAGCACCAGTCCCAGCTGACCGTTCGTGTTCCAGGGACCGGCCGTGAGCCTTGCGACGCGCTCGTACAGGGCTTCGCCGCCAACATTGAGCGCCTGCAGATCGCTGCCGCCTGGATTCGAGGTTCGGCAAAGCAGAATGACCCCGCGACCTTTCCAGGCAAGCCAGGGCTCGATGGAATCAAAGCCCATGTAAGGGTTGATCGTGACCGCATCGGCTCCGTATCGCTCGAAGGCCTCGATGGCGTAGCGCTCGGCGGTTGATCCGATGTCACCGCGCTTGGCATCGAGGATGACGGGAATGCCCGGGTGATGACGATGGATATGCTCAATGACGCGCTCAAGCGCCCGCTCGGCCCGGGCGGCCGAGAAGTAGGCGATCTGCGGTTTGAATGCACACACCTGTGCCGCGGTGGCGTCGACGATGTCGCGGCAAAAAATGAAGAGCGCGTCCGGATCGCCTGCGATCGAGGCTGGAATCCGTTCTGGATCCGGATCGAGTCCGACACAAAGCATTGAATCGGCACGCGACCAGGCCTGTCTGAGCGACAATGAGAAATCCATGGCGGTGCCTGTCTCCTGGAGAGTTTTCTGAGACCGATTCTAGTCCCTGCACGTGGCGGGGGGAAAGCATGAGCACGGGGCGCTTGTCCGGACGAGAGCTCGGTAGCCTGGTGCTGCTCACGGTTCTTTGGGGCATCAACTGGCCGATCATGAAAACCGGCGTGAGCCAGATTGCCCCCATGACCTTTCGCTCGCTCACCATGGTGCTTGCGCTGCCGATGCTGTGGTGGATGATCCGCGCGGCCGGTGAGCCGATCCGGGTGGCCCGCGAGCATTGGGGTGAACTGCTGCTGATCGGGCTCTTTAATCTGGTGATCTGGTATGTGTGCGTGATGTATGGCGTGGCGCTGCTGTCGTCCGGGCGGGCGGCCATTCTGGGCTACACCATGCCGATCTGGGCGGCGGTGCTCGGCATGCTGCTCTTTGGCGAGCGACCGGGTGCCCGTCTCCTGTTGGGGGTCGTCGCGGCAGCGGGTGGGGTGGCGCTGTTGATGGCAAGCGAGTTTTCGGCCCTGAGCGGCAGTCCCGAAGGAACCGCCCTGATGCTGTGTGCCGCGATCGCCTGGGCCTATGGCACGCACCTGACCCGCCGCCGTAAGCTGCCGGCATCCATCAAGGTGATCACCTTCTGGTCGGTTGCGCTTGCGCTCGCGGTCTGCGGCACGATCGCACTTATCACCGAGTTGCCCCGCTGGCAGCCCGACACCATTGGCTGGCCCGCAGTATTCGCCGTGCTCTACAACAGTTTTGTGGTGTTCGGCGTGGCGCAGCTGTTGTGGTTCAAACTGGCGTCAACGCTGTCGCCGGTGGCAAGCGGCCTGTCGGTATTGATGATTCCCGTGATCGGCCTGGCATCGGGCTCTGTCGCGTTGGGCGAACCGCTGCACTGGCAGGATGGCGCCGCCCTGGCCTGCGTGGTGTTTGCAATTGCGATGGTGGTGTTGCCCGGCGGTAATCGTCGCGCCTAGCAGGCCGTCTGCCACCGATGGCCTTGTGCCGCATCGGGCTCGAGGCCTGACCCAAGCCCCGAGCCTAAAGCCTGCGCCAATCAGCCCAGATGTTTCTTCCAGAAGCTCATCATGCGCTCCCAGGCCTGGGTTGCGCTCGGGGCATCATGGACCGCGTCGCGCTGCTCGTTGACGAACCCGTGATCGGCTTCGTACATGTAGAACTCAACGCTCTTGCCAGCGGCTTTCACAGCAGACTCGAACGCCTCCACCGCCTGCGGCGTGCACCAATCGTCGCGGCTTGCAAAATGGCCCTGCAGCGGGATGCGCACCTGTGCCGGATCCGCAGCCTGTGCCGGCGGTATGCCGTAAAAACAAACGCCTGCATCAAGTTCAGGGATGCGTACCGACCCAATGATCGTGACCGCCCCGCCCATGCAGAAGCCGGTCAGCCCCGCTTTCAGTCCTTGCTTCTTGAAGTATTGCACCGCACCGCGTACCGCGTTGTCGGTAGCGTCGATGAAATTAAGCGAGGTCATCTGCTGATTGGCCGCGTCCGGGTCGTGATAGGGCA
>VGHA01000015.1 GCA_016868375.1 Betaproteobacteria bacterium | reverse complement strand
TCGGGGTGGCGAGCAGATCGAGCAGCTGATCGTGCAGGACCTCGAGTTCCCGCACCGGGCTGTGCGCGATGTGGAACACGATGGATCGGTCATCGGCCAGTGGGGCCTGCTTTGGATGGCTGTCGATTGGCAGCAGCTCCCGGATGTGGCGCTGCACCTGCTGGAGCAGCGTTCCGTCAGCGGGCTCAGCCTCGTCGAACAGGTCGATTCGCGCCAGGTTGAAGCGTGCCTGCGCCTGCCCGGCATCATCAAATTCATCGAGCAGCCGAATGAAATCTCGCGATTGCCGCCCCCAGGCTGCGAGCAGGGGGTGGGCGTAGCGATGCAGCTGTTCGAGCGCTTGTGCCGACAGGTCCAGACCCGCACGGTTCGGATGTCTGCGCCGCGCGGCGCGCAGCAGCTTGTGGCCCTCGATGATGTCGGCCCAGTAATGTCGACACGGATTTGGAACGGCGAACACCACCTGACTGTGTCGGGACAGCGCCCCCAGAAGGCGTAGTGTCGGGTAGGCAAGGTGGGAGAGCCCGAACACGGTGACTCGCTGCGGCAGCCTCGCCACCAGCGGGTCATCGGCTCGCGATTTCAGCAGCGTGTCGATCACGCGCTCATGCACATGCGGGCGGATCAGCGCGTGCTCTTCCGGTTCAAGCGTTGCCAGAACGCGTTGCCAGAGGCTTGCCTGCCAATCCTGCGAGGCAGGAAAAGGCCTTTGCACGCCCGATGCATCGCCCAGCGTAGCGCGGCCGTCAGCCCAGTTTTCAAGCCAGTCAGGTCGGTGAACCTGGTACTGGTCGTATAGGTCTGCAATCTGCCTGGCGAGCTGGTAGCACCGCTCAGGATCACCCCCGGACAAATAGCTGGCGAGTGGCGCAAATACCTGGGCGTGGTCCGGGTCGGCGTGCAGGTCGGTGAGGAGTCGCAGCAACCGCCAGACCAGCGTCGCGTCGTCCAGAGGTGAGCGTTCGGGAACCTCGCCAGGCCCCAGCACGCGCCGGTAGAGCGCCCACTGAAACTGGCCCGGCAGCTGTAAATTGACCGCTGCGCAGATGCCGCTGCGCTGTGCAAGCGCCATCTTCAGCCACTCGCCCGTGCCATTGCTCTGGACCAGGAACACCTCTGGCTCGAGCGGCGCAAGGCGATAGCGCCCAATCAGCTCGGCCACCGTGTCGAACAGCAGCTCAACGCGGTTGCCGTGGAGGGCGAGAAAACCAGGCTTCAAGCGGTCGGAGTTCAAGGCAGCTGGACAACAGGGTTTTGGAAAGTGCCGATCGCAGGCTGGCGCCGTGCTGACAGCAGCGCACAATATCAGGCATGACGGCAAGGCGTGTGTTTGTGCTGGGTGCCACGGGCACGATTGGCCAGGCGGTGGTGCGGGCGCTGGTTCATCAGGGCGATGAGGTCGTGTGCCTGGTGCGTCCGGGGCACGCCGCGCGCGCTGCCAGCACTCCCAGCCCGCTGATTGGCGCGCAGTTGCGCGAGGGTCTTGCCACTGACGCGGCCAGCCTCCGGGAGCATGGCCTGCGGGGCGAGCGGTTTGATGCGCTCATCTCGTGTCTTGCTTCTCGAACCGGCGCGCCCGCCGATGCCTGGGCAATCGACCACCGGGCGCATAGCCAGGCATTGCCAATTGCCCGCGAGGCTGGAATTGGGCACATCATTCAGTTGTCGGCGATCTGCGTGCAGCGGCCGTTGCTTGCGTTTCAGCAGGCGAAGCTCGCTTTCGAGCGCGAGTTGATGGCCTCGGGATTGCGCTACAGCATTGTCCGACCGACCGCATTTTTCAAGTCGTTATCAGGGCAGGTTGATCGCGTTCGAGCAGGCAAGCCCTATCTGATATTCGGCGACGGTGCGCTGACCCGCTGTAAGCCCATCAGCGATGCGGATCTTGCGCAGTACATGGTGCGCTGCCTTCACGATCCGGCCATGCATGACAGGATATTGCCGATCGGCGGGCCCGGGCCCGCGCTTACGCCGCGCCAGCAGGGCGAGATGCTGTTTGAGAAGCTTGGCCAGCCACCGCGATTCAGGTCGGTGCCTGTGGGGCTGCTCGATGCGATCGTGGCGGGCCTTCGCATCGCAGGCCGCATTGCGCCACGACTGCGTGACAAGGCTGAGCTTGCCCGAATCGGCCGCTATTACGCGACCGAGTCCATGCTGGTGCTTGACCCGGACACGGGGCAGTACGATGAACAGGCCACCCCTTCAACCGGCACCGACACGCTGGGCCAGTTTTTTCAGGCGATCATTTCAGGCCGCATTGCACCGCCCGACCGGCGCGAGCACGCGGTGTTCTAGCGCAGCGGCCGGGCCATCAGCGTTTATCGCGAGAGCCTTGCCTTCACGGCATCTTCGTAGGCGAGAAGTGCCTTCACACTGGGGCGAGCCTCGACGCGCGCGCGATGCGCGGTGCAATTCGCAAAGCGCGACAGGTCGGCGCCAAATGCGCCGCCACGGCGAAATGTCCAGTAGAAATAAGCATCAGCGCAGCCAAAGCGCTCGCCGAAGAACCAGGTCTTGCCAGCCAGCATCTGCTCGGCAAGTTCGAACTGTTCGATCATGCCAAGATGACCGAGTTCCTTGACCCGCGCAGCCGCGTCCGGCGCATCGCAATAGCGTTCGGGGCGCGCCTGTTGCGTAAGCTTGGGATGAATGCCCGACCCGCACCAGCCCATGACTGACAGCGCATGGATGTACTGCATCGGATCGGATGGCATCAGACCCGCCTGCGGGAACTGACGGTCGATCCAGCACTGGATTGCCACGTTCTCGGTGATCACTGTGCCGTCGACGATCAGCGCCGGCACCTTGCCCTTGGGGTTGATCTTCAGGTATTGCGGCTGGTGGTGCTCGCCCGCAGCCATGTTCAGGTCTAGCGTGTCAAAGGCAGCGCCCGCTTCCTTGAGCAGGATGTAAGGGGCAATGGCGCAGGCGCCTGGTGCAAAAGCAAGCGTGATCTTCATGGCGGATAATCGCTGGTAATGAGTCAGGTTGTCATTATCGGCGCGGGCGTGGTCGGCGCCTGTTGCGCGCTTACGCTGCTCTCCGACGGGCACGATGTTACCCTCGTTGAGCCTGGCGAGCCCGGCGGTGCGCAGTCGGCCAGTTTCGGAAACGGGGCATGGCTCAGCACGGCATCGGTTGTGCCCATGTCGCTACCCGGCCTCTGGCGCAATATTCCTCGCACCCTGCTCGAGCGCGACGGGCCGCTGGTCATCCGGGCGTCGGCGCTGCCGCGGCTTGCGCCCTGGCTGCTCAGGTTCCTGGCTGCCGGATGGCGCATTGAGGCGGTTGAGCGAACCGCGCGCGCGCTCGCAGCCTTGCTCGGCGATGCGCCTGCGCGTCACCAGGCACTCGCCCAGGCGGCGGGCGTTGCGCACCTGGTGGTTCGCAGCGGCCTCACCTACGCCTATCCGTCGCGTGCGCACTTCGAGGCCGAAGCGATTGCCTGGCGGTTAAGGCAGGCCCAGCGGGTCATCTGGCGCGAGCTCGATGCCGATGACCTGCGCAGCCACACGCCGGCACTTGCGCCGTCGTATACCTTCGGTATCGAAGTGCCAGCGGGCGCGCATTGCCGCAATCCCGGCGCGTATGTGGCGGCGCTGGTGTCGCTTGCCCGTTCGCGGGGTGCACGGTGGGTAAGCGGCTCGGTAACCGGGCTGGTGATTGAGCAGGGCCGGCTGCGTGCGGTTCGGGTGGGCGCGGGCGAGGCCGTTCCTGCCGAGTTTGCGGTGATCAGTGCCGGCATCGATGCCGCTTCGCTCGCGCGGCAGGCGGGCTGTGCCATACCGCTTGAAAGCGAGCGCGGCTATCACATTGTTCTGCCCGCCGAGGGCCTGTCCATGCGCACGCCCCTCATGCCATCCGACGGAAAAATGGCGGTTACCCAGACCGAGCAGGGTCTTCGCATCTCGGGTCAGGTCGAGCTGGCGAGTCGCAGTGCTGCCCCCGACTGGCGTCGCGCAGAGGTGTTGCTTCGTCATGCCAGACGCTTATTTCCCGCGCTTGGTTTTCCGCAATCGAGCGATGCGATACCCCGGTGGCTGGGCCATCGACCTTCTACGCCAGACGGACTGCCAGTGCTCGGCGCATGTCACCCATCGGGTCAGGTGGTGTGCGCGTTTGGGCACGGCCACGTCGGCCTGGCGGCAGCGCCGGCAAGCGCCGAATTGATTGGCGATCTGATTGCCGGTCGCACGCCCCGGATTGACCCGCAGCCGTATCGCGTATCGAGGTTTGCTGGAGCCTGAGCCAAGGTTCCGCCGTCATTGTTCTGTCATCTGATCTTTCGATGATTGTGGAATGACGGTTGGATGGGTTGACGGAGAACCAGCGATGAGAGTTGGCATCAATGGCATGGGGCGCATCGGACGCCTTGCCCTGCGCGCAGCGTTTGGTGCCGCTGAGCGTCCCGGGGACGATCCGCGCGCAGGCAACCGGCTTGAGGTGGTGCATTTGAATGAGCTGAAGGGCGGCGCCGCTGCCACTGCGCATCTGCTGGAATTCGACAGCGTGCAGGGGCGCTGGCGGGAGTCGATTGCGGCCGAGGGCGACGCGGTGGTGAGGGTGGGGGATCGCCGGCTGGGGTTTTCGGCGCACGCTGCGGCAGCCGATATTCCCTGGGGTGATCTGGGCGTTGATCTGGTGCTGGAGTGCACGGGCAGGTTTTTGACGCCCGAGACCCTGCAAGGCCATCTCGATCGCGGTGCCCGCCGGGTCATAGTGGCCGCGCCGGTCAAGGTGGACGACGTGCTCAACATCGTCGTGGGCGTCAATGACCATCTGTACGACAGGCGCCGTCATCGCATCGTGACCGCAGCCTCCTGCACCACCAACTGTCTGGCGCCTGTCGTCAAGGTGGTGCATGAGCAGCTTGGGATCCGTCACGGCCAGATCATCACCATCCATGACCCCACCAACACCAATGTGGTGGTGGATGCGCCGCACTAAGACCTGCGTCGCGCGCGCAGTGCCATGCTGAGCCTTGCGCCCACCACGACGGGCAGCGCCACCGCGATCGCGCTGATCTACCCTGAGCTGAAGGGCAAGCTCAACGGCCATGCGGTAAGGGCACCTGTGCTCAACGCGTCACTGACCGACTGCGTGTTCGAAATCAAACGTGAGACCTCGTCTGCCGAGGTCAATGCGCTGTTTGCCGAGGCGGCGCGAGGCACGCTCGCGGGCATTCTTGGCTATGAGGAGCGCCCACTGGTGAGCGCTGATTACGCCGGTGACACGCGAAGCGCGGTCGTCGACGCGCTCTCAACCATGGTCACAGACAGCACGCTTCTGAAGGTATACGCCTGGTACGACAACGAGATGGGTTACGCCTGCCGCATGGTCGATCTGGCCTGCCAGCTTGAGCGCGCAGGTCTATGAGGCCTTCATGAACGCAGGCACCCGCAACTACGCCATCGTCACGGCCGCCTACTGGGGATTCACGCTCAGCGATGGCGCGCTGCGGATGCTGGTGCTGTTGCATTTTTATCGGCTCGGCTACTCACCCTTCACGCTGGCCTTTCTGTTTCTGCTGTACGAGGCCATGGGTGTGGTGGCCAATCTGGTGGGTGGGTGGCTTGCCACCCGGTTTGGCATTGCACGGATGCTCGCGGTGGGTCTCGCCACCCAGATTTGCGGCTTTGGTCTGCTCTCGGCGCTCTCTCCCGACTGGACCGTCGCCATGTCGGTGGCCTGGGTGGTCGTGGCTCAGGGCATCTGCGGCGTCGCCAAGGACCTCACGAAAACCGCGAGCAAATCGGCAATCAAGCTGACCGCGGGCGAGGCCTCAGGGCGGCTGTTCAAGTGGGTGGCGTTTTTCACCGGCAGCAAGAACGCCATGAAAGGCGTGGGCTTTTTCCTGGGCGGGCTATTGCTGCAGACGCTGGGCTTTCAGCGGTCACTCTGGGCCATGGCGGGCCTGCTTCTGCTGGTTCTGCTTGGCGTGCTGCTGTTTGTGCCCCGCTTGATGGGGCAGAGCAAGGCATCGAAATCGGCGAAGGAGCTGTTTGCCAAGAATCGCGGCATCAATTTGCTTGCCGCGGCGCGCATTGCGCTCTTCGGCGCGCGCGACGTCTGGTTTGTGGTCGGTGTGCCCGTGTTTCTTTACTCGGCTGGATGGACGTTCAGCATGGTGGGCGGCTTTCTCGCACTCTGGACAATTGGGTACGGTGCGGTGCAGGCGATTGCGCCCGCGCTGGTCCGTCGTAGCGACGACGGGTTGAGTTCTGAAGTTCCCGCTGCCCGGCTCTGGTCTGCGGTGCTCGCAGTCGTTCCGCTCGGGTTGTTGGCGCTTGTGCTCGGGAAGGCTCCCCACCTGGAGTGGGTGGTGGTGGCGGGCCTGGCGGTGTTCGGCTTCGCGTTTGCCATCAACTCATCGGTCCAGTCCTATCTCGTGCTTGCCTATGCGGGTTCGGAAAAGGCGGCCGAGGATGTCGGGTTTTATTACGCAGCCAACGCAATGGGACGCTTCTTTGGAACGCTGATGTCGGGTCTTTTGTACCAGTGGGGCGGGCTATCGTGGGCGCTGGCGGGGTCTGCTGCGCTGCTGGCGATCTGCTGGGCGGTGACGCTTGCGCTCCCCACCCGGCCTGATGAGTCCGCGACGCGCTGACCTGGTTCGCTCAATCGACAACACCGGCAGGAGACAGCATGAGTGAGATGCATGAAAGCGACGCGGTTCGGGCGCTTGCCGCGCTGGCGCAGGCAGGGCGTCTGCGGATTTACCGCGCGGTAGTGGGAATGGGACCCACCGGCATGACGCCGGGCTCGCTGTCGAGTGCGCTGGGCATACCGCCGTCAACGATCTCGTTTCATGTCAAAGAACTGCTTCACGCGGGGCTTCTTACGCAGGAGCGCGATGGGCGACACCTGATCTATCGGCCAAGCATCGACACCATGAACGCACTGCTCGGATATCTGTCTGCGCACTGCTGTCAAGCAGTGGTGTGCGGGACCATGCCTGCGCCCTCTGGCGCCAACTGCATCAACTGCTGATGCGATTGAACCCGCCGCTTTCGAAGGGTCCGACGAGCAGAAAGCGAAGCTCTTCTGGGATACCGCCATGATCCTTAAGCGTCGAATCGAGCTAATGCTCGCGTTACCCAGTTGTTCTCCTCTCCCCGCGTGTTCTGTTTATCGCGGTCGGTTCAGCGTGTCTGGAATGAAGCCCTCGTTGGAGAGCGCGCGGATGACGCCACGAATCAAGAAATTGTTGGCAAAGCCGACCGTGTATTGCCTGGCTCCCTTGCGGATGGGGGCGAGCAGGCCGCGCTCGACCAGCTTGCCGACCTGGTACGTTCGCTGACGCTCGTTCAGTTCAGGCATTGCAGCTTTCAGGTCGCTGGCCTTGGCTACGCCAAGCTTTGCTGTCGCCAGCAAGACCCGCTCCTCCATCTGGGTGACAAGCTCACGCTCGCGGGCGTGGTGCAGCGCGGGCGTCAAGATGCGATCGATGAGGTAGTTCGTATCCGTCAGGCGGTCCACCTTGCGCAGTTCATCCAGCATGCCACTGAGCACGTACACGCACCATGCCTCGCGCCCCGCCATCGTCCCGGTGTCTGCCGTGCCGAGCATGGCGTAGTACTGGTCGCGGTCATTGCAGAAAATGGCGGCAGGGATGAGTACCCGACCACCAGCCTTCACGTTGAATCCGTACTTGATGAGCAGGGTGTAGGTCAGCAGGCGCACGCAGCGGCCATTGCCGTTACTGAACGGGTGCACCCATGCGAACCGGTGGTGGGCCAAGGCCACTTTGATGAGGTCGTACTTGGCCGGGTGCGGGTGATTGATGAACTGAACCAATTCCCCCATGTACTGCGGTACGGTCACTGACTCGGGCGGCAAGTGCTCGGACTGCGAAATCTTGACCGGTCCTTGCCGGTATGCACCCGGGTTGTCGTCGCCCTCGCGCTCGAGCCCCCGCACCGTCAATGCATACAGTTCACGGATGAAGTGCTCGGTGACATCCTGACCCGGCGCGAAGTGCTCTTCGATGAAGCTCATGGCCTCTTCGATGTTGGCCATCTCGCGAAGTTGATCGCTCAGCTTGGCGGGCTGGGCCTCCAGCCGGCTCTCCACAAAGTCGGCCAGCGTGGTGTGGTTACCCTCGATGCGGGCCGAACCTAAGCTCTCCAGCATGTGGAAGATGTGCTTGAGCTGGAAGAAGACCGGGGCGGGGGTACTGCCGCCCAGTTGCAGGCGACGCAGATGCTCCAGCTCGGTCACCACATCGACCAGCGGAGAGTCAAACGCCGGGTTCAACAGGCAGAGGTCGTGGTGATGAAAAGCGGCCATGTCCGGGAGTTCTCCAAAAGAACTCGGGAAGTCTGACACATTATCTGCAAACCGATAAGTGAACATCTGCAACGGATAGCAATTTTCAGATTCAAAAACAATGGCTTATGTTATTTTTTCGGTTTTTGGATTGCCGAAATACCTTGTCGATCATCTGCAATCCATGCCTGCAGCAACAACATCCAGGGCGTGCCGACATGTCGTCACCCGCGCCAGGCACCGCCCGGCAGTCTGCATCGGCACTGCCAGCTTCCGCGAAGACTAGCGGCGTGCGGCTCGTGCCTTCGCGCCGAAAGGACCGCGCGTCCGCGAGTCCAGCATGCGCAACAAATCGTTTCGTACCGACTCGATGTGTTCTCGCAGGCACTCGCAAGCCTCGTCGACTGCGCCTTCACGCGCAAGGGCAATCAATCGGCCATGCTCGCGGCGCGCGCGCCTTCTTGCCGTGTCGGACGACAGCTGCACCCGGGTATACCGGTCGGTTTTCTGCAATAGGCTCGCAACGACTGCGCTGGTCTGAGGAAGCGCCGCCCGCGCATAAAGCGCAGCGTGCAGCTGCTGGTTCAACACGCCCCATCGCGCCGGATCGCGTTCGCGGATCGCCGTCTCAAAGTTTGCCTGGTTCGCGTCGATGGCCTCGAAATCGGCTGCGTCGAGACGCCGGATGGAGTCGCGAAACAGCCGTGTCTCCAGCAGGACGCGAAGGTCGAACACATCGTTGACCTCATCGCTCGACAGTTCGGTGACCACCGCGCCCTTGTGCGGAACCATCCGCACCAGCCCCTCAGCCTCGAGCTTCGCTCTTACGTCTTCAAGGTTTAACCATGGCTGCCCCCATTTTCTCCGGCGTGATCCCTGCATTGATGACCCCTTGCGGTCCCGACCGACAACCCGATTTCGATGCTTTGGTACGCAAGGCAAAAGAACTCGTGGGGGTCGGCATGAATGCGGTGGTCTACTGCGGCTCCATGGGTGACTGGCCGCTTCTCACTGACGAGCAGCGGATGGAGGGCGTAGAGCGGCTGGTGCGGGCGGGTGTGCTGGTGGTGGTTGGAACAGGCGCGCAGAATCCTGCGCGCGCCGCGGCCATTACAGCGCACGCAGAGCGTTGCGGCGCGGGTGGGCTGATGGTCATTCCGCGCGTGCTGTCGCGCGGCGGTTAGGTTGCAGCCCAGCGGGCGCATTTTGAAGGTGTGCTGAGCGCGGCGAGCGTACTGCCCGCCGTCATCTACAACAGCCCGTATTACGGCTACGAAACCCGCGCCGATCTGTTCTTCGCACTGCGTCGCAAGTATCCGAATCTGGCGGGATTCAAGGAGTTCGGCGGCGCAGCATCGCTCCGGTATGCCGCTGAACATATCGTTGGACACGACTCGGGCGTGTCGCTCCTGGTCGGGGTCGACACCCAGGTCTTCCATGGCTATGTCAATTGCGGCGCGGTCGGTGCAATCACGGGAATCGGCAACGTCCTGCCACGTGAGGTGCTGCAGCTTGAATCCTTATGTCGGGCTGCCGCAGCGGGCGACGCGAGCGCGCGCGTCCGCGCCCGCGAACTCGATCAGGCTCTGGGTGTCCTGTCGTCGTTCGACGAGGGCGTTGATCTGGTGCTGTACTACAAGCATCTGATGGTGCTTGAGGGTAATCCGGAATACGCGTTGAACCTCAATCCCACCGATGAGCTGTCGGCCAGTCAGAAGCGCTATGCGGCGCAGCAGTTGGCGCTGTTCAAGGCCTGGTATGCCGGGTGGTCGGAAACGTAAGGGGATTGTCCTGGCAACGGCAAGTCGCCAAACTGATGCCCACCGTCCAGCCGAGCCAGCATGCGAGTTCTCCAGTACAAGGGCCTGAATCCCGGTCGCCTTCGAAATGCCTTCGGCAAGATCAAGGCCGCAATCGAGGCCGACGATTTTCGCTCGGCGGACGTCAAGAAGCTGAACAGCGGGGGCTACTATCGGGCGAAACTTGACTACGCGAACCGCCTGCTGCTCCGGTTTGCCCGGGTGCCGATCGCCGGCGGACCAGACGAAACAGTTTGCCTGGCGCTAGAAATCATTGAGAACCACGCCTACGAGCGGTCGCGGTTTCTTCGTGGCGCGCAGGTTGATTTTTCTTTGGTCGAGAGCGCCGCAGCGGCACTGGCTGGGCCGGCCACCGTTGCCTCCGACGCGACTTCGCTCCGATGGGCTGGACGCGAGCGAACTCAATTTGAGCTGCTCGATAAGCCGATCGTGTTTGACGACGACCAGGATCGGGCCGTCCACCATCCCGCACCCCTGGTATTGATTGGGTCGGCAGGCTCAGGAAAAACAGCTGTCACGGTGGCGCGATTGCGCGAAACTGAGGGTCAGGTCCTCTACGTGACGCACTCAGCCTATCTTGCGCAGAGCGCGAGGTCGCTTTACGGTTCGCATGGTTTCGAGAGTACCGCCCATGAAATCGAATTTCTGAGCTATGGCGAGTTGCTGCAGACCCTGCGCGTGCCGAAAGGACAGGAGGTATCGCTAAAAGCCTTTTCGTCCTGGTTCGATCGTCATCGACAAACCGTACGGCAACTGGGCGAAATCGATGCTCAGGCCCTCTTCGAAGAATTCCGCGGCGTCATCGGCGCACAGCCGGACGGCCCGCTGTCGCTTGAGGCGTACCAGTTACTGGGCAGTCGTCAGAGCCTGCTGGCGCCAAACCAGCGAGAGACGGCACATCACCTGTTCCAGCGCTATGTTGCCTGGTTGGAAGAGGCGGGTCTTCACGACAGCAACCTCATCGCTCATGCCTGGCGTCGCCAGATCGCCGAGGTGCAGGGTCCGGTCTACGATTTCGTCGTTGTGGACGAGGTACAGGATATGACGCCGGTTCAGCTCGCGCTGATCCTGGCACTGTTGAAGAAGCCCGGCCAATTCATTCTATGCGGCGACAGTCACCAGATTGTTCATCCCAATTTCTTCAGTTGGGCTGCCCTCAAGACAATGTTTTGGCAGGGCCTGGCAGGCGAGCTGGCCCAGCGCCAGCCGCTGCACCTTCTGCAGGCGAACTTTCGTAATACCCAGGCGGTCACGGCGCTCGCCAATTGCCTGCTGAAGATCAAGCAGGCGCGCTTCGGGTCGGTCGATCGCGAGAGCAGTTTCCTGGTGCGCAGCACTGCCACCGAGGCCGGTGACGTTCGCCTCGTCGATGGGCGCGCCGCAACGCTTGAAAAGCTTGATGCGGCGACGCAGCGCTCCGCCCGCCATGCGGTCATCGTACTTCGCGACGAGGACAAAGCGGAGGCGCGAAAAATATTTCGGACGCCGCTGCTCTTTTCTGTGCACGAGGCCAAGGGGCTCGAGTATCCGAACGTCATTCTTTTCGCGCTGATTTCGGGCGAGCGCAGCGCCTACCAGGAGGTTTGCGAGGGTGTCTCACAGTCCGATCTGGAGTCCGGTGAACTTCAGTTTCGACGAGCCCGCGACAAGTCCGACAAGTCGCTGGAGATCTACAAGTTCTACGTGAATGCGCTCTATGTCGCGATGACTCGCGCGGTGGAGTCATTGACGCTGATCGAACGCGATACCGAGCATCCGCTCCTGACACTGCTCGGGCTTGAGCAGACCACACTCTCCACGCAAGCGGTCACCCAGTCGAGTCGCGAAGAGTGGGCGCAGGAGGCAAGAAAGCTCGAACTCCAGGGAAAGGCTGAACAGGCCCAGGCAATCCGCGACCAGTTGCTGCAGCACAAACCGGTTCCGTGGACGCCCTGGAGTCGCTCGATGATCGAGGGCCTGCTCGCACGGGCGCTCGATGCGCGCGACCCCAGCACCAAGCCGCGGCAGACCCTTTTCGACTACGCGATCTGGCATGGTCAGCAGGAATGGCTCACACGTCTTGCCGGCGCACAGTTCGCAGCCGCGCGCACGCTGATGGTGGAAGGCGATTTTTGCCCTCCGATCGATTGGCAGGACGAAGACCGATCCGGGCTATCGCACCGCAATCCGTACATCGTTACGGGAAGGCTGGTCCGACAGGTGCTCGATGCGAACCAGCGCCGTGTCCTGCAGCCCTATCAGGCGCGTCATTTCAAGGACCTGCTAAGGCAGTGCGATGTGCATGGACCGGATCATGCGACCCCCCAGGGCGCGACGCCACTGATGCTTGCCGCGCAGGCCGGTAATGCTGCGCTGGTCGAAGCCCTGCTCGCCAAGGGCGCCGATCCGCAGAAGCGCGATGAATTTGGCCAGACCGCCTGGGATCAGTTGCTCGCGCGCGCCATGCGCGAAACACCGTTCGCGCGTGACGGTATCGCCGCGCTGTTCGATACCCTCGCACCGGCCACAATCGACGTACAGATCGACGAACGGCTGGTCCGACTCGAGCGGCGTCAGGCCGAGTACTGGATCCTGAGCCTGATGCTGGCAGGCCTGAAAACTCAGTGGTCCCGTTGCCATATGCGTGATGATGGTTCACTGCGCTACCTCCAGGGGTTCTTTGCCGCGCAATTCCTCGCGGTTCTCGAGCAGCTGCCGGCATGGCTATGGTCCGAGGCGCGCCGCAAGACAAGCTATGTGAACCATGTGCTTGCCAGGGCTGAGGTCAAGAGCACGTACGCGCCAGCCAGGAAACTCTGGGTGAGAACCCAACACGGGCACTATCTGCCCAATCCGACGCTGCTGCTGCGCGTAGGCGACGGCTGGCAACGGGTAACGTCGCTGTTTGCGATCGACTGGATCGATCAGGGCTGCAGGACATTGTCGCTGCCGTTTCCGGGACCGGCTGACGCATTTCGAATCGCCGAAGCGATGGTTGCCGCACCTGGCGCCAAGGGCCGCGTTAAGCGCGCTTCGGATCACTCCAAAGCGACCCCTGGGTAGTTGGCCAGGTGTTGCTGCGGTTCGTCAGGGCCTTGAATTCCGTAGGCATCAACTTAGCCATCTATTGATCTTTGGCCCCACTGAACACCACAAAGTGACGCCCACTTATGCCCTGGCGAGCCACGTGCAAGGTGCTGATGCCGGGCCCGATGTCGTACCAAGTGATGATTTCGGAAAAATCCAACTCCGCCTGCGCAGCCAGGCGGACTTTCCAGACTACGCTCATGCAGCTGCAGCTGCCTTGTTCGCAACGGACCGGAGATGGGCACGAAGCAACGCTTTGGAGTCAAAGGATTTGAACCGTCCTGCTGCGATGTCTGCAGCCCCAAGCTGCACAGCCGCACGAAGCGCTTCAAGCCGATAGGCGTCCTCCGCCTCGCGTTGTTCCACCAAGCGAAGCCCTTCGCGCAGCACTTCACTCGCGTTTTGGTAGCGACCGCTGGTGACCAACTGCTCCACCAAGGAGGCTTGGTGATCTGTGAGCACAACGTTGCGTGTGAGCATGCTTATCTCCGAATCGACGTCATTGGCATGCTGTGACAATGCAATCGCATTGACAGTGACAAGGCAAATGCATTACCTTGAATGTATCAGACACCTCCAAAAAGAGTACGCCATGCCCGCCACCCTCGAAGCCGAATCCACGCTGACCGACCGTTACCAGACCACCGTGCCGGCGACGGTTCGCCGTGCTCTGCGCCTGCGTAAGCGCGACAAGATCCAGTACGTCATCCGCCCCAGTGGCGAAGTGGTGCTGACACGCGCCAGTGATGCAGAGGTCGACGATCCGGTGCTGGGCCAGTTCCTGGGCTTCCTGGCGCGCGACATCGCCATCCATCCTGAGCGCCTGCAATCGGTGAGCAGCCCTTTTGTCCAGCGCGTTCAGTCGTTGGTCGGTGAGGTGGAAGTGGATCTGGATGCGCCCTTGCCGGCAGACGATGAATGAAGGCCGCCAAGGCTGCTCCTCTGGCTATCCACGGCTGGACGGTGTTTGCGCACCCGCTGTTCATGACGCAAGTCGAAGCCCTGGTGGAGCAAGTCGAGGCACTCAGGAAAAAAGATCCGACTGGCTACAGCAAAAAGAACGCCACCAAGCGACTGGCCGCCATTGCCCGCCTAGCCTTTGATGTCATCCCTCAGGACCCCACCCGCTCTGAATACCGACAGGGTGGCACCCTGGGCGATGATCGGAAATACTGGTTTCGCGCCAAGTTTTTTAAGCAGTACCGGCTGTTTTTTCGGTACCACGTTGCGGCCAAGATGATCGTCTGCGCATGGGTCAATGATGACGACACAAAGTGTGCTTACGAAAGCGGCGATGATGCTTACCGTGTCTTTCGCAAAATGCTCGAGGGCGGCCATCCGCCTGACGACTGGAATCAGCTGCTGAGCCAAGCCGAACTTGAGGGGCATCGGTTGCAGCGCGTATTCAGCACGCTTGGCGATTAAGGTCTTTCACTGAAGTGGACCCCAAAGCCAGGACAGACTTGATGCTAAGTCCGCAAGAATACTCACGAACCCGCATCAACCAATGGCAACACCCGCCAAGATTGCAACTGCGTCGCACAACCCCGCGCTTCTGTTGACTTCAGCCCGCCACCAACCCGTCCCAAGCTCTGAGTCAGAGTACAGCTTCCAGCCCCTTGCGGGCGATGATGTCGAGGAGTTTTTGTGAAGGACCGCTGGGGCGCTTGTCACCGACTTCCCACTTGCGGACGGTGGACAAACTGGTGTTGAGTACCGATGCCAAAACAGCCTGGCTCACGCGCAACTTTTCTCGCAATGCCTTGACCTTCGCGGCATCGTAGTCGTGCACCGGCGCAACGCACAGGGCGTCGTATTGATTCATTTTGCGCTTGTCGATGAAACCCAGGCGGTGCAGATCTGCAGCCGTTTCATGAACAGCTTCAAGGACCCGGCTCCCACTCTTGATCTTCGTGGTCATTGGCAAATTTCCTGTAGTGCGCCATCGGCGATGGCTTCATCCAATTGCAGGCTGGTGCGAACAAGAAGGTCAGCGGCGATCGCACGCAGTGCTTCAAGCTCCCCATCGCTGACGTTGCCGCGCTCGCTCTTCTCGAATCCAAACAAGAAGAACCAGCGACTGCCCCTGTTGGTGGCGACCAGGGTTCGTACTCCCCCGCTCTTCCCGCGGCCAGCGAGCCCGACCCGCTTCTTCACCAACCCACCGCCCAGGTCCGCATCCACCAACCCGGCAACCATCTCTTGGACGGTCCGACACAACGCTGCGTCGGTCAGTTCCGTTTTGCGCATCCAGCGCTGGAAGTGGCGGGTTTTGAAGACTCTGCGCATCAACGACAACTATGCCACTAAGTGGCAGTTATCGTCAACGCGCGGCGCGCACGCCCGGCCTCGGCAAGACATACCGAGAGGCACACGCGTAAATCCTTGAATTTCGACCTGACGGTCCTGTGCGGTTTGCCGCATCGGACTGGGTAGGCAAGGAAAGCCGACCAACTGACTTTTTGCAGCTTCCTGCCATTTGCGCGGATTCGCGCGGAAATGTGCTGGTGGCCAAGGGCAATCGCCGTGACCAATCGATTTTGCTCGCTGACGCTTGCCAGATCGGTGGTGGTGAAGTTTGAGGCTAAGGCTAACGCAGCTCTCGGAGTATTGCGGAACACGAAAGCGTTATTGGGATCTGTTGGGGGGTGCGAGGCAACAAAAATTTGTACTCGCATTTCCGCTCATCGCTCGGTTCGGCCATGCGCGTAAGAGTCATCGACGCACTCAGCGCGCGGGGAAACGTGGTTCGGCGTCGGCATGTCCAGCGCATCAACGGCTACGATCTGTTCTCGAGCAGTATTGATTTCGGCGCGAGGGAGAGCCTCCCAGCGCTACTGCGGTCATTACCAGGCTTTCGCCTCAGCTATGCCACTGTCTTCAGCATGAAGTCGACATGTACGGCGGTATAAGGAAATTCAATTCGACCAAGTTCATCTTTGCGCAGCACCCCAGCGTCTAGCAGCATGTGCACATCGGAGTGAACGGCACGGACATCGCGGCCCACACGCCTCGCCGCTTCGCGCAAGCTCACCGGCCCCGCCCCCGTCAGCGACTTGACCAGCGCCATACGGTTGGGGGCGAGCACTTTCCATAGCAGGTCAAAGGACTCGAACGAAATTTGCTCATCTTGCCGCTTGCCTGCGAGGGCGGATTTGACTCGGTCCCTGAAGGATTGATTCGAAGTGACCGTAATCGTGACAGCGCCCATCCTACTTCTCCTTCCATCGGGCGACATCCCTCAGGAAGTCGTCCAGCAATTGATCAACCGACTCAAAAGCGTAGGGCTTTTCAGTCCTGCCAGAGTGGTGGTGATCGCCCTTACCCGACTCGTTGTCATAGCGCAAGACGCACTCGCCTCGAACCACATAGGCAAGCCGGTACTTGAACCGATGCAGCGAGCCATCCATCGGCTGTGAAAGGCCCCAGCAGAGGGTGATTGGCTAACCGTTCAACAGCGGCTGCGAACAGCTCGTCCATACGAACAGCCGCGAGCGGATTGTTTTCGGCGATGAAGTCGATAATGTCGGCACGGTCTTGCTCGGCCGACAAGGTCCACAGGACCCTCATGCATCAGTGCCACGCGCTTTACCGCGCAGTCTGGTCCGCCGGGCAGCAAAACGCGCCTCGACTTCAGTACTGCTGGCGTGCTGACCGGCCGCGATCTGCGCACGGGCCGTATCGATCTTGCTGCGCAGGAAAGCCTCGTACTCGCGCGCATGCCGCTGGCGAGCGACGAATTCACGCATGAGTTCACGCACCACCTGCGAAGCCGGACGGTCGCTCGCCTCGGCCTCGGCCATGAAGGCCTCTCGAAGCTCGGGCTCAAGCTTCATCGTAAACACGGCCTCTTTCGGCATTTCTGACTCCGGAACCTTTGATATGAATTTAGTATATACAAGCACAGTACTTTTAGATCAATTGGTCGCCCGAGTTCCCTTCAGACTATGGCTTTTCTTGCTCATACCAATGGAAAAATTCGGATGCGTTCACCACCACCTACGAAGCAATAGGCTGTCGCAGCAGCGTGCGCCGAAATCTGGGGGATTCCCGGCGTTAGCCGGTGCTGGCCGCTCGAGGTCTCTCACGCTTGTGGGCAGAGCCGGCGATCTTCGATCGCGTCCGGGTCGCTGGCGCAGGCATCCGCGTCATTGCGCCGCAATCGCCCGCAACGCGGGGCGCGCCCTTTTCGCCCGGGATCGAATGGTTAGCGCTCGAGAAGCGGTTCATGTTCTACGGCGGCCGGATTTCGCTGATTGGGCGATTGTCCGGTTCCACTGCGCAAGAGCCCTCGCCCAAGGATGCGTCGGCGCCCGTCAACGGTCCGTTCTCGGCAGACCTCCGCTGGGTCACGCTTCCCGACTGGGAATACGGACCGATTCGCTGCACAGACGGTCAGGCCGCGATCTTCAAGGCACTGTGGTCGTTCCGGGGTGTGCCCGTCGAGGGCAATCGCGTGATGCGGCGCGCGGGTCTATCGAGCGGAAAGCCCAACGATCTCTTCAAGGTGAAGGCGCGCTACAAGGGAGACCCGGAGTACGAGGGGGCGCTCTTTGCCTATCGGGCGCTGGTAAAGTCAAACCGAAGGGAGGGGGCATACTCGATGTCATGCGCGAACGCTGCGCCCAGTTCCCTGTGCCAGACCACATGATCGCGATAGCGATAGCAAGAACCTCCGTAATCGATATCCATGGCGGGCGAGAATAGAACAGGTAGCAGGTAGCCCAGTCTCAGCTTGATGGTCACTGTGGGAACGATTAAGGTTTCACTCACCTTACGCCACCACACACCCTGCCGGCAGCCCCGCCCAGATGACCTCCGTCGACACCATTGCCTGGTACAACACCAACGCGCCCGCGCTAGTGAAGACCTACGAGCAATTGCGAGCGGAAAGCGTTCATGGCTGGCTCATCGATTTGCTACCCGGCGTAGGTGCCACAGCACTTGATATCGGCGCGGGCTCTGGCAGAGATGCAGCCTGGCTCGCCTCACGGGGACTGGAGGTGATCGCTGTTGAGCCGGCTCGAGCGATGCGCGAATCCGCTATCCAAACCCACGCTGCTTCCGCAGTGCGCTGGATTGACGATGCAATGCCGGACCTCAGGCAAGTGCTTCGATTGGGGCTGTCATTCGACTTCATTCTTTTGTCTGCGGTCTGGATGCACCTACCGGATCAAGTCCGCCCGCGCGCCTTTAGAAAACTGATCACGCTGCTCAAGCCTGGCGGACTCCTCGCGATCAGTTTGCGCACAGGGCCGGCTGGTGAAGATCGCCCCGGGATGCATTCGGTAACCGAAGCTGAAGTCGAGCGACTCGCGCGTGAGCACGGCGCATTCATCGCACGTCGAGTGAGCTCCGCTGACAAGCAGAATCGCTCAGAAGTGTATTGGGTACAGATAGCGGTACGTTTGCCTGATGACGGTACAGGAGCACTACCGCTTTTGCGGCAGGTAATTCTCAACGATGACAAATCGTCGACCTACAAGCTTGGGTTACTTCGTTCGATCAGCCGAATCGCTGATGGTGCGCCTGGCTATGGCCGATTGACCGAGCACGATGAAGTGGCAGTCCCGCTTGGATTGGTCGGGCTCTTTTGGCTTCGGCTCTACAAACCTCTTATTGCTGCCAATCTGCCTCAGGCCCCCAAAAATCGTGGCGATGCCGGGCTCGGCTTTATTCGCGACGGGTACCGAAAGATTATCGACCTCTCGCCGCTCGATCTCCGAATCGGTGCACGGTTCAACGATCAGCGGGCGCGCGCGCTACATGCTGCGCTTCGTGATGCTTGCGAAACGATCGTCAAAATGCCGATGCGCTATCTGACCTATCCAGGCGGGGGCCCGGTATTTCGTGTCTCGCAACCGGTTATTAGACTTTCACCAGACTCGTTCGCATTGGATGAAACGTACCTGCTGTCGTTCGGTGAGCTTCTAGTGCCGCTTCACCTGTGGCGCACGCTGCAGCGATTCGATGCCTGGGTCGAGCCAGCGATCACGGCAGAGTGGGCGCGACTGATGCATCGATATGCCTATAGCCAGGGACGAAGCCTCAGAGAACCCGATATTGCTCGTGCGATGGCCTGGATCGACCCGGTCCGAAATGTTTCTGAAGTTCGGGGGCGAGCGATCCAGGCGATGAGCCGACAGCCGCTTCACTGCGTTTGGAGTGGGCAACGGCTCACCGAGCCGCAGTTAGATATCGACCACTGCCTTCCGTGGAGCGTGTGGCCGTGTGACCACTTATGGAACCTGCTCCCGGCGAACCGCCGCGTCAATCAGCAGGAGAAGAGAGATCGTCTACCCGGCGAGGCCATGCTGCATCAGGCGCGAGAAAGGATTCTCGATTGGTGGCAAATCGGATACGAGCAGTCAGATGCCTCAACTCGCGAGCGGTTTAGGGCGGAGGTGGCCGCAGGACTACCGGCTATCGCGACCGGCAACTTCCAAATTGAAGAAGCGTTCGACGCGCTCGTTGTGCAGCGGATGCGGCTACGAATCGACCAAGGGGTTCCGGAGTGGCACCGGCGTATGCCCTGAGCGACCGTATCCAACGCTTGTTCTCGCGCAATGGCTCTCGAGCCTAGGTACGCAAATATCTCGCGGGCGACCGGCTCTTCAACCGCACGGAATGCCGCAACTCAACAGGTACTCGTAGATACCGTCGTAGACCTCGGGTCGACGAGTTGGATCCGAAATTTCACCTTTCGGGACATAGATAGCCATCCCTTGCCGCGCTCTCGTCAGGCGCACTCGGTAGGCGTTCTTAATAAAAATCTGTCGATCTGCCGAATTTACATGCTGCCATCTCGTACCTCTAAAGCTGAAGCACTGCCACTGTCTCTGATCGCGACGAAAGTCGGCATCCCAACACACACAAGTCCAATCGAGTTCGAGCCCCTGAATGTCGAACTCGGTCGCAGTCTCTTCAAGGTAGTAAGACGAGCGAACATCTGCTCGGTCATTCAAGAACCAAAGCGGCGCATCAACCTTCGCCCTAACCCAAACTCCGTCCGTACGCAGCCGACTCGCGCCCGACGACGCGGTTAGGCCATAGCGTTCACTACCGCGCGATTTCTGACGTAACCACAATCGCGCCTTCTCTAAATCACGAGTCAAGAATAGCGGGTACTTCGTTGCGACGCGGTCGTAGACGATGCGGGCTTTCTCCGGCTCATTACTCACTAGGTACCCAACGAACTCGGAAACAGCCTCAGCTCGGAACGATCTAATCGAAACGCCCAAGTGCAGCGCTGTATCCGAAGACGTCACGTTACGCGATAAGTCTTCAGCGAGTTTGGCATCCCAAATGTAGTCTCGATCATCTAAGCGGCTGGAGACGTGCAGATCCCAGTCGGGGTGGCGGTCGCGAAGCACCGTCAACCATTCCGCCAACCCAGCCTCGCCCGTATTGATCTCTTGGCCACCTCCGACAAGGCAGATAACAACACACCAGTCAGGATATCGATCCATCACGCTCAGCAAAAAGGCGGGCTCGGACATATCAAATGTCGGTCGGCCACGCTTTTGCTGCATGAACTTACTGGTCATCTCGCGGTTCCATGCCCGTTGCGCCTCGTCGAACACCACAACCTTCTCGACCGGCGGCTTGTCGCTGTCGAGGGCCTCATCTCGGAAATGGTGGATGTTCTGCACGAAGGTTGAGACTTCGCGAAGGGCTTTAGTTCGCGGAATCTGTTCTCGCTCCGACTTATCCCTGGCGAGCGCCTCCCTTAAAACGTCGACGAGTGGACCATTCCCAGAGAGAAAGACTGCATGCTCATCCGAATGCCGTTCTGCGCGCGAGGTGGCGATGTTCAAGCCGGCGAGCGTCTTTCCCGCTCCTGGAACACCGGTAATGAAGCAGATCGCTTTCCGCCCCTTTGACTTGGCGTCCTCAATGATCTGTTCGACCCGCGATGCGGTCAGACTCAAATTATCTGCGCCTGCCTCTGACCGCGTGATCTCTGACACGTCATGCTGCCGGTAGAGAGCCAGCGCAGCCTCGACGATGGTAGGGGTCGGTTGATAACCAGAGCGCGACCAAGCCACGGGATCAATCGCCGCACCGGAGTGGTGCGACATCGCGATCTCTTGGGCGCCAGATAAATCTGCGGGTGATACGCATATCGGCTCGGCGACGTGATCCGACGTCCAATCAACTGAAATGACAGCCGGAGCGGATACCTCAGTCGCGGTCAGAATCGTCACCACGGGCCTATGGTGACTCCCGTGGTGAAAGTTCTTCAGGTCAAGCGCGTAGTCATGAACCTGGTCGATCGCATGACGGTCATATCGACTTGCCCCTAATTTGAACTCAATCACGAAAATCACGCCGCCTGCAACGAAAACGACGTCGGCCCGCTTCCCCATTCGTGGGATCGAAAACTCAAAATACAACCGACCCGGCATTGCACGGGGCAGATATCGGCGCAATAAGCGAATTTGCTTTTGCCATGCGTATTTCTGTTCGTGCTCCAGCGCAAAGCCATGGCGCGCCGCCAGTAGCCCGAGCACCGCGTTCTCATCCGCGGCAAGGAACGCCTCAGTGTCCGCTCCGTAGTAGGAGTGACTAGTCATGCCTGAAATATACCGGGCGTAGCGACTCGACATCTTTCCCCCTCACCCCCGCCGCCCTTGGTTTTCCTAATCCTCCGCCCCAGCAATCGACCTGGCGAACCGCTCCAAATCACACACGTATAAGCCCCTGATTTTGCAGGCGTTCTGCGTGTGCAAAATAGAGCGGTTCGAAAGTACGGGCAGAGAACAGGGAGCGAAGGAGTGTCGAACTGCCCACCTTCGAAGGCCCGCGCGCGGAGTCGTCACACACGCAGAATTGCGGAAAGCCCCGCGTGGTGCGGGCCTCGCGCAAATGAAAACGCCCAACCGAGGAGGGTTGGGCGCTGAATGGTGGCCAAGGGCGGAATCGAACCACCGACACGCGGATTTTCAGTCCGCTGCTCTACCAACTGAGCTACTTGGCCGTATCAACGCCGCGACGAATGTCGGGCGGACAAGACTCATAACTATAGCAGACTCGATCCTTGCCTCGTAAGCGGCGGCATCCCGTGGCTTTCTCTCAAGCCGACCATCGGCTACCGAGCGGGGGTGTTTCCGAGTCCCTATAATCACCGGATGACCCATCCCGCGTCCGTCAAGCTGTCGGTTGATATCCTCGTGGTCGGACGCGGTCCGGTCGGCGCGACCGCGGCGCTCGCTCTTGCCCGGCTGGGACGAAGCGTTGCGTTGGTGGGACCCGCGCAAAGCATCGCCGCGCAGCCTGCGCCGGGCCTGGATACCCGGGTATTTGCGATCTCAACCCCGTCGATCGCGCTGCTCCGTTCGCTGGGCGTCTGGCAGGCATTGAGCCCTGCCCGAACCAATCCCGTACAACGCATGCAGGTGTTGCCGTCCACTGCAGACACCGCCCGCATGCTTGAGTTTGACGCGTACGAAGCGGCGTTGGAGTCGCTCGCGTCCATTGTCGAAAGTGGCGAACTGGCGCGCGTGCTCGATCAGGCCCTGCGGTTTTCCTCGGTTCGGCTGATTGAAGCTGAGGTGTCGGGGTTTGCGGGCAGCGACGATGCCGATGCGACCCTCCGTCTTGCGGATGGGCGAGAGATCCAGGCCAGGCTGGTGGTGGCGGCGGACGGCGCGCAGTCAACGGTACGCTCGCTCGCAGGCATTGAGGCCGATTTCAGCGACTACGATCAGCACGCCATCGTCGGAAGCTTTCTTACCGAGAAGCCGCATCGTGACACCGCGCATCAATGGTTCGGTGAGCACGGCATTCTCGCGCTACTGCCCTTGCCGCCGCAGAGTTCGCCCGATCTCCCTGGCTACCGCGGTCGCGTCAGCATGGTCTGGTCTGCGCCGCAGGCCCTCGCCGATGAATTGTGTGCGCTGCCTGCCCAAGCCCTCGCCGAGCGGGTGGGCGCGCTGTCGGGCCGCGCGCTCGGCGCGGTCGCGCCGCTATCGGGTACGGCGGTAAGCCCGCTTCGGCTGGGGCGCGTCCGCTCAGTAATCGGGTCAAGACTAGCTCTGATTGGCGATGCCGCGCATGTCGTTCATCCGCTTGCGGGCCAAGGCATGAATCTTGGCTTCGGCGATGTCTCGTCTCTGCGCGATGCGCTGGCGTCTGCGCCCGATCCCGGACTGCGCTCAGTCTTGCGCCAGTACGAACGAAGCCGGGCCGAACCCGTGCTGGTGATGCGTTGCGTGACCGATGGCCTGCAGCGTCTGTTTGACTCGCGACGGATCGCGGCGCTGGGGCCGCTCGCGCACCCGCTGATGCTTGCCCGCGACCTCGGGTGGCGATTTGTGGCGTCGTCGCCCATTCTGCGTCGCCGTCTCACTGAACGCGCAAGCGGCCTCTGACTCAAAGGAATCTCCCGATGACATACCGACTGTTTCTTCGTCTGATGGCACTGTGCGCGCTGGTCGCGGCGGTACTGATTCAGCCAGTCCCCGCCATCGCGCAAAGTGCCGAGACCCTGCAGCGAATTCGAAGCGCAGTTGAGGGGTTCTCCGGGGGACGCCTGAAGGTCGACGAGGTACGCCGAACACCGCTTTCGGGCATTTTCGAGGTTCGAATTCAGAACGAACTGCTTTATGTCGATGAGCGTGGGCAGTACCTGTTTTATTCAGGCGATCTGATCGACATGAAGTCGCAGCGCAACCTCACCCGTGAGCGGGTCGAGGAACTGCTTACGATTGATTTTCGTGAACTGCCGCTCGATCTGGCGGTCACGCAGAAAATCGGTGCAGGTCGGCGCGTGCTGGCGGTGTTTGAAGACCCCAACTGCGGATATTGCAAGAAGCTGCGAGCCGATCTGCTCAGGCTCGATGATGTAACGCTCTACACCTTCCCGATGGCGTTTCTTGCGCCCGATTCCGAGTCGAAAGCCGCGCGGGCGCTGTGTGCGCCCGACCCGGTTCGCGCCTGGAATGAACTGATGCTTAACAACCGGGTACCAGCCAATGACGGCCGGTGTGCAACCTCAATTGCCAAGGTGGCAGAGCTTGCGCGTCGGTTGGGCATCACAGGTACGCCCGTGGTGTTTTTTGCCAATGGTCGCCGGCTGCAGGGATACGCCCCGCCCGATTCATTTGACCGCATGCTGGCTGAGGCGTCACGGCGCTAAGCCATCGCCTGCGTTATTGAGCGGACTGCGCTCGCGAGATGACAGCCGGCGGCTCGGCGTCGGCGGGCCACAGCAACCACAGCCGTCCCTGCTCGCGCATCAGGCCGGCGCGCCGCTCCGCCTCATCGCCCGCCCCCCAGAACACGTCGGCGCGCACATTGCCCAGGATGGCGCCACCCGTGTCCTGACTCACCACCGCAATCCGAAGCGGTTTGCGGCTCAGGGGATCGATGCCATCCAGATACATGAGCGCGCCCTGAGGAATGCGAGTGCGATCGGTTGCGATGGAGCGGCCGGCTGTGAGCGGTACGCCGAGCGACCCGACCGGACCGTCAGCCGCCGCGGTATCGAGCCGCCTGAAAAATACATAGCGCGGATTGCTGTTCATGACCTCGGTGGCGAGCGACGGATTGGCGCGCAGCCACGCCTTGATGCCAGGCGCAGTGGCTTCCTCGCGGCTGAGCGCGCCGCGCTCGATCAGCACCCGCCCAATCGCGCGATACGTGTGGCCATTGTGGCCGGCGTATCCGACCCGAAGCCAGCTTCCGTCCCGCAAGCGCACTCGCGCAGACCCCTGTACATGCAGAAAAAACGCTTCGACAGGGTCGTCGATGTAGGCAATCGCCTCTAGCCCCTCGATCGTGCCCGAGTCAATCTCGGCGCGGGTGTGCCAGCGCTGCACGCGGCCGCGCGGGTTGGCCGCGCTCTGCGCAATCGATGCGACCTCGGGTGGCGGCGCATAGAGGGGCGTCTGCCGGTCGTTTTCCCGCTGAAGGCTGCCGGTTAGCAGAGGCTCGTGGTAACCAGTGATCAGGCCATCGCGGCGACCCTTGTCATCGGCGATCGGCCAGGCAACAAAGCGTCGCTCAATCCAGCCGCGCAGTTCATGGGCGGGCGGCATTTCGCGGCACAGTACCGGCCACGGGGCGGGCGGCGCTCGCAAGGCGCACTGTCGCGCGAGCGCCTGTCGCAGGCCGTCAAGCCGATCCTGGGTCCAGCCTGGCAGCTGACGAACCGCAATGGGTTGCGGGCCAACCGGTGTCGATTCCGCGTAGGCGATCGGGGAAATGACGATAACCGCCCCGGCGATCAGGGCAGCAGCGAAGTGGCTCAAGCTACACTGCGCTCGCCGAAATAACCCCTGATTGATGACGATGGACGGAACCTGGATTCTCCTCGCCGAGGCCGGCGGCATTCTGGCGCTGGTGCTGCTGCTGATCTGGTGGACGATGCGGGGAAAGAAATAACGCACGCGTCAGTGCAGCGTACGCGGCACGGCAAGCGTGAACTCCACGATGGGCTGATCGAACCGAGCACCGTCCTCGGCCACAAAAAAATAACTTCCACGCATCGACCCCACCGGCGTCGCAATGCGGCTGCCGCTGGTGTATTCAAATTTTTCGCCAGGCTGAAGAAACGGCTGATGCCCCACCACACCCAGCCCTTTGACTTCAATGACCTCATCGCGCTCGTCGCGGATGACCCAATGCCGACTGATCAGTTGCGCCGCAACCTTGCCTGTATTGGTGATGGTGACGGTGTAGGCAAAAGCGTATTGCGAGGCCGACGGATCGGACTGATCAGGCAGATAACGCACCTGCACATGGATGCTGAACTGATAGCGGTCTTCGCTCACGGTGGCCAACCTTGCGTAAACTCCTATTCCTATTGTATTGGACTCGCCGTAAGCGCTTCGCAAGGCCTTCTAGATGACCCGTTCATTTCGTATCGCTCCCAGCATTCTGTCAGCCGACTTCGCCCGACTGGGCGAGGAGGTGCGCGCAGTCGAGGCGGCTGGCGCCGACCTGATCCACTTCGATGTGATGGACAACCATTACGTCCCTAACCTTACGATCGGTCCGATGGTCTGCGAGGCGATTCGCCCGCATGTCAAACTTCCCATCGACGTCCACCTGATGGTGCGGCCCGTCGACCGGCTGGCGATCGATTTTGCAAAAGCGGGTGCATCGCTGATCACCTTCCACCCCGAAGCCTCGGATCATGTTGATCGGACGCTGCAACTGATCCGCGATAACGGCTGCAAGGCAGGTCTGGTACTCAACCCCGCCACGCCGCTACACCACCTCGACCACGTCATGGATCGGCTCGACCTCGTGCTCCTGATGTCTGTGAATCCGGGATACGGTGGGCAGAGTTTCATTGAAGCCACGCTCGCCAAACTCAGGTCAGTTCGTGCCCGCATCGACGCGCATGTCGCAGCGGGCGGCAATCCAATCTGGCTTGAGGTGGATGGCGGCATCAAGGTCGACAACATTGCCCGCGTGGCCGAAGCGGGGGCCGATACCTTTGTCGCAGGGTCCGCAGTGTTTGGAGCCCCCGACCCCGATCGGGGTTATCGGGGCGTCATGGGTCGGCTACGCGAAGCGCTGGCCAGCGCGGGGTTACCGGGATGACGGCACCGGCGTCGCGCCGTTGGGCGGCTCGAGCGGTGCTCATCGATCTCGACGGAACGCTCCTCGACACGATTGACGATCTGGCTGCCGCGGCCAATGCGATGCTGGTTGAACTCGGCCTTCCAGCCCGGCCCGTGGAACAGATGCGCAGCTTTGTCGGCAAAGGGGCGGAATCACTGGTTCAGCGCGCGCTCACCGGCACCCTGGATGGTGCGGTGGCGCCCGAGCAGCTCACTGCCGCGGTGTCGATATTCAGGCATCACTATGCGCGCGAAAATGGGGTAAGCGCCCGCCTCTACCCCGGGGTACGCGAGGGGCTGGCAGCCATGAAAGCGGGTGGTCTGGGGCTTGCCTGCGTTACCAACAAACCGATGGCCTTCACGCTGCCACTGCTTGAGCGGACCGGGCTCTCGTCTTCGTTCGATCTGATCATTGGCGGTGACTCGCTGCCGCGCAAGAAACCCGACCCCGCGCAGCTTCTGCACGCCTGCGAAGGGTTTGGTATTGCGCCCCAACAGGCCGCCATGATTGGCGATTCAATCAACGACGCGCTGGCCGCGCGCGCTGCGGGGATGCCGGTGTTTGTGCTGCCCTATGGCTACAACGAAGGCCGCAGCATCGCCGAACTTGATGCCGATGCGGTAATCGAGTCGCTCGAACACGCAGCGTCGTTAATCGATGTGATCACACCAACAGCTCGCGAGGCAGGTTCACCAGCACGTCATTGACGCTGCGGATGCCCTGGCCGGGTGTCATGTGCAGCCGCATCAGATAACGGACATCGTCGACATTGCGCTGCGTGATGGCCGCGAGCAGCGCCCCGTGCTGCGCATACGACGACCCCAGGTCGCCCAGAGCGCCAAACGCGTGCTTGCGATACGCACCGGTGAGAGTACGTGCGCGAAGGATCTCTTCGCGCAGATACGGATTGCGCGCACCCCGGTACAGGCAATCATGAAATGACTGGTTGGCCTCCTGCCATCCTTCGCGGTCGCCTTTTTTGACCACCGCGGCAGCCCTGCGGTGCAGCAGGGCAAGCTGCTCACGTTCGTCATCGGTCATTCGCTCGCAGGCGAGCTGCGCGCACAGGCTTTCCAGCTCGGCCAGCACCTCCCAGATCGCGAACAGGCGCTGGATGTCCACCTTCGCAACCGCTGCACCACCCCGCGGGGTGGTGGCAAGCAGCCCCTGCGCCTGCAGCTGCAGGATTGCTTCGCGCACCGGCGTCCGCGATACCGAATGGGCGGCGGCCAGCGCAGCCTCATCGACCGGGTCGCCTGGCTGCAGTTCTCCGGTCTGTACGGCCCGCTCGATGGCCTGTCGGATCGTGTCACTCGCCTTCAATGGAGGGGTCCGAAAAAAGATCCTGGAACGTTCAATGAGGGGAATTCGAATCTCGGGTAGGTTATACGCTAAAGTTCCATCGGTATACAAAAGCGGGCTTTTGATATTTGAGCAGTGCGCTGCCGGGGCGACCCGCAGGGGTTCAGGTTCGGGTGATCAGCCCGTTTCAGATGGCGTCTCCAGGAGAAAACATGAACACAATCGGCCAGCCCATTCACGCAAGCGGTGCGCTCCGGGGTGTCCGGGTGCTTGATTTTTCGCGGGTCCGAGCCGGCCCCACCTGCGTCCGAATGCTGGCTGACTTTGGCGCGGACGTCATTCGAATTGAGCCGCCCAAAGGCGTTGACCCCAACGAGGGCATGTTTGCCGCAGACCGGATGGGCGGCGACTTCCAAAACCTCAACCGCAACAAGCGGTCGCTTACGCTCAACATGAAGAAGCCCGGCGCCATGCAGCTGCTCGAGCGGCTGATCAAACAGGCCGACGTGGTGGTGGAAAACTGGCGGCCTGATGTCAAGGCGCGGCTGGGGTTGGATTACGAAAGCCTGAAGAAAATCAATCCCCGCATCATCCTCGCGAGCATTTCAGGTTTCGGCCAGGACGGCCCGTATGCCGAGCGCCCAGGCTTTGATCAGATCG
This sequence comes from Betaproteobacteria bacterium, assembly GCA_016868375.1. Classification (GTDB taxonomy): domain Bacteria; phylum Pseudomonadota; class Gammaproteobacteria; order Burkholderiales; family Burkholderiaceae_E; genus SYIM01. The sequence goes on along the minus strand of VGHA01000015.1, from coordinate 19,549 downwards.
CCCAGGGCATGGGCGGCATCATGTCCGTCACCGGTTTTCCGGGGCAGGGTCCCGTGCGTGCAGGTCTGGCGGTGGCCGACTCCAGCACCGGGCTGTATGCGTCAATCGGAATCATGGTGGCGCTGCTTGAACGTCAGCAGTCCGGGCAGGGTCAGTGGGTTCACGCCTCACTGCTGCACAGCATGATTGCCATGATGGACTTCCAGGCAGCGCGCTATCTCAACGATAACGACGTGCCGGTGCAGGTGGGCAATTCGCATCCCACCAGCGCGCCAATGGGGCTGTTCGAGGCCTCCGACGGTCACTTCAATCTTGGCGCCTCGGGCAATGGCAGCTGGATCCGGCTGTGTAACCTGCTTGGCAAGCCTGAGTGGATCAATGACCCCGAGCTTTCCACCGAAAAGCTGCGCGTGAAAAACCGCGAACGCTGCGACGCGATCATCAACGAAATCTTTCGTACCCGTCCGGTGGCGTACTGGGTGGATGCGCTCAATGAAGCAGGCGTACCTGCCGGTCCGGTTTATACGATTCCGCAAATGTTCGATGACGTGCAGATCAAACACCTGGGCGTGGTCAAGTCAGTTGAGAGCGCCCAGGGTCCGATGCGCCACTTCCTCACCCAGCCCGTCGCGCTGTCGCGCACACCCGCCGACGTCGTTCGCACCGCGCCGGGTTGGGGCGAGCACACCGATGAAATTTTGAAGGGTGTTGGCTACGACGAGGCGGGCATCGCCGCGTTGCGCGAACAGGGCGTGGTGTAAGCGCCATGGCCAATCCCCGCGTTCCCTATGCATTTACCAGCGATCGTCCGCCGATCGCCCCCCCGCCAGGCGGCCGGATTCTGGTGCATCTGGTGGTCAATGTTGAGCATTGGCAGTTCGATCAGCCCATGCCGCGCACGATTCTCACGCCGCCGCACGGTAAGGAAACCGTCCCGGATATTCCCAACTTCGGCTGGGCTGATTACGGCATGCGGGCAGGCCTGCCCCGAATCATCAACGCCATCGTCGAGCGTGGGCTGCCGGCCTCCACCAGCTTCAACGCGGGCGTGATCGATGCGTATCCGCGCGCAGCGCAGGCGATGCATGACGCCGGCTGGGAATTCGTTGGTCACGGCATGCATCAGAAGGCGCTGAACCATGTTGGCGGCGAAGCCGAAGTGATCGAGGCCTCGCTTGCCAAGATCGCATCCCTCACAGGCAAACGCCCGCGCGGCTGGTTGAGCCCGGGCTTGCGTCAAACCCACGACACGCCCGAGTTGCTGAAGGACGCCGGCATCGAATACACCTTTGATTGGGTGATCGACGACCTGCCCAGCTGGATGCATACGGCGCGCGGCCCGCTGATGTCGATGCCCTATAACCTCGAGTTGAATGACTCCATCATTTACGCGGTGGAAAAGCATTCGTCGCCCGAGTTTCTGCTGCGGCTCGAGCGCACGCTCGAGCTGTTCGTAAGCGAAAGCCAGCGCCAGCCGCGGGTGCTGGCCCTGGGCTTGCACCCCCATCTGGTCGGACCGCCGCATCGTTTCGTTTATTTTGAGCGGATGCTTGATCTGCTGATGCGCACCGACGGTGTCACCTTCATGACGGGTGGGCAGATCGCCGATTGGTTTGTCGGCGAGTGCCCGCCACCCCAAGCCTGAACACAGTTTCTTTCAGAGGTCCCTCACATGGTCAGCCGAGCCAACGATCCCCATCAGAGCATCCGTGACGGCGTTCGCGCCGTCGTCCAACAATTTGATTCCCGGTACTGGCAGGAGGTCGACGAGGCCCGGGCGTTTCCTGAGGCGTTCGTGACCGCGTTGACAGACGCAGGTTGGATGGGCGCGCTGATCCCCGAGGAATACGGCGGCTCGGGCCTGTCGCTGACTGAAGCGTCAGTGATCATGGAAGAGATCAATCGCGCCGGCGGCAACTCGGGCGCGTGTCATGGGCAGATGTATGTCATGGGCTGCGTACTGCGGCACGGGTCTGAAGAGCAGAAAAAGCGCATCCTCCCGGCCATTGCTTCGGGCAAGCTTCGCATGCAGTCCATGGCGGTTACCGAGCCCACCACCGGGTCCGACACCACCCGCCTCAAGACCTTCGCCGAGTTGAAGGGTGACCGCTACGTGGTCAACGGCCAGAAAGTCTGGACCTCACGGGTTCAGCACTCTGACTATCTGCTGCTGCTCGCGCGCACCACGCCGCTTGCGGAAGTCAAGAAGCGCTCCGAGGGACTGTCGGTATTCCTGGTCGATCTGCGCCAAGCCATTGGCAAGGGCATTGAATTGCGCCCGATCCGCAATATGGTCAACCATGAAACCAACGAGCTCTTCATCGACAACCTGGAAATTCCGGTTGAAAACCGGATCGGTGAAGAAGGCAAGGGCCTCAAGTACATTCTGGACGGGCTGAACGCCGAGCGGATCCTGATTGCTGCAGAGTGTATTGGCGATGGCTACTGGTTTGTTGAGAAAGCCAGCCGCTATGCCAGCGAGCGAATCGTATTTGAACGCCCGATTGGCAAGAACCAGGGGGTGCAGTTCCCGATCGCCAAGTCCTATGCCAGCGTCGAGGCTGCAAGCCTGATGCGTTATCGCGCGGCGGAACTGTTCGACTCAGGCGAGCCCTGCGGCGCCGAGTCCAATATGTCGAAGCTTCTGGCCGCGGACGCCTCGTGGGAAGCCGCCAACGCGTGCCTGCAGACGCATGGTGGTTTTGGTTTCGCGGCCGAGTACGACGTCGAGCGGAAGTTCCGCGAAACGCGTCTGTACCAGGTTGCGCCCATCTCCACCAACATGATTCTTTCTTACCTTGCCGAGCATGTGCTTGGCATGCCGCGTTCGTACTGATCTCGCTGATGGCCGATTTCTCGTCCTACATCGGCCGTTCGCGCGCCGAGGTCGAAACGCTCGATGCGCGGGTGGTGCGCTGGTTGGCTGCTACCTTCGAGCGGCCCGAGCAGTTGAACGCGCAGAGCGGACAGCGTCTTCCCGCGGGGTGGCACTGGATGCTGTTTGCGCCAATCGCTGCGCAGTCGGCGCTCGGCCGCGATGGCCATCCTGCTCGCACTGGCGACTTTCTACCGCCCACCACTCAGCCGCGCCGGATGTGGGCGGGTAGTCGGCTGGTCTGGCATGAGCGCTTTCAGGTGGGCGATCAGGTCACCCGGTCCAGCACGATCCGCTCGGCCGAAGAAAAGTCGGGGCGCAGCGGCACGATGGTTTTTGTGACGCTGTCCCACCGTTTGGAGGCGCGCGGCCGGTTGATTGCCGAGGAAGACCAGGATCTGGTGTACCGCGGAGACGCAGGCCCGGACGAGGTGAGCGCGCTTGCGCGTCTGGCCGAGCGTGCCCTGGCAGGTTCCGTCAGCGCAGAGAAAACCGGCAAATTTCACCAGACGGTGACGCCTGATCCGGTGATGCTGTTTCGCTTCTCGGCAGCCACGTTCAACGGGCATCGCATTCACTACGATCGTGAGTACGCCCAATCGGTTGAAGGCTACCCGGGGTTGGTGGTGCATGGGCCTTTGATTGCCAGCCTGCTGCTCGGATTTATCGAGACAACGGTGGCGCCAGGGGCCACCATCGAGCGGTTCGATTTCCGCGCCAAACGCCCGACATTCGACATCACGCCGTTTGCGCTTCACGCCGATGAGCCCAACGCAGACGGTGAGTTCGCGTTGTGGTCAACCAATAACGTTGGCGAGGTGGCGGTCGAGGCCCGAGCGCGAGTGCGTGCCTGACCAGCCTGGCAGGCCCTACGCTGCACCCAGCAGTACGACCACGGCTGTGCCGGCCGATACGGCGGCTCCTGCGAGGCGCAGCCGGTCGGCGATGGGTTGCCGCGCTGCACTGAGTGCCCGCAGGCCAATTAGCACCGCGCCGCCCAGGGCAGCCTGGGTCATCAGGATGCCAGTCCAATAGGCCGACAGAATCGTTGTGCTGGCCGTCTCGATCGACTCGGCGGCGATCTGTCCATGTATCGAGCCGGCAGCCGCCACGATCGCGATTGCGGCAATGTTTACGGTGAATGGCCGGGCGCGGCGCCACCACAGCCACGCGCCGCCAGCCAACAGGCTGACCGCGATCCACAGATCATGCAAGCGCCGCAACGGGTGCCAATGAAGCGGCGAGGCCTATCAGCAGGCCACCGATTGGTGCAAGCATCCGTGATGCAATGGCGGTCATCATTGACTCCCAAGGTCAGGCACAGCAAGAATTCCGCCGTCGATCGTATCTGAAATCCAAATTCTTACCGGAGACTATGTTGAATATGAATCCATCCTCATCGCGCCGCGCTGTGTTGCGGTCCGCAGCAGTGGGCCTCGCGGCACCCTGGGTGGCGAGCCCGGCCAAGGCATCGGGTCAACTCAACGTCGTGTTGAACCAGGGATTGCTCGCCAAGCTCTGGATTGATGAACTGCACCCCGCCTTCGAGAAGGCCACCGGCGCCAAGGTCAATGTGCAGCAATCCGTTACCGCCAACATGCTCGCCATGTTGAAGACACAGCGCGACAATCCGCCCGACCTCATGCAGTTCTCCGAGGCCGGCGTGTTCCTCGCTGCCGAAGAGGGGCTGCTGCGTGCGCACAATTCGAAGAACATCGCCAACATGGCAATGCTGCGCCCGGCGTTTCGCCTCGCCGAAGACTTCTCGGCCGGCGTCATCGATGCGGTGCACACGCTTTACTACAACACCAATGCGCAGAAGACTCGTCCAGCCGCATGGGCCGAAATGTGGGATGCATCGAATGCGCGTCGTATCGCCATTCCGCCCATCACCTGGAACAGTGGCGTTCGGATGGTGACCACGGCTACCCAGATTGCAACCGGCAAGCCCATGAAAGATGCCCAGTACGATCTTGACGCGGGCATGCGGCACCTGGCCAAGCTGAAGGACGCGGGTGCGGTTGCCTACACCGGAGCACCTCAGGCCATTCAGATGCTGCAGTCGGGGCAGGTGCCTCTGGTGCCGTTCTACGGCATCTTCATCAACCCGGTACTCGACAAAGGCGCACCGATTGCGCCTGCGACCACCCTGCGCGAAGGGCTGCATGGCGAGGTGGTGGGCCTGAATATGCCGGCCAAGGCGAAGAACATCGAACTCGCCGAGGTGTACGTCAACATGAGCCTGTCGAAAGAGTTCCAATCGAAAATCGACAGCGTCCTGCGCGCGCGCTCAGCGCATCGCGAGGTCAATCCCTCCGAGCGCACGCGCGAACTCCTTGGGCCTGGTGACAACATCCTCTACGCCGACTGGAAGTTCCTGTCCAAGAACCGCGCCAAGCTCACCGAGATGTGGAATAACGTGTTCGGCTGACGAGCGCCTGGCGCGTGGTTACCGAAGCTGTCGCAATGCCGCGGCAGCGTCCCGGACAGCGGCTGGCAATTGCCTGCCTGCTCGGGCCGGCCGCGGTATTGCTGATCGCGTTTTACGCGATCCCGTTCATTCGAATGCTGGCGGAAAGCCTGCTGCCTGCCTCGGGCACAGCGGGCGGGCTTGGCATCAGCTTTGAGCACTATGAGCGCCTGGCCTCAAGCGGTCGGGTTCGTCGCGCGCTGGCGCGCACGCTGAGAATCTCCGGCTGGGTCACGCTCTGGACGCTTCTGATCTCGTTTCCGCTTGCGCTCTACCTGGTTCGAGCCGGACGCACCATCCGCACGGCATTCCTCATTGCGCTATTTGTATCGCTCGCGTCCAGCCTCATCGTGCGTAACTACGGTTGGCTGGTGACGCTCGCTGACGCTGGACCTGTCAATCAATTGCTGATTGCGCTGGGTGTGCTGAAAGCGCCGCTTCGCATGGTCTACAGCGAGGGTGCCACCATCGTTGCGCTGGTTCACTACGCGATCCCGTTCATGACGCTGCCGATCTTCGCGGCGCTGCTACGGATCCCGCCATCGCTGTCCGACTCCGCTGCAAGCCTGGGCGCAACGCCGTGGCGGGTGATCCGGGATGTGATCTGGCCGCTCTCGATGCCAGGCGTGTTCGGCGGCGTGGTGCTTACCTTTGCGCTCAGCATGAGCGCGTTTGTGACGCCGCTCATGCTGGGGTCGCCAGCCACTGCGATGATTTCTCAGGTGGCTGCCGAGCAGTTCCTGGTGCAGCTTGCCTTTCCATTCGGATCGGCCATCGTGATTGCGCTGGTGGTGATCACGTTTGTAATCGTTGTGGCCTTCACGCTGATTGTTCGCAAGGTGTTCCGTGCGCAGGTCTGACGCCATCGCAAATCCGCTCGATCGGGGGATCGCGATCGCTGGTTGGGTCGCAATGCTGTTCCTGCTGTTTCCGGTGTTGTTCACCACGGTGGTGAGCTTTGGGGCGGGTGAGTTGATCGAGTTCCCGCCATCGGGATGGTCGCTGCGCTGGTATGCGCATATCGGCGAAATTCACCGGGTGGGCGCGGCCGTGCTGTACAGCCTGTTGATTGCCTCATGTGCAGGTGTGATCGCCACGCTCCTTGCGGTGGGTATTGCACTGTGTCTGGTTCGCCTGCCGCTTCCGGGCAAGGCGCTTGTCGGCGCATTCATTACCTCACCGGTTGCCGTGCCCATCGTTGCTCTGGGCATCGCGCTGATTCAGTTCTTCATCTGGCTGGGCATTTCGTTTACCTGGTACAGCCTGTTGATTGGGCACCTGGTGCTGGTGATTGCGTATCCAGTGCGCACGCTGGTTGCCTCGCTTGCGCTGTCCAACCCGTCTCTGGAAGAGGCTGCGGCGAGTCTCGGTGCTCGTCCGCTTATCGCCTTTTTCACAGTAACCCTGCCACAGATGAAGCCCGGCCTCATCAGCGGCTTTCTGTTCGCATTCCTGATCAGCTTTGACAACTATCCCATCAGCATATTTCTGGTCCGGGGCGCGCTCACTGTTCTGCCAATCGAAGTGTTCAACTACATCAGCCAGAACTTTGATCCGACGCCCGCCGCGTTTTCTACGCTTTACACGATTTTGCTCAGCCTCATCATCGTCTGGGCCGAACGCCGCTGGTCGATCATCTCTCTGTCAGTGGCATCAGAAGGAGGCCCGGGTGGCAAGCGTTCAGATCGATGATCTCCATCTCAAGCTGGGCAGCAATCCGGTGCTGAACGGCGTATCGCTTGAACTCGCTGACGGCGAGTGTGTCGCGCTGTTGGGGCCCTCTGGATGCGGCAAGACCACCACCTTGCGCGCGGTAGCGGGGTTCGTGCACGCGGACCGCGGGCAGGTGCGTTTTGATGGGCGGGCAGTGGACGCGCTGCCGCCCTATCGGCGCAAGGTCGGGCTGGTGTTTCAGGACTACGCGCTGTTTCCGCACATGACCGTTGCCGAGAATGTGGGCTATGGCCTGCGAATGCGCAGCCGTCCTCGCGCCGAGATCGCTGTGGCGGTCTCCGAGGCCCTGGCGCGAGTCGAACTGGCAGGCTTCGAGTCGCGACTGCCCACGCAGCTGTCGGGCGGGCAGCGCCAGCGGGTGGCACTTGCCCGGGCGATCGTCATTCAACCGGATGTGCTGCTGCTCGATGAGCCGCTCGGCGCGCTGGACCGCAAGCTGCGTGACGGCATGCAGGTTGAGCTCAAGCGTCTGCAGCGCGAGCTTGGCATTACCACCCTGATCGTGACCCACGACCAGGAAGAGGCGCTGTCGCTATCGAACCGGGTGGCGGTGATGTTCGCGGGCCAGATTGCGGCAATCGATACGCCAGCAGCGCTGTATCGCAGACCGCCGCGGGCTGATGTCATGGCCTTTCTTGGACGCGCGAACTTTGTCGCCGCCAGAATCGGCAGCCAGGGCTGGCGCGCAGGTATCGATACGCCGCTCGGTACCCGACTGTACGCCCAACCTGCAGATCCCGCTCGCGCGCCGGCTCCCGGCGATGCCGCGCAGCTTGCGATCCGTCCCGAGCATGTGCAGGTGCGCTCCGCCGAACCTGATACGGCGCGCGGCGAATTTTCTGCAAAGGTCGGCGATCTGATTTATCGTGGCGCGCTTGCCGAGGTGCTCCTTCACGCTCAGCCGCCTGGCCCGGGATCGTCACCGATCACGCTCAGCGCTGATCTGCCTGCTGACGGGCTGACCATGGGCCGTGGCGACACGGTGGCGGTACGGCTGCCGGATGAGCACTGTCTGATCTTTCAGGAGAACGTCGCATGACTTCACAGGACCCCATCACCGGAGAAGCTTCCCGTCGCCAGCATGATCTGGGCGGGCTCGAGCTGGGCCTGATCGATCGGCACGAGCATCCCCGCACCCTGTTCGAGATGCGGGTGGATGCCATGCTGATGCTGCTCACGCACCCTGGATGCGCTGCATTCAAGGTCGATGCGCTTCGTCGCGCGGTCGAGAACTATTCGAAGCTCGATTATGAAAATCTGCCCTACTACGACCGGTGGCTCAAGGCGATCCGCCAGTTGCTGGTTGAGCAGTCGGTTCTCACCGATGCGCAGATCGAGGCGCGACTGCAGGTCATCCGCGAGCGCCGCGCAGCCGAGGGGCAGTAATCATGTTTACCGATGGAATGCTGGTTCGGGTGCTGGATCACGCCATCTTCGGCCATTGCCGCACCCCGGTCTACCTCAAGGGAAAAGTCGGCGAGGTCGTCAGCGAGGCGGGCGCTTGGCGGAACCCCGAAACCCTCGCATATCACAAGCCGGGGTTGCCACTTCGAAGGCTTTATCGCGTTCGCTTCCGTCAGGCAGATCTCTGGGACGACTACCCATTCCCCCGCGACACCCTGGAAGCAGACCTTTATGAACACTGGCTGGCGCCCGCAGATGACGCAGCCATGGGAGATCGTCAATGACTGCCGCGCACGACCATGACCACGATCATGATGATCATGACCATGACCACGATGATCACTCGCATCCGCATGCGCCCGTCGAAGACCACGACACCGTCACCGAGTTCCACCTGCTCGAGCAGGCCCTGCGCGAGCTGCTGATCGAGGCCGGGGTTTTCAGCGCTGCCGATGTCCAGCGCCAGATTGAAAAACAGGAATCGCGCACGCCCGCCATGGGTTCCCGAATCGTGGCCAAGGCCTGGACCGACCCTGTATTCCGCGAGAAACTGCTTTCCGATCCCAAGCCCGCCATCACCCAGCTCGGCATCGATGTCGCCAACACGCCAGCGCTCCAGGTGCTCGAGAACGGGAGCGGGGTGCACCATGTTGTCGTGTGCACGCTGTGCTCGTGTTACCCGAGAATGATCCTGGGCATCCCGCCTGCCTGGTATAAGAGCCGTGAATACCGCGCGCGGGTGGTGCGGGAACCCCGCGTGGTGCTTGAGGAATTCGGCGTATCGCTTCCTGCCGACACCGAAATTCGGGTGGTCGACAGCACTGCCGACCTCCGCTATCTGGTCATTCCTGAGCGCCCCTCTGGAACCGACCATCTTGGCGAAGATGCGCTCGCTGAGATCATCAGCCGCGATTCGATGATCGGAACCGGGCTGGTGACCCCCGGCCGGTAGCGCCTTGGCGGACGCGCTACAATAGCAAGATGCGTGTCCTGCCTACCCCTGCCGTCTCGAGCGTCCTGCTCGTCTCCGCGTTTCGCTGGCGCTGGCGCAAGCCTGCCGCCTGACACCCCCGCGCGCGCCCGCGATCTGGCGCCATCCCGTCTGCCTCAAGCGCCAGATTCGTTCCTGGCGCTGAATGTCTTACCCCTTTTTCGAATTCGGAGTCGATGATCATGCCGATCACACCTCAGGAAGCGCTTCAGCGCACCATCGAGCATCGCGAAATTTTCCACGACGAAATGCTGGCCCTGATGCGAATGATCATGCGAGGCGAGATGTCGCATGTGATCGCTGCGGCCATTTTGATGGGCCTGCGCGTCAAGAAGGAAACCATTGGCGAAATCACCGCGGCTGCGCAGGTGATGCGTGAATTCGCCAACAAGGTGGTGGTCGATGGGGGCCCTCATTTCGTCGATGTCGTGGGAACAGGCGGCGATTCATCCCATACCTTCAACATTTCGACAGCGTCGTCATTTGTTGCCGCTGCCGCTGGGGCAACGGTCGCCAAGCACGGCAACCGCGGCGTATCGTCGAAATCGGGCAGCGCCGATGTGCTCGAGGCGCTTGGGGCGAATATCATGCTGAGCCCCGAGCAGGTCGCGCAATGCATCCGCGAAACCAATTTGGGCTTCATGTTTGCGCCCAATCACCATCCAGCGATGAAAAACGTCGTTCCGGTGCGTCGCGAACTGGGCGTGCGAACCATCTTCAACATCCTGGGCCCGCTCACCAATCCCGCTGATGCGCCCAACATTTTGATGGGCGTGTTTCATCCCGATCTGGTGGGAATTCAGGTTCGCGTCATGGAGAAGCTCGGCGCGCGCCATGCGCTGGTGGTGTATGGCCAGGATGGTATGGATGAAATATCGCTGGGTGCCGCCACGATGGTCGGCGAGCTGCGAAATGGCCAGGTGCGCGAATATGACATCCACCCCGAAGACTACGGCTTGTCGATGGTGAGTAATCGCGGCCTGAAGGTGGCTGACGCACTCGAGTCTCGGGACATGGTGCTTGAAGCGCTCAACAACATTCCGGGCACGCCGCGTGAAATCGTCACCCTCAATTCCGGTGCCGCGCTCTACGCCGCTGATCTGGCACCCACAATCGGAGACGGTATTGCACTGGCTCGCCAAACCATCGCAAGCGGCGCTGCGCGGGCCAAGCTTGATCAATGGGTTCAGACCACCCGCCGGCTCGCCGGCTGAGTGCCTGGCGAACGGCGCAGGCTTAACAGGGATTCACCATGAGCGATATCCTGCAGCGAATTCTCGCGGTAAAAACCGACGAGGTGGCGCGCGCGCAAGCTGCGCGTTCCATGGCCCATCTTCAGGCCGAGGCGAATGACACGCTCACGCTCGGTCATCCGTTAGCGCCGCGGGGCTTTGCCCGGGCGCTGCGCGACACGGTGAATGCCGGTCGCCCTGCGGTCATTGCTGAAGTCAAGCGCGCAAGCCCAAGCAAGGGCTTGCTTCGTGACCCGTTTGAACCCGCTTCGATCGCCGCCAGCTACCAGCGTGGTGGTGCGGCGTGCCTGTCGGTGCTGACCGATGAGCAGTTTTTTCAGGGGGCGGCCGCTCATCTGCGCGAGGCGCGCGCAGCCTGTTCGCTGCCCGTGCTGCGGAAGGATTTCGTGGTCGATGCCTGGCAGGTGATTGAGGCTAGAACCTGGGGCGCTGACTGCATTCTGCTGATCGCCGCTGCCTTGTCGGACGCTCAACTGCATGAGCTCGAGGCGTGTGCGCAGCAACTGGGCATGGATGTGCTCGTTGAGGTGCATGACGCAGCGGAGCTTGCGCGCGCGCTCACCCTGCGCACGCCGCTTATCGGAATCAACAACCGAAATCTGCGCACATTCGAAGTGTCTCTGGACACCACGATCGGCCTGCTGGATCAGATGCCGCAAGACCGGCTGGTGGTCACTGAGAGCGGCATCCTGGGTCCCGCTGATGTCACACGGATGCGTGAGGCGGGTGTGGGCGCGTTTCTGGTGGGAGAGGCCTTCATGCGTGCGCCGGATCCCGGCGCGGCGCTTGCGCGGCTGTTTGGCTGAATTCTGTCCCGCCCAGAAAACGGGTGTCGTCAGAGCGCGCCCAACCAGGCGGTACGCAGTTTCACGGCCGACGATCGTGCAGAGGGCGCCAGCACCAGCTTTGCTTCGCTGCTGGCCGCTTCGCCAATTTCGACTTGAACGCGCATCAGCTCATCGCGCCGGAATGCATGAAGCTCAAGTCGCGCGCCGCGGCGGCGGCGTGCGATCGCAGCTTTCAGGGTGGCGACATCGGCGCGCAGTCCGCTGACCGCAACCAGCTCGTCTCCGGCTGACAGCCCCGCGCGCTGGGCAGGGCTATCGGTATACACCGTCGTAATTCGAAGCCGCGCACCCGACTCGCTGACCCGCAAACCCAGTGCCGCCCCGGCATGGTCAGCGCGGCGCAGGGTGAGCGATACCCCTGCCTTCTCAAGCAGACGCGCGAGCGGCAGGTCAGCTGTGCCATCGACCCACTGACGAAGTTGTGCCGACAGATCGAGCCCGGTCGCCTCGGCGATCAGCGCCGGCAGCTCGCTTTCTGCGACGCCCCTGGCGTCGGTGGCGATTCGCCCATCGGCCCCGTAAAAATGTTTGCCAAAGCGCTGCCAAAGCAGTCGTATCAGATCATCGAGCGAGGCCCGTCCGCCCGACTCGGTTCGGATCGACAGGTCGAGCGCGAGCGCGACCAGAGCGCCTTTTGTGTAGTAGCTGACGATGGCATTGGGCGAGTTTTCGTCCTGCCGGTAGTACTTGGTCCATGCATCGAAGCTTGATTCAGCGACGCTTTGCAGCCGTCGACCTGGCGAGCGCATCACGTTTGCAATGGTGCCGGCGAGTGCCTCCAGATAATCACCCACCGGCAGTACGCCGGCGCGACGAAGCATCAGGTCGTCGTAGTACGAGGTGAAGCCCTCGAAGAGCCACAGCAAGCGCGTGTAACTCTCTGAGCGCAGATCGTGGTGAACAAAGCCTTCGGGCTTGATTCGCTTGACATGCCAGGCGTGAAAGTACTCGTGACTGCAAAGACCCAGCAGGCGCCGGTACCCTTCAGGTACGCCGGACATTCCGGACCACGGCAAGTCGGTCCGCCGAGCGATCAGGGCGGTGCTGGCGCGATGCTCAAGACCGCCATAGCCATCACCGACTGCCATCAGCTGAAACAGGTATCGGTCGAAGGGCGCGCGGCCACCCCGGGGCTCGAACAGCTTGGCTTGCAGCGCGCATACCCGCGCAAGGTCTGTCGTGAACCGCGCCATGTCGGCGTCATGCTGGCCGGTGATCGCAACATCATGTTGCGCGCCGGCCGCTTTGAAACTGGCAAGCGCAAAGCGGCCCATCTCCACCGGGTGATCAATCAGTTCGTCGTAGTCCGCGGCCCGGTACCGCCCGAAGCCGTAGGCGGCGGCGCCGGCCCGAGGCAGTGTGGTCGCAACTTTCCACTCTGTGGCAATCGACGATGGCGGTGGCTGCAGTTCAACCTCGCAGGCACGATCCTCCTGACCTGCCACCGCCAGAAACACGCTCGTGCCGTTGAAAAATGCATGCGTGGAATCCAGGTGCGCTCCCCGTACGGAAAGATCCCATGCGTAGACCCGATAGATCAGCGTAAGCGGGCCGGCACACCGTCGCGCCTGCCAGGTGTGCTTGTCAACCTTTGTCAGCGCAACGGTACGCGCGCCTGCACGCGCCTCGATTGAAACCACATGGCGGGCGAACTCGCGAATCATGTAACTGCCCGGAATCCAGGCTGGTAGCGTGAGCCGTTGCCCGTTGGGGTCGGGCTCGGAGATGGTGAGCTCAACCTCAAACAAATGCGCGTGCGGATCGATCGGGCAGATCCGATAAAGGTGCGCGGGTGCGCCGGTGGTGCGAACGCGTCGGGCCATCGCGTGGGTCCTGTCTGGGGTCAGGGTTGATGACGTTCGGGAGTGTCGCGCCTGCGATCCATGGTGTCGTCAGTCGCAAAGGCGGTCAGGTCGTCCTGGGTGTCGATGTCCTGCAGAACGCCAGGATCGCTGACTTCAAGAAGTCGTGGCGGATAGTGCTGAAGAAGGGCAAACGCGCCGCGGTCACCCGCAAGTTGCGCGAGCGAGGGAAGGTGCCCTGCGCCAAACACGACCGGATGGCCTCTGCGTTGCCCAAACGTGGGCGCGACGACCGACAGCGTGTCTTTTCCGAGCTGGGCGATCAGCGCTCGAATCGTTCCGGGTTGGACATGAGGCATGTCGGCAAGCGCCAGCACGACTGGTCGTGGGCCACACTTCTCAAGGATGCGCGCGGCGCCCACCGCGATCGAATGGCCCATTCCAAGGCGCGTGGCGTCGCTCACGAGAGGCTCGCAGCCGGATTGCGCCAGCAGGTGCAGCAGCGCTGGCTTGTCGGGCGGCAGCACCGCGAAGCTGGTCGGGCACACCTGCTTCAATGTCTGCGCTGCGCGAAGGCACACGGGCTCGCCCTGCACGCGCGCCAGCAGTTTGTCGAGATGACCGCTGGAATCAAAGCGGCTGCCGCGACCGCCAGCAAGCAGCAGCCCAACCGGTTGCATCAGATCAGCGTGTGACATCAACCACCAGTCGTCCGCGAATCTGGCCCGCCAACACGGCGGCTGCCGCCGGCAGCGCATCCGCCAGGGCGATCTCACGCGTCATGGCATCGAGCTTTGAGCGATCGAGATCAGTTGCAAGACGCTGCCAGGCGGTTTCCCGCAGCGCGCGCGGACACATCACCGAATCAATGCCTGCGAGCGTGACACCGCGCAGGATGAAAGGCGCCACGGTGGCTGGAAAATCCATGCCCTGGGCAAGGCCGCAGGCCGCCACGACGCCACGTGACCGTGTCTGGGCACAGGCATTGGCAAGCGTATGGGAGCCGACCGCGTCGACCACGCCTGCCCAGCGCTCCTTTTGAAGCGGCTTGCCAGCCGCGGACAAGCTTGCTCGGTCGATGATCTCGGCCGCACCCAGACCGGTAAGGTAACCGGCCTCTTCGGGGCGACCTGTGGACGCCACCACCCGATACCCCCATCCCGCGAGAATCGCGATGGCGACACTGCCCACCCCGCCCGCGGCACCCGTGACAAGGATTTCGCCATCATCGGGACGTACGCCGCCACGCTCAATCGCAAGGGCCGCCAGCATCGCGGTGTACCCTGCCGTGCCGATTGCCATTGACTGACGGGCAGACAGCCCGTCGGGCAGCGCGATCAGCCAGTCAGCTTTCAGCCGGGCCTTGCCGCCGAGGCAGCCCCAGTGCGTCTCTCCAACGCCCCATCCATTAAGTATGACCGCGCTACCCGGGGCGAATCGGGGGTCGTCGCTGCTTTCGACGACTCCCGCGCCATCGATACCTGGCACCATGGGCCATTTACGGACCACTGGAGAGCGGTTCGTGATGGCAAGGCCGTCCTTATAGTTGACGGTGGACCATGCGATTCGAACTGTGACGTTGCCCTCGGACGCATGCGCGGCGAGGTCGGTGTCAGAGAGTTCACGTACCGACGCGCTGAAACCCGCATCGCTCTTCTCGAGAAATAAGGCGCGAAAGCTCATGGCAGACCTCAGGGTTTGGGACGTTTATCAACGACGCGCTTGGCCTTGCCCACAGAGCGCTCGATAGTGCCCGGCGGTTCGATACGGACATCGGCGGTCACGCCGATGAAGGTCTTGACCGCCTGCTGCAGGGCGCGAGCAGCCTGGGTAGCAGCCGCGTCATCTGCTGTCAGGCCAGGCTTGGTTTCAACCCGAACGGTCAGTGTGTCGAGCGGCCCGTCTTTGCCAAGCTCGCAGACATAGTGCGGTGCCAGTTCGGCGCGCTGAAGAATCATTTCCTCGATCTGCGAAGGAAACACATTCACGCCTCGCACAATCATCATGTCGTCTGAACGACCCGTGATTTTCTGCATGCGCCGCATCGTGCGGGCTGTTCCTGGCAGCAGCCGCGTCAGATCGCGCGTCCGGTAGCGAATGATGGGAAGCGCTTCCTTGGTGAGCGAGGTGAACACCAGTTCGCCGAACTCGCCGTCAGGCAACAGCGCGCCGGTGTCCGGGTCGATGATTTCCGGATAGAAATGATCTTCCCAGATGGTTGGCCCATCCTTGGTTTCAATGCACTCACTGGCGACACCGGGGCCCATGACCTCCGACAGGCCGTAAATGTCCACGGCATCGATTCCGACCCGCCGCTCGATTTCGGCGCGCATTTCATTGGTCCAGGGCTCTGCGCCGAAGATGCCGATCCGAAGGCTGCAGCTTTCTGATTTCAGCCCCTGTCGCTCAAACTCATCGGCGATCGCCAGCATATAGCTTGGCGTGACCATGATGATCGAGGGCGCAAAGTCGCGGATCAGTTGAACCTGTCTTTCGGTTTGCCCGCCTCCAAAAGGCACTACCGTCAAACCAAGTTTCTCCGCACCGTAGTGGGCGCCCAGTCCGCCCGTGAAAAGTCCGTAGCCGTAGCTGACATGGACCATATCGCCGCGACGCGCCCCGCCTGCTCGGATTGAGCGCGCAACCAGCTGCGCCCACGTGTCGATATCCGCTGCGGTGTAGCCAACCACCGTCGGCTTGCCGGTCGTGCCGCTCGATGCGTGGAGTCGCACCACCTGATCTCGCGCTACCGCAAACATTCCAAACGGGTAGTTGCTGCGCAGGTCGTCCTTGGTGGTGAACGGAAAGCGCGCGAGATCGCCCAAGGTGCGCAGATCGCCCGGATGAACGCCGGCAGCCTCGAACTTGGACCGGTAGTGCGGCACCCGCTCCCAGGCAAGAGTCAGTTGCGCGCGTAGCCGTTGCAGTTGCAGCGTACGCAGCGCGTCCGTGCTTGCGCGCTCGATCGGTTCAAGCGGCAAGCCCCCCGCTGACAGACTGGCGTTGGCGTGTGTCGTCATGACGGCTCCTCCTCGATGAAACGACCGCGGATGGTGGCTGAGCGACCCCTGAACAGCGCAATCAGTCGTCCGTTCTGGTCAGTGACGCGGGTATCGTACAAGCCGCTGCGCCCGCCTCGGCTCTGTTCCGAGCACTCAGCCGTGAGCACGTCACCGCGCTGTGCGGCTGCGATGAATTCGATTGCTGCGCTGGCTGCGACCGCACGCTGGTTATGGCTGTTGCATGCAAACGCGAACGCCGAGTCGGCCAGCATGAAGATGTAGCCGCCGTGGCACATGCCGTGACCATTGGTGAATTCCTCTCGCACGGTGAGGCTGAGCCGGGCATGGCCAGGCGTCACATCAAGCAGCTTCATGCCGACGTGGCGGGTGGCATTGTCTTCGTCCCACATGATGCGGGCCGATTGTTGCGCGAGCTCAAGCCGGGTCATCGATGCTGGCGTCATCGGCATGGCTCAACGGCCTTCAAAGCGCGGCGGCCGCTTCTGCAGGAAGGCCTGAACGCCTTCGAGATAGTCGTGGCTTGCTGAAAGATCGGCCTGCAGATCGCGCTCGAGATCAAGCGATGCATCCAGCGTCTGGGTGAGCGAGGCACGGATAGCCTGCTTGGCTGCGGCGATCGCCTTGGTAGGCATGCTCGCAAGTCGCGCAGCCAGCCGATCGACCTCGGTATCGAGTTGATCATCGTCGACGCATTTCCAGATCAGACCCCAGGCCTCGGCCTGAGCCGCTGGAAGCTTTTCACCGAGCATTGCCAGGCCCATTGCGCGCGCCACGCCGACACGATGAGGCAGGAGATGCGTACCCCCAGAGTCGGGTAGCAGGCCGATATTGACGAAGGCCTGCAGAAAGCTCGCCGAACGCGCGGCGATGACGAGGTCGCAGGCAAGCGCGAGGTTCGCGCCGGCGCCTGCGGCAATGCCCTGCACACGGGCGATCACGGGCTTTCGCATTGCCTGAAGGCTGCGTACCAGCGGGTTGAACAGTTCATCGACCAGCGCGCCCAGGTCGGTCATGTTGCCGGGCTCGAACGACAGATCTGCAAGATCCTGCCCCGCGCAAAAACCGCGTCCGCTGCCGGTTAGCACGACCGCACGCACGCCTGGGTCGTTCGCGATGATCGTGATGGCCTCGCGCAGGTCGTAATGCATGGCTCGGGTGAAGCTGTTCAGCTTGTCCGGGCGGTTGAGAGTAATGCGGGCGACACCCGCTTGAACGGATAAAAGCACGTTGGGGTCGGACATGGGAACTCCGGTCGTTAAGGGCGCGCGGCTGACTCCGCTGGCTGTCAGAGGATACTACCGACGCGTATGAGTCATCGAGCACCAATATCGGCGACGCTGCGCCCCTTCGCTGCTGGCACAATCGGTGCAGACGCATCGATATCAATCAGGAGAAATCGTCCATGAACTACGAGAACATTCTCTTCGAGACCCGCGAACGTGTTGGCCTCATCACATTGAACCGCCCCAAGGCGCTGAATGCCTTGAACGATGCACTCATCGATGAACTTGGGTCGGCCATGCTGGCCTTTGATGCCAACTCGGACATTGGCGCCATCGTCATCACCGGCAGCGAAAAAGCATTCGCAGCGGGTGCCGATATCAGCGCCATGGCAAAGATGACATTCAGCCAAGCGCATGGACAGGACTTCATCACCCGCAACTGGGAAACCCTGCGCCGGATACGAAAGCCTGTGATCGCAGCGGTGGCTGGCTTCGCCTTGGGCGGGGGCTGTGAGTTGGCAATGATGTGCGACATCGTTATCGCAGCCGATACTGCGCGCTTCGGCCAGCCCGAAATCAAGCTCGGAGTCATTCCGGGCGCGGGCGGCACGCAGCGCCTACCCCGTGCAATCTCAAAAGCCAAAGCGATGGATCTGTGCCTGACGGGGAGGATGATGGATGCCGCCGAGGCAGAGCGGTCAGGCCTCGTGTCCCGAGTGGTGCCGGCAGAACGGTTGCTTGCCGAGGCGCTTGATGCCGCAGCGGTTATCGCAGCCTATTCGTTACCTTCGGTGATGCTGGTCAAAGAATCGGTTAATCGTGCGTTTGAATCGCCTCTGACAGAAGGCCTTCTATTCGAGCGGCGGATGTTCCACGCCATGTTCGCAACTGAGGACCAGAAAGAAGGAATGGCTGCATTTCTCGACAAGCGCAAACCGGCTTTCAAGCATCGTTGAGCGCACGAGGGCGCGCGTGCCTGTCGCTGCGCGTTCGCCCCCCGATTTGCGCCAATCAAAAAGTGTCGTCATAATCTCTGGTTCTTCACCGTTTTTAGCTCATACGCCTTCGGGCGACCGGCGAACAACAGCGAAGAGAAAAATCGTTGAAGAAGCAAGACGTCAGATCGACCCAAGAAACACTTCGATTTGACAGGGTTAAAAAAGCCCCTCATAATTCCGCCTCTTTGCTGATCGCGAATCCGAAAGGGTGCTTTAAAAGCAGGCTTGCAAAGGCAAGTGCGAAAAGCAAACAGTTCGAAACACGTGGTCTTTAAAAACCAACAGCCGATAAGTGTGGGCGTTTGAGTGAAACGCCGATACGCGAACCCAGGGCGACCTGGACAAGCGTCTCGAGAAAATCAAATGCTCACACGGAATCAATCATTGGTTCACACCAATGAAAGTCAATTCCGTTTGAGCCGCCTCGAAAGAGGCAAACAAGATCGAACCATAGAGTTTGATCGTGGCTCAGATTGAACGCTGGCGGCATGCCTTACACATGCAAGTCGAACGGTAACGCGGGGGCAACCCTGGCGACGAGTGGCGAACGGGTGAGTAATACATCGGAACGTACCTGGTAGTGGGGGATAGCCCGGCGAAAGCCGGATTAATACCGCATACGCACCACGGTGGAAAGCGGGGGACCGCAAGGCCTCGCGCTATCAGAGCGGCCGATGGCAGATTAGCTAGTTGGTGGGGTAAAAGCCTACCAAGGCGACGATCTGTAGCTGGTCTGAGAGGACGACCAGCCACACTGGGACTGAGACACGGCCCAGACTCCTACGGGAGGCAGCAGTGGGGAATTTTGGACAATGGGGGAAACCCTGATCCAGCAATGCCGCGTGTGTGAAGAAGGCCTTCGGGTTGTAAAGCACTTTTGTCAGGAACGAAACGGTGGGGGCTAATACCCTCTGCTAATGACGGTACC